>NZ_MUNF01000827.1 GCF_002154555.1 Streptomyces murinus
ACGCCATGCACGCACTCTCGCGGCAGACGGGAATTGTCAGACAGGCCCTAGCGGGGCTTGCGGGCGTCGAAGAGATGCCGCGAGCTGTGGGCGACGAACGGCCCCTCCCGCTGGATCCGCTCGTGCAGCGCCCTGAGTTGGGGCTCGTACGCCTCGACGGTGAACCCGGGCACCATCCAGACGACCTTGCGCAGGAAGTGGACAACGGCGGCGATGTCATGGAACTCCATCCGCAGCCGCTCCGCGGGCAGCGCGACGATCTCCAGGCCCGCCGCCTCGGCCGCGGCCCGCTCCCGCAGCGGATCCCGCGCGCCCCGCCCCGCCTCGGGCTGCGGCCCGAGGAAGTGCTCGACCAGCTCGAAGACGCTGGCGGGCCCGACATGCTGGGCGAAGTACGTGCCGCCCGGCCGCAGCACCCGCGCGATCTCGTCCCAGTGCGGCACCACCGGGTGCCTGCTGAGCACCAGGTCGAAAGCCCCGTCGGCGAACGGCAGCGGCGCGTCGTCCGGGGCGGCGACGACCACCACGCCGTGCGGCCGAAGCAGCTCGGTGGCCCTGGCCGTGTTCGGTGCCCAGCCCTCGGTGGCGGCGACCAGCCGGGGCCGGGCCGGGGCGGCGGCGAGGCTGAAGGCCAGCACCTCCCCGCCCCCGGTCTGGATGTCCAGCGCGGCCTCGGCACCGGCCAGCCGCTCCCCCGCCGAGCGCGCGTACCCCCAGGAGGGCCGCGCCTCGGTGGCCCGCCCCGCGAACCAGGAGAAGTCCCACCCCTCGGTGGGCACGGCGGCACCCTCGGCGACGAGTTCGGCGAAGGTCCGGCGGGCTGGATTCATGCCCTCCATGATGACGAGCGCCGACGCCCCGGTCCTCTCCTTTTTCATCTGCCGCTTTTTCATCTGCCGCCGGGCTCTTGCCGCCGGACCAGCGGCATGACCTGCCGCCGCGAACCGCACGAACCCCTCCGGGTCGGGCTCGCCGGACGTCGGTTGCCGTACGACGGTGTCGGCGCCGGCGCCGACACCGTCGTAC
>NZ_MUNF01000828.1 GCF_002154555.1 Streptomyces murinus
CGGCCGAGTCCAAGGCCGCGCTGCGCGAGAGCGGGCTGCCCGCCGTGAGCAACGTGTCCGAGAAGGGCGGCTCGGCGGTCGCGGCCGCCGCCCTCAACGCCCTGCTGTACCAACCGATTTCCCCCGAGGAGACCCTGTGACCACCCCGCCCGCCCTGCTGATCGCCGGCCATGGCACCCGTGACGACGCCGGAGCCGAGGCGTTCCGTGCCTTCGTGCGGGAGTTGGGCCTGCGCCGTCCCGACCTGCCCGTCGCGGGCGGCTTCATCGAGCTGTCCCCGCCGCCGCTCGGCGACGCGGTGGCCGAGCTGGTGGAGCGGGGCGTACGCCGGTTCGCGGCCGTGCCGCTGATGCTGGTGTCCGCCGGACACGCCAAGGGCGACATTCCGGCCGCGCTGGCCCGTGAGAAGGAGCGGCACCCGGGCATCTCGTACACCTACGGGCGCCCGCTGGGTCCGCACCCGGCGCTGCTGAACGTGCTGGAGCGGCGCCTGGACGACGTGATCGGCGACCAGGACCGCGCGGAGGTGACCGTGCTGCTGGTCGGCCGCGGCTCCACCGACCCGGACGCCAACGCGGAGGTGTTCAAGGCGGCCCGGCTGCTGTGGGAGGGCCGGGGGTACGCCGGTGTGGAGACGGCGTTCGTGTCCCTCGCGGCGCCGGACGTGCCGAGCGGTCTGGACCGCTGTGTGGCGCTGGGGGCGCGGAAGATCGTCGTGCTCCCCTACTTCCTGTTCACCGGGATCCTCCCGGACCGGGTGCGGCGGCAGACCGAGGAGTGGGCGGCCGCGCACCCGGAGACGCCCGTGGCCTCGGCCGATGTCATCGGTCCCGAGCCGGAGTTGCTCGACCTGGTGCTCGAACGGTACGAGGAGGCCGTCAAGGGCGATCTGCGCATGAACTGCGACTCGTGCGTGTACCGGATCGCGCTGCCCGGCTTCGA
>NZ_MUNF01000083.1 GCF_002154555.1 Streptomyces murinus
GCCGCCGAGCAGCCCGTCGTCGGTGCTCTCGCTGGCCGTGCCGGTCGGGTGCTCGGTGGTGCCGTGACCGGTGGACGGGGCGCTGTGGCGCGGCGGGGTCGAGCGAGGGGTGCCGGGGGACGCGGAGCCGGAGCCCCGGTGCCTGCCGTCGCCGCCCTGGGAGGACTGCTGCGGCAGCAGGGACTGCAACGGGGCGACTTCCTGGTCTATGGCGTCGAACACCGACGACACCTGCTGTTTGACGTCCCCGAGCTGCACCGGCAGCTTGTCGCTCAGCGCGCTCCATGCCTCGCGGTGGGACCGGGAGAACGTGGACAGCGCCTGGATCGGGCCCAGCTGGTCCGGATCGGCCTCGTAGGCCGCGTGCAGCAGCCGGTGGCCCTCGGTGACGTCGTGCTGCATCCCGGACAGGGTGCGGCGGATCTCGCCGATGGACTCATGGTCGAGATGGCCGCCGCGACCGCGCTCCATCAGCCGACGGGCCTCGCCGAGCCGGGTGGAGGCCTGGTCGAGGTAGACCTGGCCGCGCTGGTCCTCGCCATTGCTCAGATAGTCGAGCTTGAAGTCCTCGATGCCGCGTTTCAGTCCGTACAGCGAGTCGCCGGGCAGGGCGTGTCAGCCTGGTCCGCGGCCGGAGTTTGCCCAGCGGGCTCGCCCGGTGCGCGCCCTTGCCTTTGCGCTGACCCGGTACGGTCGGCTCCGCCCCGGTCCCCTCCTGGAGCATGGCCTCCATCGCGGCCACCAGCTGTGCGCGCTGGACGACCTTGACGTCGGGGTCGAGCTGCGGCCTGGGCAGCGCGCCGAGTCCGTCCGCGAGGGCCAGCAGACGGCCCCGCTCGGTCAGTTCCTCGGTGGTCGGCGGGGAACCCGCCGGTTCGTCGGACTGCTCGGCCGCCGTGTCCCGGTCGGGCTGCTCCTCCAGGGCCTGGGCGAAGGCGTTCGCCCGCCGGTGCGCCGATACGTTCGCGATCACTGGCGGCACCTCCTCTCGTCATGACGGTCGACTCCCCAGGGGGTCCTGAGGGTTGCACGCCCCCGGCCACTCCACCCGATCGAGCGATGGGCTGGCCGGGAGGTGACCACAGGGAGCCTGTATCCCGCACAACGACTGGCGCGGCACTTGGGTTACGGACCCCGATCGATCCGTGCGGAAAGTCAACGCGCCTTTACGGAAGGTGAGTTGGCGGTCGCCCGGAGTGGCGGGCCGGGGGCGGGTGCTTTCAGCGGGCGTCGTCCGGCAGCAGCCGGGCGAGAGTGCGCACCGCGCGGTACTGGAGGGTCTTGATCGCGCCCTCGTTCTTGCCCATGACCCGGGCGGTCTCCGCGACCGAGAGGCCCTGGAGGAAGCGGAGCGTCACGCACTCCTGCTGCTGCGGGTTGAGGCGTCGTACGGCGTCCAGGAGCGCGGCGTTCGACAGGGACTCCAGGACGGAGTCCTCCGGTGAGCGCTCGACCTCGTTGGCGTCCAGCATCTCGCCGGTGGTGACCTCCAGCCGGAAGCGGCTGGACTTGAAGTGGTCGGCGACGAGGTTGCGGGCGATCGTCACCAGCCAGGCGCCGAAGTCGCGGCCCTGCCAGGTGAAGGTGCCGATCCGGCGCAGGGCGCGCAGAAAGGTCTCGCTGGTCAGGTCCTCGGCGGTGGCGCGGCCGCCCACCCGGTAGTAGATGTACCGGTAGACGGTGTCGCTGTACTGGTCGTACAACCGTCCGAAGGCCTCGGCCTCGCCCGCCTGGGCGCGCTCGACCAGATCCATCATCCGGGCGCTGTCGCTGTCGGCGGCCGGGCGGCGGGCGGTGGTGGCGCCGCCGCCCGCGCCCGCGGGGCGGCCGCGTCTGGCGATGGCGGCGCCGCCGTCGGCCAGTGCGTAGCACGGGCCCGTGGGCGCGGCGATGGCGAAGGCGGGGACGGTGAGCGCGGTGGGGACGAGGCCGCGCAGCAGCGTCTCTTTGACCGTTGCGACAGTTGCGCGCAGCGTAGCCAGGCCCGAGGCGTCAACCCCGACGTGTGGGTACACGGGACTCCCAGAGGCAGAGCTTTCATCACGTGCAGTGCGGAACCGTTCACCCGTCGTAGCGACGGAGGGGTACCGGTTTGCGTCTGAGGAGAATAACGCTTCGTGCAGGCCCTGCTACACCGAGTTGCTCAAATCACCGATTGCGTCGCATCTGTAACCGATTGTTGCCCAATTCCGTTCCGCAACCTGATCACTTCTTGACCGAAAAAGGGCGTGTTTCGGCGAACTCCAGGACATCTTGAAATGGCCGCGGCATAATTCCGGGCGCGTGGAGGGCCGTCGAGAGGTGCCCACCTTCTGCGGCGAGACCCCCGTCGGCCAGGACCTACCGGCGCCGGCGACTCAAGGCGATCGCCGCCGCAGTGCCACCGGCCACCGCGCCGACGCCCGCCGCCGCCGGAATCCCCACCTTCGCCGCCTTGCGCCCCGTGCGATAGTCCCGAAGCCGCCAGTCCTTCTCCCGCGCGTGTTTGCGCAGCTTCGCGTCCGGGTTGATGGCGTACGGGTGGCCGACGAGCGAGAGCATCGGGATGTCGTTGTGGCTGTCGCTGTACGCCGCGCAGCGGGCGAGGTCCAGGCCCTCCGCCGAGGCCAGCGCGCGCACCGCCTCCGCCTTGGCGGGCCCGTGCAGCGGCTCGCCGACCAGCCGGCCGGTGTAGATGCCGTCCACCGACTCCGCGACCGTACCGAGCGCCCCGGTCAGACCCAGCCGGCGCGCGATCACCGTGGCGATCTCCACCGGCGCCGCCGTGACCAGCCAGACCTTCTGCCCGGCGTCCAGGTGTGCCTGGGCGAGCGCGCGGGTGCCCGGCCAGATGCGGTCGGCCATGTACTCGTCGTAGATCTCCTCGCCGATGGTCTGGAGCTCGACGACGCGATGGCCCTTGACGATGGACAGCGCCGAGTCGCGGGCGTCCTGCATGTGCTCGGGGTCCTCGACCCCGGCCAGCCGGAACCACGCCTGCTGCCAGGCGAAGCGTGCCAGGTCGCGGGTCTCGAAGAACTTCCGCTTGTACAGGCCGCGCCCGAAGTGGAAGATCGCGGCGCCCTGCATCACGGTGTTGTCGAGGTCGAAGAAGGCGGCCGCGCTGGTGTCGCCGATCACCGGGAAAGCCGGTTCCTCCGCGTCGGCCCGCGCGGTCTCCTGTGCCTCCTCCGAGGACTTGCGGGCGGCCTCGGCCGAGGCCTCGCCTGCCAACACGCTCCGCGCCGTGGCGGAGCGCCTACGGGGAGTGAGCCATCCGAGAGCGGCCATGCCGTGAGCATAGCCAGTCTGTTCGGTGCTCCCCGAGCCGGAAGGTTCAAAGGCCGTGAACTCTGGGTGAGGCAAGGGTTAAACCGGGTGTGCCGGGGCGGCGCGCGAGAATGGCCGGTATGAGTCCACTCTTCCGACGCAGCGGCGACAAGAACGCGAAGACCGAGCCCGGCGAGCGGCTGGTCACCCTGATCCGCAAGCCCGGCTGCCATCTGTGCGACGACGCGCAGGCCGTGATCGAGAAGGTCTGCGGGGAACTCGGGGTGCCGTGGGACCAGAAGGACATCGGCGAGGACAAGGAGCTGTACGACCGGTACTGGGAGCAGATCCCCGTCGTACTGGTCGACGGTGAACAGCACACCTTCTGGCGCGTGAACGCCGATCGGCTCCGCAAAGCACTGACCGAGTAGTCCAACTGGTCCCGAAAGTCGCTTAGGATCTACGGGCGGTTTGGTCTCGGGGGCGGGATTCGTGAGGAGCGTGTGCGGTTTTGCCCCCAGTAACGAAGGCGCGCCGGTGTGTGCCCGCCGGTTCCCGCCAACGGCGCGAAAGGTGCGTGACCCCGGTCACTTCTGCCGGGCAAATCGGACACCATCTTTGTGCACGCGTTCACAAAGACATAGCCTGCTGTCGACGGGGCGGTCTGGGGACGTATGACCGCCCGCAGCCCCGCTCTACCATCAGGAGCACCGTGGCAACTGGCCGAACACACCGACCGGCGACCCGCAGCCGAGGGATTCCCGAGGCCACCGTCGCCAGGCTTCCGCTGTACCTCCGAGCCCTGACCGCGCTGTCCGAGCGCTCGGTACCCACGGTCTCCTCCGAGGAGCTGGCCGCGGCCGCGGGGGTCAACTCCGCCAAGCTGCGCAAGGACTTCTCTTACCTGGGCTCCTACGGAACGCGCGGTGTCGGCTACGACGTGGAGTATCTCGTCTACCAGATCTCCCGCGAACTCGGCCTCACCCAGGACTGGCCGGTTGTCATCGTCGGTATCGGTAACCTCGGCGCCGCCCTCGCCAACTACGGCGGGTTCGCCTCCCGCGGCTTCCGCGTGGCAGCGCTGATAGACGCGGACCCGGGCCTGACCGGCAAGCCGGTCGCGGGCATCCCGGTGCAGCACACCGACGACCTCGAAAAGATCATCAAGGACGACCGGGTCTCCATCGGCGTCATCGCCACCCCGGCCGGCGCCGCCCAGCAGGTCTGCGACCGGCTCGTGGCCGCCGGGGTCACCTCCATCCTGAACTTCGCGCCGACCGTGCTGTCCGTGCCGGACGGCGTCGACGTGCGCAAGGTCGACCTGTCGATCGAACTCCAGATCCTCGCCTTCCACGAGCAGCGCAAGTCCGGTGAGGAGAGTGCGGCCGGCGACGGTGGCAAGGCCGCCGCCGTCACCCCCCGCGACGACGCCGACCAGGGACCCGACGGGGACGTACCCGCCGTGATGCCCGCATGAGCCTCCTCGTCGTCGGACTGAGCCACCGCAGCGCCCCGGTCAGCGTGCTGGAGCGGGCGGCGCTGAACGCGGACGCCCAGACCAAGCTGCTGCACGACACGGTCGCCGCCGAGCCCGCCACCGAGGCCGCGGTGCTCGCCACCTGCAACCGCATCGAGCTGTACGCCGACGTGGACAAGTTCCACGCGGGCGTCGCCGAGCTGTCCACGCTGCTCGCCCAGCACAGCGGCGTCGGCCTGGAGGAACTGACCCCCTACCTGTACGTCCACTACGAGGACCGGGCCGTCCACCACCTCTTCTCGGTGGCCTGCGGCCTGGACTCGATGGTCGTCGGCGAGGGCCAGATCCTCGGCCAGATCAAGGACTCCCTGGCCCGCGCCCAGGACCTGCACACCGCGGGCAAGCTGCTGAACGACCTGTTCCAGCAGGCCCTGCGGGTGGGCAAGCGCGCCCACTCCGAGACCGGCATCGACCGCGCGGGCCAGTCCCTGGTCACCTTCGGCCTGGAGCAGCTGGCCGCGGGCGGCGACGTCCAGCGCTGGGCGGCCGGCCGCCGGGCGCTGGTGATCGGCGCCGGTTCGATGTCCTCGCTGGCCGCCGCCACGCTCGCGCGGGCCGGGGTCGCCGAGATCGTCGTGGCCAACCGCACCTTCGACCGTGCCGAGCGCCTCGCCGAGATCCTTCAGGAGGCCGACGACAACGCGGTGACCGCCCGTGCGGTACGGATGAACGCCGTGCCGGACGAGCTGACACGTGCCGACGTCGTCGTCTCCTGTACCGGGGCGACGGGCCTGGTGCTCACGGCGGAGTCGGTCGCAGGGGCCGTCGAGGGCCGCACCGGGCAGCCGCCGGTCACCGAGCCCCGTTTCACGGCCGTCAAGCCCGAGGCCCCGCAGCCCGCCGCCGACGAGAACTGCCCCCTGGACCTGGCCGCGGCCCAGCCCGGCTTCTCCGTCCTGGGCGAGGCCGCCGTGGCCGGGATGGACGCGGCCACGCTGGAGCAGCACGCGACCTGGGCGGCCGGGGGCAACACGCGCCCGGCGGGTGGTCGTACCACCGAGTCCGCCGAGGCGGACGCCGAGCTGATCACCGCGCTCGCCGCGACCGCCGCCACCGTGGGCCGGATCCCCGAGCGGCGCCGCCCCGAGCCGGTCGCCGAGCGGCCCGCGCCCGTCGTCTTCCTCCTCGACCTGGCCATGCCGCGCGACATCGACGCCGCCGTGCACCGCCTCGCCGGGGCGCGCCTGGTGGACATCGAGTCGCTCGCCGAGGCCTCCGCCGACGCTCCGATGGCGGCCGACGTGGACCAGGTGCGGCGTATCGTCTCCGACGAGGTCGCGGCCTTCGGGGCGGCCATGCGGGCGGCGCACATCACGCCGACCGTGGTCGCGCTGCGCACCATGGCCGCGGATGTCGTCGCCGCCGAGATCGCGCGGCTGCACGGCCGCCTGCCCGACCTGGACGACCGCCAGCGCGGTGAGATCCGCCAGGCCGTGCACCGGGTCGTCGACAAGCTGCTGCACGCGCCGACGGTGCGGATCAAGCAGCTCGCGGCCGAGCCCGGTGGCACCGGGTACGCGGACGCGCTGCGCACCCTGTTCGACCTCGACCCCGAGACGGTCGCCTCCGTCTCCCGGGCCGAGGACAGCACAGAAACGAAGGACCGACCGGCATGAGTGACAAGGCACTGCGACTGGGAACCAGGCGGAGCAAGCTCGCCATGGCCCAGTCCGGTCAGGTGGCGGAGGCCGTCCGCCGGGTGACCGGGCGACCGGTCGAGCTGGTCGAGATCACGACGTACGGCGACACCTCCCGCGAGCACCTCGCGCAGATCGGCGGCACCGGCGTGTTCGTCACGGCGCTGCGCGACGCGCTGGTGCGCGGCGAGGTCGACTTCGCCGTCCACTCGCTCAAGGACCTCCCCACGGCCGAGCCCGAGGACCTGGTCCTGGCCGCCCTGCCGGTGCGCGAGGACCCGCGGGACGTGCTCGTCGCGCGCGACGACCTGAAGTTCACCGACCTGCCGCGCGGCGCCCGCATAGGCACCGGCTCCCCGCGCCGCATGGCCCAGCTGAACGCGTACGCCCGCGCCCACGGACTGGACATAGAGACGGTCCCGATCCGCGGCAACGTGGACACCCGCATCCGGTACGTCCGCGACGGCGAGCTGGACGCGGTCGTGCTGGCCGCCGCCGGACTCCACCGGATCGGTCGCATCGAAGAGGTGACCGACTTCCTGTCGGTCGACACGGTTCTGCCCGCCCCCGGCCAGGGGGCCCTGGCGATCGAGTGCGCCGCCCAGCGCGCGGACCTGATCGCGGCGCTCGGCGAGCTCGACGACCCGTTCACACGGGCCGCCGTGACCGCCGAACGGTCACTGCTCGCCGCCCTGGAGGCCGGTTGCAGCGCACCTGTGGGTGCGTTGGCCGACTTGTTGGAGGGCGGGCAGTTTGTCAAGGAAATGCGCCTGCGCGCCGTCGTCGGGACCACCGACGGCACCCGCATGGTGCAGTTGTCCACCACCGGTCCCGTGCCCCAGACGCACGAAGGTGCGCTGGCACTCGGTAGCGAACTCGCCGCCGAGATGCTCGCCCAGGGCGCGGCCGGTCTGATGGGGGAGCGAGCACATTGAGCCCCACCGCCCTTCCTGCCGCCGGTCCGGAACACGGGCACGTCACCTTCCTCGGTGCCGGACCCGGGGATCCGGGACTGCTGACTCTGCGCGCCGTGGAGGCACTGTCGAACGCGGACGTCCTGATCGCCGAGCCCGAGGTGCTCGATGTGATCCGGACGCACGCGCGGCAGGGCGTCTCCGTCGTGCACACCGACGGGAACCTCTCCACGTCGCCACCGGGCACGCCGCAGCTCACGGTCGTTGACGGCACGTCAACCACCGCCGCTGCCCCGTCTCCTGCCCGGGATGCCGTTCATCTTGTCATGGAGGCCGCGCGGGGCGGCAGGCGGGTCGTGCGTGCGGTCGCGGGTGACCCCGGGCTCGACACGGACGCCGCCGAGGAGATGCTGGCGTGCGCCGCGGCCGGGGTGCCCTTCGAGGTGGTACCCGGTGTCGCTGCCGCGGTGGGTGTGCCGGCGTACGCCGGGGTGCCACTGCGGGACGCGGACGGCGCGGACGTCCGGTTCGTGGACGCCCGTACCGCCTCCGACCGCTGCTGGACCGAGGTCGGCGCCTCCGACGGCACGGTGGTCGTCTCCACGACCCTGGACGCGGTGGCCGCCGCGGCGGGCGAGCTGGTCTCGGCCGGCCGTAAGCCGGACACCCCGCTGACGGTCACCGTCGCCGGTACGACGACACGCCAGCGCACCTGGTCCGCGACGCTCGGCACCATCGCGCAGACGCTGAAGCAGGCGAAGGTGCTGCCCTCGCCGGACGGTGGCCGCCCGGTGATAGCCGTGGTCGGCGAGCGTTCCGCCGCCGCCCGGCGCGACCAGCTCTCGTGGTTCGAGTCCAAGCCGCTGTTCGGCTGGAAGGTGCTCGTGCCGCGCACGAAGGAACAGTCGGCGGCGCTCTCCGAGCAGCTGCGGTCCTACGGCGCGGTGCCGCACGAGGTCCCCACCATCGCGGTGGAGCCGCCGCGCACGCCCCAGCAGATGGAGCGCGCGGTCAAGGGCCTGGTCACCGGCCGCTACGAGTGGATCGCCTTCACGTCGGTCAACGCGGTGAAGGCGGTGCGGGAGAAGTTCGAGGAGTACGGCCTTGACGCTCGGGCTTTTGCGGGTATCAAGGTGGCTGCGGTGGGCGAGCAGACGGCTCGCGCGCTGATCGCCTTCGGCGTGAAGCCGGACCTGGTCCCGAGCGGCGAGCAGTCGGCCGCCGGTCTGCTGGAGGACTGGCCCCCCTACGACCCGGTCTTCGACCCGATCGACCGCGTCTTCCTCCCGCGCGCGGACATCGCCACGGAGACCCTGGTGGCCGGTCTGATCGAGCTGGGCTGGGAGGTCGACGACGTCACGGCGTACCGCACCGTGCGCGCCTCGCCCCCGCCGGCCGAGACCCGCGAGGCGATCAAGGGCGGCGGCTTCGACGCGGTCCTGTTCACCTCGTCCTCCACGGTCCGCAACCTGGTCGGCATCGCGGGCAAGCCGCACAACGTGACGGTGATCGCCTGCATCGGCCCCGCGACGGCGAAGACGGCCGAGGAACACGGCCTCCGCGTCGACGTCATGGCCCCGGAACCCTCGGTCGCGAAACTGGCCGAGGCCCTGGCCGACTTCGGCGCGAAGCGCCGCGACGCGGCGCTGGAGTCGGGCGACCCGGTGACCCGCCCGAGCGAGCGCAGGCCGGGGGCGCGGAGGCGTCGTTCGACGACCTGATCCCCCCATGGACCCTTGCGTCCCGCACCACAGCGCGTGGTGCGGGACGCTTGGTGTTTCCGGGGCTGAGCGGTGGTCGGAGAAGTGCTCCCCGCCCGCCGCCCGAGATCAGTACGCTGCCGCCATGGTTGACGTGGGGGTGGGCGAGCTGCGTCGCAGCCGCGAAAGACTGGAGAAGCAGGCGCGGGCCGCCGAGAGCGCAGGGGAGTTACCGGCGAGTGGGCTGCTGCTTTTCTACGCGGCTGAGTGCGGCCTGAAGGCCGAGTTGCTGCACCGCGTCCTTCATTGCAGAGACACTGCGGGCCTGCCGGGTGATCTGCGCTCGCACGATCTGCGGCGCTTGGCCAAGGCGCTGAACCTGAAGGACCCCGGGACCGGGCCCGACCCGCTGAGATGCCGACGGCACAAGGGCGCCGCCTGGATCGAGAGCCGCGAACTGCACGAAGCGTGGCGTTATGGTGCAGAACTGCGTGCGGATGATCAGAAAGCGGCGCTGGACGCCCTGAAGTCGTTGCTGAACGACGCCAGGAAGAGGATGTGAGCGTAATGGCCGAGAGGCTCTTCACCTGGGTCGATGTGGATGCCCACCTCGCGGAGGCCGCGGTCGCGGGTGAGTGGCCGGACTGGTTGCTGGAGGCCGACGCCTGGTGGGACGGGCTGGAGCTGTCTGTGCGGCCCGGAACCACGGAGGCCATGGTCCGGGATTGGCTGGACGCCCTGTTCGGCCTGGGCTCCACCGCGGAACACGACGGCGCCCTCGAACTGGGGCTGGACCGGCCGAGTTCCCACGTCCCTGACGCCCTGAAGGTGAGGCTGGTCGCGGTCGGCCAACGCGAAAAGGTGATGCGGCGGCCTCGTCTCGGCGAGCGGCGTGTCGTACGGGAACTGGGCGAGTCACTCGCCCGCCCTCAGAGCGCCGAGTTCCCCGGAGACAAGCAGCTGATCGCCTTCCATTCCTTCAAGGGCGGGGTGGGACGCACCCTGCACGCGGTGGCGCTGGCCGACCATCTCGCCATGCGGGGACAGCGTGTTCTCCTGATCGACGCGGACCTTGAGGCACCTGGCATCACCTGGATGTACCAGGCGCAGCATGGTCGCTGCGACATCGCGTACGAGGACCTGCTCGCCCTGCTGCACTCGGCCCAGCAGGGGGACGCGACGCGGGCCGTGGAGATCGCCGCGGCCTTTCTGCCGAACCAGCGGGTGTCGAAGTATCCGGGGACGGGATGGGTGACGGTGCTGCCCGCCAGCCGACGGACGCGGCTCGGTCCGCCGCGGATCGCTCCTGCGGACCTGCTGACCGAAGACCGGTCACCGTACTTCCTGAGCGAGTCGCTCGCCGCGCTCGCCGAGGCGGCCGGGGCGGACACGGTCGTCCTCGATCTCCGCGCGGGTGCGTCCGAACTGGCTGCCCCGATCCTGCTCGACCCCCGCGTCATGAGGGTGTTCGTCACCACCGTCAGCAGCCAGTCCCTGCAAGGCACCGAAACGCTGATCCGCCAGTTGGGCGGGCAGTCACCGGCTGTAGCGGGGGTCGACCCCGCGCCCGGCGCCGTCATCACCCAGTACCGGCTGGACGTTCACGACGGCCACGCCGAGCAGGCGCGGACGCGGCTGTCCGCCGCCTTGTCCACGACCTTCGCGGTGCCGGAGACGGCCGGCGAGGGCACGCCCTCCCCGGATGAACTGGCGGTGGACGAACAGGTCCTGACCGAACCGGTGTTGAGCCCCTTCCGCGAGGAACTGCTCGCCCTGCCGCAGAGCTGGGACGCGGTGGTGGAGGTCGTACGACGGTGCGGCCTGCCCGAGCTGCTGGAGGAGTTCGCCCCCGGCCTGACGGTCCCCGGTGCGCCGGAAGAGGAGCCCGGCACGCTGGACGACCGCCGGCGTGCTCTGGCGGCCGACGCGGGTCGCCTGATCTTTGCCGAGCAGCATGGCACCGACCTGGGCCTCAAGTTCCTCACCACCGAGCCGGTGCGCCGGCTCATCGCCGACCACAGCACCGATCTCCCCGTGGCGGTCGTAGTAGGGGCCAAGGGGTCGGGCAAGACGTTCACGTTCGCCCGTATGTGCGCTCAGACGACGTGGGAGTGCTTCGCCGCCGAGAACGACCAGCACGTCCAGCGCTCCGCGCGCGTGGTGCCCGTGCTGGACCCGGCGAACATCGCCGAACAGGGTGACGCGTCGCCCCAGCAGCTGCGTGACGCGGTGGCGGGCGGTGTCGGCATCACCGCGGACGAGATCCGCGCACATCTCAACGCGGGTCTGCGCCACGAACGGGCGGGAGAAGCCGAGTTCTGGCGCGACCGTTGGCTGGAGTGCCTGGCTCGTGCGGCGGGTGCGGGCGAAGGAGATCCTTCCGAGGACTTCCTCATCCGGATCAATCAGGCCCCGGACGCCACCCTGTTCGTTGTCGATGGGTTGGAGGACTGGCTGGGGACGCCGGACTCCGAGTCCAAACGCATGGCCCTGCGGGCGCTGTTGATAGAGGTCCCCGCCTGGCTGCGTCGATTGCGCAGCCGTTCGCTCGGTCTTGTCGTCTTCGTGCGGCAAGATCTCGTCCGTGCGGCCATCCGGCAGAACCTCGGGCAGTTCCTCGCCCGCTACTCGCCTTACGAACTGCGGTGGGAGGCCGAGGACGCGCTGCGACTGTCCCTCTGGGTGGCGGTGAACGCGGGCGCGGTCACCGAGCCGTCCCGTCTGATCGCGGACATGGGCTTCGACGAGATCGTCCGGGCTTTGCTGCCGTTGTGGGGGGCGAAACTGGGCACGGAGTCCTCACGGGAGGCCTGGACCGAGCGCTGGGTACCGGCGGCACTCGCGGACTTCAATGCGGAGATCCAGGCGCGGGACATCGTGCGCTTCCTGTGCGAGGCGGCCAAGGTGTCCGTGGGCGACGGCCGCTGGTCCGAGCGCGTGCTGACCCCGGCGGCCATGCGCAGGGCGCTGGTGGCGTGCAGCCGGGCCAAGGTCGAGGAGATCGGCCAGGAGAATCCCCGGCTGGGGGAGCTTCTTCGGCGCATGTCGAGTTTCTCGGAGTCGGTGAAGATGCCGTTCGAGGCGTCCGACGTCGCACTGGAGTCGGACGAGGCACAGGACCTCGAAGAGTGGGGCGCGCTGGCCAAGGACGCCGATGGCCGGTACCGGATGCCTGAGATCTACCGGCATGCCCTGGGCTTTCGCACGCAGGGAAGGGCGCGGGTGGTCAGGGGGCTGTGAGGAGCCGGAACTGATGGACAAGGCTGCCTGCCCGCGCTGCGGCCAGCCCTTGCGACCCGCACGCCGACCACCTTGTCGATGTCAGCCACCGGACCACCGTACCGATCCCTGAGTGGCAGTGGCCCGCAC
>NZ_MUNF01000829.1 GCF_002154555.1 Streptomyces murinus
CAGCAGCGCCACGAACAGCATGAGCGCCATCACGCCGAGCGCGCCGCGGTTCATCAGGTTGAGCAGCTGGAAGAGGTTGTCCAGGATGCCCTTCTGGTCCTGCACCGACTGCACGCCGTCACGGCCGTTGAACGCGGTCGCGACCACCTGGTACTTCTGCGGGTCCTTGAGCTTGATCCGGTACGACTCCTGCATCTGGTCCGGCGTCAGCGAGCCGGCCAGCGGGGAGTTGCCGAACTGCTCCTTGTAGTGCTTGTACGCCTGGTCCTGCGACTCGTACGACACCTTCTCGACGATCGGCATCTTCTGCAGGTCGGAGAGGATCTGCTTCTTCTGGTCCTCGGTGACCGCGCCCTTGGCGCAGTGCACGTCCTGCTCGGCGTCGTGCTTGTTGCACAGGAAGATCGAGACGTTGACCTTGTCGTACCAGTAGCCCTTCATGGTGCTCACCTGGTCGCTCATCAGCAGGGAGCCGCCGAAGAGGGCCAGGGACAGGGCGACGGAGACGATGACC
>NZ_MUNF01000830.1 GCF_002154555.1 Streptomyces murinus
GCGACCCGCGCCCGCGCCGCCGCCGCGCTCGCCCTGGGCCGCGCCCGGGACGTCGTACCGGAACTGCGGGAGCTGACCACCGCCCATCCGTACGACGAACCGCTGCACGCCCTCCTCATCCGCGCCCTCGCCGACACCGGCCGCCCCGCCGACGCCCTCGCGGCCCACGAGTCCGTCCGCCGCACCCTCGCCGACACCCTCGGCACCGACCCGGGCCCCGAACTACGCGCCCTGCATGCCGAGTTGCTGGCACAGGAACACCGGCCCGTCCCGCCGCCGGCCCGCCGGGGCAACCTCCGTCCCCGTCTCACCTCCTTCGTCGGCAGGGAAGGCGAACTAGAAGCCGTACGCGCGGACTTGAGACGCTCCCGCCTCGTCACCCTCACCGGGCCAGGCGGCTCCGGGAAGACCCGGCTCGCCGAGGAGGCCGCCGCCGCCCTCGCCCCGGCCTGGCTGGTCGAACTGGCCCCGCTGGACCAGCCGGACGCGGTGCCGGGCGCCGTGGTCAGCGCCCTCGGGCTGCGCGAGACCGTGCTCCTGAACCCCGAGCTGGCCCCCCAGCAGACCGATCCCACCGCCCTGTTGATCGAGTACTGCGCCCCGCGCGCCGAACTTGTCGTCCTCGACAACTGCGAGCACGTCATCGACGCGGCCGCCGCCCTCGCCGAGACCCTCCTCACCCACTGCCCGCACCTCACCGTCCTCGCCACCAGCCGCGAACCCCTGGGCGTGCCCGGCGAGTCCGTGCGCCCGGTCGAACCCCTGGTCCCGGAGCAGGCGCACCGCCTCTTCGCCGAACGCGCCAGGGCCGTACGCCCCGACACCGACGCGGTGCTCGGCGACACCGCCGCCGTGGCGGAGATCTGCCGCCGCCTGGACGGACTGCCGCTCGCCATCGAACTGGCAGCGGCCAGGCTGCGGTTGCTGACCCCGTGGCAGATCGCCGACCGCCTCGACGACCGCTTCCGGCTGCTCACCTCCGGCAGCCGCACGGTGCTGCCCCGCCAGCAGACCCTGCGCGCGGTGGTCGACTGGTCCTGGGACCTGCTGGACGAGCGGGAGCGCACCGTGCTGCGCGAGGTCTCCGTCTTCGCCGGCGGCTGGGACCTCGGCGCGGCCGAGGCCGTGTGCACCGGGCCGGTGGCGGACCTGATCGGGGCACTGGTCGACAAGTCCCTCGTCGTCGCCACCCCCGGCGGCTCCGGCGGCATGCGCTACCGGATGCTGGAGACCATCCACGAGTACGCCGCCGAGCGTGCCGCCGAGGCTCCCGGGCAGCGCGCCGCCGCCGAGCGCCGCCACCGCGCCTGGGCGCGCGCCCTGGTCGAGGAGGCCGATCCGCTGCTGCGCTCGGCGGACCAACTCCGGTGGATCTCCCGCCTGGAGAGCGACCTGGACAACATCCGCGCCGCCCTGGACCGCGCGGTACGGGCGGGCGAGGAGGCGGCTGCGGGCGCGCTCGTGCGGTCCATGTGCTGGTTCTGGTGGCTGCGCAACTACCGCCAGGAAGCGGTGACCCGGGTGCGCCAGGTCCTCAGGCTCGGCGCCGCCCTCGACACCGGCGCGGCGGACGACCCGGCGACCCTCGCGGCCCGCACGGAGTCGGCCGACCACGTGGCCGCGCTGCTCGCCGCCCCCGACGCCGAGGCCGCCCACCCGCTGCGCGAACTCCGCATGGACCTGCGGCTGTTCGAGCTGTTCCTGACGGCGGGCGGCAGCATGGACCACCTGGCCACCGACGACCGGGCCCCGCGCTACCTCACCCTCGTCCGGGCCGCCTACGAGCCCGGTGGCCCGATCGCCGCCCGCCTCCCCGGCGTCATCTGGCCGATGACCGCCTACTACCTGGGCAGCCCGGAGGACGCCGCCCGGGACACCTCCCCGGTGGTCGACAACTGCCGTGCGTACGGCGGCGATTGGGAGCTGGGCGCCGCGCTGATGTTCCGCGCCCATGTGCGGGTCGACTCCCCGGGCAATCTGCTCGGGGTGGACGAGGACCTGGCCGAGCTGCGGGTGCTCGGCCGCCGGGTCGGGGACCGCTGGATGCGGGCGCAGGTGTGCAGCGCGGCCGGTGAGGCGCACATGGCGCGCGGTCGGTTCGCCGAGGCGCGCGGCGAGTACGCGGAGGCGCTGCGGCTCGCCTACGAGGTGGGCGCGTACGCGGAGTCGCCGTTCCTGCTGGCCCGCCTCGCCGACATCGCCTTCCGCTTCGGGGACCGGGACACCGCGCTCGCCGCCCTGGACGAGGCGGGCACCGCCGCGGAGCGGTACGCGGTCCCGGAGTCCCGCGCCTTCGTGCTGCTGATGCGGGCCTGGATCGCCCTGTACGACGGCCGGTCCGCCGAGGCCCGGGCGCACTTCGACGCGATCCGCGAGGTGGCGGGGCCCGAGACGTCCCCACCGCAGTTCGTGGCCGGGATGCGCACCATCGAGGCGCTGCTGGTCGCCGCGGAGTCCGGCCCCGAGCGGGGCCTGCCGATCCTGGCCGGGGCACTGGCGGAGGCCGTCGCCGTGCGCTGCGCCGAGTCGGTCACCAGCGGCATGGTGGACGCCGCGGCCGGTCTGTTCGCCCGGCTCGGTGACCTGCCGGCCGCGGTACGGCTGTACGCGGCCGCCGACCACTGGCGCGACGGC
>NZ_MUNF01000831.1:0-758 GCF_002154555.1 Streptomyces murinus
CCGTCCAGCTTGCGCAGCGACTCGGTCAGGGCCGTCGTCGCCGAGTCCTTGAGCCGGGCCGCCATCAGCGACACCGCGGCGCCGGTGAACTCGCCGTCGATGCGCAGCGTCGTGGCGTTTCCGTCCGGGGTGAGCGTGTAGCGGGTGGCGACGGTGACCGCCATCGGGCCCTTGCCGCGGATCGCGAACACCCGGGCCGGTTCCAGCTCCTCGATGGTC
Source organism: Streptomyces murinus (assembly GCF_002154555.1). GTDB lineage: Bacteria > Actinomycetota > Actinomycetes > Streptomycetales > Streptomycetaceae > Streptomyces > Streptomyces murinus. The sequence continues at coordinate 220 of NZ_MUNF01000831.1, forward strand.
CAGTCGACCTCGGCCGGGAACCCCATCAGCTTCATGTTCTCCCGGAACGTGCCCCCTACGGCGAGCGATTCCGGGCCGCCGGCGGGGAAGCCGGTGTGGGTGGCGTTCCATTCCCCGTACGACGACCAGTCGGTGAGCTGCGCCCACACCTTGTCGGCCGGCGCCTCGATGCGTGCCTCCGCGCTGACTTCGGCCATGCGACCACCCCTTCGGTTCGGGCGAATCCGGCTACGGTGTCGCGGAACGTAGCCGCAGGGCCGTGAACATTCAATACTGATGAATCGTCAGGATGAGCGAAGGGTGCGGGCGGCGTCAGCCGATGTGCCGGATCACCGCCGTGTCGAACAGGTCCCACGCGCGCGGCAGGGCGCTCTCGTCATGGCAGTGCCACGCCTGCCAGAACAGGTCGGCGAGCAGCGCGTCCCGGGGTGCGTAGACCCGGTACACGTACTCCTTGCCGTCGATCGCCGGCAGTGCGACGAGCCAGCACCCGCCCCTGCCCTCCATGTCCTGAGTGACGTACGGCGGCGTACGGCGGT
>NZ_MUNF01000831.1:847-1441 GCF_002154555.1 Streptomyces murinus
CTCGGCGTCGAGCTCGCGACGGTGGTCGCTGGTGCCCGCCGCCGGGCCGTGCGGGACGGCGACCGGCAGGTCGACACCGCCCATCTGCTGCACTCGCTCCTCGAACAGGACCCCGAGGTGCGCTCCGTCGTCGGCGGCCCGCCCCAACTCGCCCGGCTCCTCGGGTATCTGGTGCAGCGCAGCATCGGCTACGGCCTGCGCTGGCAGGGCAGCGTGGAGGACTCGGGCGCGATCGCCGTCGTACCCCGTCCCGCCACGGGCGAGGCGGGTGACTGGTCCCCGGCGGCGGCCGATGCCCTGCGCCAGGCCGGGGAGCGGGCCCGGCGGCGTGGCGGGCACGCGGCCGACGCGCCCGATCTGTTCGCCGCGCTCGTCGCCGACCCGGACTCCCGGGCCGTCGAGGTGCTCGAACGCGCGGGGATCGACGCGCGCGAGCTGTCCGAGCGGATCTCCACGCTGATCGCCGACCGGAGCGCCGAGCGGAGCACCGAGCGCAGGGCCGCCTGGGGCGCCGAGTAGAGCGCCGCCTGGAGCGAGGCCGGGTGCGGAGCGTTCGGGGCGGCCGGTTCCGGGGAGTTCGTGGAGGGCGTGGCC
>NZ_MUNF01000831.1:1496-2392 GCF_002154555.1 Streptomyces murinus
CTCCGCGCTGGCCTTCGGCGGGTCCGGGGTTGCCGCCAAACCGCTGATCGAATCGGGCCTCGACCCGCTGCACGTGGTGTGGCTGAGGGTGACCGGCGCCGCCCTGGTCATGCTGCCGCTCGCCTGGCGCCATCGCGCCCTGCCCCGCCGCCGTCCCGCGCTGCTCCTCGGGTTCGGACTGTTCGCCGTCGCCGGTGTCCAGGCCTGCTACTTCGCCGCCCTCTCCCGCATACCCGTGGGCGTGGCGCTGCTCGTCGAGTACCTGGCGCCCGCCCTGGTGCTCGGCTGGGTGCGGTTCGTGCAGCGGCGCCCCGTCACCCGTGCCGCTGCGCTCGGCGTCGTCCTCGCGGCCGGCGGGCTGGCCTGTGTGGTGGAGGTCTGGTCGGGACTGAGCTTCGACGCGCTGGGCCTGGCGTTCGCGCTCGCCGCCGCCTGCTGCCAGGTCGGCTACTTCATCCTGTCCGACCAGGGCAGCGACGCGGGCACCCAGGCGCCGGACCCGCTGGGCGTCATCGCCTACGGCCTGATCGTGGGCGCCCTCGTGCTCACCGCCGTCGCCCGGCCCTGGGAGATCCACTGGGCCGCGCTCACCGGCTCGGCGCGGATGAACGGCACCGCCGTACCCGCCCTCGCCCTCCTCGTCTGGATCGTGCTCATCGCCACGGTGGTCGCCTACGTCACCGGTGTGCTGTCGGTACGACGGCTGTCCCCGCAGGTCGCCGGGGTCGTGGCCTGTCTGGAGGCGGTGATCGCGACGGTGCTGGCCTGGGTGCTGCTCGGTGAGCACCTGTCCGCTCCGCAGGTCCTCGGCGGAGTCGTCGTCCTGGTCGGCGCGTTCATCGCCCAGTCCGCCGCGCCCGCCAGGGGATCCCTGGAACCGGTGGCCGCCGGCGGCC
>NZ_MUNF01000832.1 GCF_002154555.1 Streptomyces murinus
AGAGCCGGAGCTTTTTTGCGTTGGGGTAAAGTCAGGGAGTATCGTTGGCTCGTTTTCCCACAGGAGGCCCCCGGGTGGAGGTCCAGGAGACCCGTGTCCAGACAGACCGGGTCCTCACCATCCCCAACATCCTCAGCATGGCGCGGCTCGTCGGCGTGCCCGTGTTCCTGTGGTTGATCCTCAGGCCGGAGTTCGGGGGTCCCAAGAGCGACGGCTGGGCCCTGCTCGTGCTGGCCTTCAGCGGAGTCAGCGACTACCTCGACGGCAAGCTCGCCCGGCGCTGGAACCAGANNCTCCTCGATCCGGCCGCCGACCGGCTGTACGTGCTCTCCACGCTGCTCGGCCTCACCTGGCGGGAGATCCTCCCGGTCTGGCTGACCGCCCTGCTGCTCGCCCGGGAGCTGATGCTCCTGGTGATGGTGGGCATCCTCCGCCGGCACGGGTACCCGCCGCCCCAGGTCAACTTCCTCGGGAAGGCGGCCACGTTCAACCTCATGTACGCCTTCCCGCTCCTGCTCCTCAGTGACGGCAGTGGTTGGATCGCGTCACTGGCCGCTGTTTTCGGATGGGCGTTCGCAGGGTGGGGTACAACGCTCTATTGGTGGGCAGGAGTGCTCTACGTGGTGCAAGTCCGCCGATTGGTCCGCGCGGACGCCATGGCCGATTGAGCTCGGCGATTGTCCTGACGTGACGCCTCGATGGCCCGCCGTGCAAAAGTGCGGGACAATCTGGACGGGTGAAGTCGGCTAGACCGTCGTCTCTCAGAGGAGGACGCTTCCGACATGAAGGCCGTCGTGATGGCTGGAGGCGAAGGCACCCGCCTTCGCCCCATGACCTCAAGCATGCCCAAGCCGCTCCTGCCCGTGGTGAACCGCCCGATCATGGAGCATGTGCTACGGCTGCTCAAAAGGCACGGGCTCACCGAGACCGTCGTCACCGTGCAGTTCCTTGCCTCGCTCGTCAAGAACTACTTCGGTGACGGCGAAGAGCTCGGTATGGAGCTCACCTACGCCAATGAGGAGAAGCCACTCGGTACCGCCGGAAGCGTCAAGAACGCCGAAGAGGCATTGAAGGACGATGCCTTCCTCGTCNNCCATCGTGGACGAGGAAGGCAAGGTCGAACGCTTCCTGGAGAAGCCGACCTGGGGACAGGTCTTCTCCGACACCGTCAACACGGGCATCTACGTGATGGAGCCCGAAGTCTTCAACTACGTAGAACCCGATGTTCCGGTCGACTGGTCCGGCGATGTCTTCCCGCAGCTGATGAAGGAGGGCAAGCCGATCTACGGCTTTGTCGCCGAGGGCTACTGGGAGGACGTCGGC
>NZ_MUNF01000833.1 GCF_002154555.1 Streptomyces murinus
AGCCGGGGTGTACGGGGAGCTCGCGGGGGGTGCGGGCAGGCGCGCGGGGGCGACGGCGTCAGACTGTGGCCCGAGGAACGCGACCGACAGGCCGATGCCGACGACACAGGCGGCACTCGCCACGGCGGCCACGACGGCCGCGGCACGGTGGCGCTTCCGGCGGGCGCGGGCGGTGGTCAGGATCCGGTCGACGGGTGCCGGGGACGAGGGGTACGCCTCGCGCGAGCGGGCGAAGGCCGCCCGTGCCCAGTCTTCTTGGCCGTGGTCTGGAGTCATCGTGCCTCTGCGGGGCGGCTGGCCGGGTAGGTGCGGGTGAGGGACGACCGGCTGCGCAGCTTGGCCAGCGCCCGGGACGCCTGGCTCTTCACCGTGCCGACCGAACAGCCGAGGACGTCCGCCACTTCCTCGACGGACAGGTCCTCGCAATAGCGCAGCACCACGACCGCCCGCTGCCGCTCGGGCAGGTCGGCGAGTTCGCGCGCCAGGGCGTCGTACACGTCCACGCCGCCGGCACCGGCCCCGTCGTCGTGGACGGGACCGGTGTCGGGCAGCGACGGGAGAAGGAGATGGGTGATCCTGCGACGGCGGTACCGGCTGCGGTTGGTGTTCACCAGGGCGCGGCGCACATAGTGTTCGGCGCGCTCCGGGTCCAGCCGCCGCCAGTGCGGGTACACCTTCGCCAGCGTCGTCTGCACCAGGTCCTCCGCCTCGTGGAAGTCGCCGGTGAGCAGGTACGCGGTATGGGTCAGGGCCCGCCAACGGGCGGCGACGAACCGGGTGAACTCCGCGTCCGGTCCGCTGTCCGCGGCCTTGCGGTCACTTGGCTGCACAGCAGGAGGTGCCCGTCCTTCTTCCGGCTGGTCAGCGCCAGTTGGTGTCGTGGGTGAGCTGGTGGTGACGGCTGTCGTACTGGTCGACGGCGGCGATGGTCTGCCCGTCGGGGATGGCTGCGGCCCAGGCGCGGTAGGTGGTGCCGGGGACGGTGACGGTCTCGGCCTTGATCCGGTGGCCGTTGGTGAGGGTGATGACGCCGTAGGCGACGTCGGGTTCGGGGTTGGCGACCATGAGGCGGCTGCCGTCCAGCCCCTTGTCGTGGAGCCCCCACAGGCCCATCTCGCCTGCGGGGGCGGGGTCGTTGGTGCCGGTGACGGGCTGGCAGTCGGACCAGGGGCCGCCCTGGTGGTCGATGCGGACGCCGCCGATGTACATGCGCTGGCACAGCAGGGACGTACCGGGCATCGTGGTGCCGTCAGGCAGGCCGGGCAGGGTGTAGCCCTTGGGCAGGGTGCGGTGGAACTCCAGCGCCACCGACCAACGGTGCCCGTCCACCCGGCCCTTGCCGATCACCCGCGTGACCACCTGGGGCGCCTGCCGATGGGCCGAAACGGACCGCTCGGCGACGGCGGAGGCGGGTGCGGGCGCGGGCGCGGACGAGGCATGGCCGGCCGGGCCCGGGGCCGCCTCGCTCGCGGACGCGCCGAAGAACGAGACCCCACCGAGCGCGGCGACCGCGACGGCCGCCACGGCTGCCTTCCTGGCAGAACTGAGAGCCACGGAGCATTTCTCCTTCACAGCTGCCGCCCGGCGCCGTGCCGGGCGGTCCTCGACGGCCGACACGCTGGGCCCGCGCGTCGGCCTACGGCGGCCACCGGGAGCGGTGGCCGCTTGGACGTCCGCCCGTAGGTACTCCCGAACACGCCCGGCAGGTTGCACGCCACCGGCATCACTTCGCGGTGCGGTCCACGGAATTGGCACTAGAATCGAACGAGTGAGCGAATATCGATCGGCGGAACCCGGCCCGGAGTTGGAACCAGAGCCAGAACCCGGTGCGGGTGCGACCGCCCCCGGTCCGGACGATGCTGGAGGCATGGCCGGGAAACGACCCATCGTCGTCCAGCTGCCCTCGCCGAGCGGCGGGCGGCGGGTCCGGGTGGACGGGGAGATCCTGGGGCTCGCGCACAATGTGCGGGACCTGGTGGAGTTCCTGCGGCGGGCCGGCCTGGAGATCGAGCCGGAGCAGGTCGCGGACTCGCCGCTGATCGACTGGCGCGGGGTCGGCCCCGAGTGCTGGGAGGCCCAGTCGCGCACCTGAAGCCGCGCGGTCGCGCGTTTGAAGCGGTGCCACCCAGCTGGAGCGATGCCACGCGTCTGAAGCGGATGCCGCGCACCTGAAGCGGGCGCGACCGGCGGCGCACCCGGAGCAGGCACACTGGCGGTATGTCCTCCCGCCGCAGAACCTGCCCCGTGTGCCACCGCGAGATCGCCGTCGTGGCGGGCCGCTTCGCGCGGCACGATCCGCCCGGAACGCGGGAGGACGTACGGCTCGTCTCCTGCGAGGGATCCCGGCGGCAGGCCCAACTCGGTGCCGCGCAGCCCACGTTGGACGGATACGTCGTACCCGAGTTCCCCGGTCAGCTGCCGCTGTTCTGAGACGCGCTCAACTCGCGCCGCAACTCCCGCTGCCCAAGGGTCAGTTCCCGGCCACCGACTTCACCGCGACCGACACCGGCGTCGAACCGCCCGTCAGTTCCAGCGTCAGGCCTGCCGTCGCCGAGGTGTCCACCAGCTCCGCGAGTACGGAGGCCACGTCGTCGCGTGGGATCATGCCGCGCCCGGTGTGCGCCTCCAGGCGGACCAGCCCGGTGCCGGCGTCGTTGGTCAGCGATCCGGGCCGCAGGATCGTCCAGTCCAGGTCCTTCTGCCGGGTGACGTACGCGTCGGCCTCGCCCTTGGCGCGCAGATAGACGTCAAACACCTCGTCGCCCTGGTGCGCGGCGTTCGCGCCCATCGAGGACACCACCACGAACCGGCGTACGCCCGCGCGCACCGCCGCGTCCGCGAACAACACCGCCGCGCCCCTGTCCACCGTCTCCTTGCGGTCCGTACCGCTGCCCGGACCCGCGCCCGCCGCGAACACCGCCGCGTCCGCGCCCCGCAGCAGCTCCGTGACGTCCTCCACCGAGGCGGACTCCAGATCGAGCACCACCGGCTCGGCCCCGGCCGAGCGCAGATCGTCGCTCTGTTCCGGCTTGCGGATGATCCCCGCGACCTCGTACCCACGCGCGGCGAGCAGCCGTTCCAGCCGCAGCGCGATCTGACCGTGACCACCAGCGATGACAATGCGCATGCTTCAGACCGTACGCCCCGGGCGGTGCTACGACACCTCGCCCCGCCCCTGCCTCGGCAGCCCCGGGTCCGAGACCGCCGCCGAGTTGCAGTACTCCCGGACCGCGCTCGTACGGGCCACCACCCGGGCCCGATGGATCACGATCCGGCTGTACGCCAGGGAGAGCGCGCCCGGCAGATGGTCGCCGCGCACGGCCAGGAGCTCGGCCGGGAACCCCGCCTCCACCCGGACCCGGGGCAGGCCCAGCGTGGCGCGGGCCGTCGCGCTCACGGCGTCGTACGCGTCCTCGGGACGCAGCCCGTGGGCGGAGGCGAGCAGATAGGCCGCCTCCAGGGGGTCGCCGCGGCCCACGGGGTTCGACACGTCCCGCAACGCGCCGCTGCCGGCCGCCGTCCGCACCCCGGCCGCGCGCAGCAGCCGTACCGGAGCCGTGCCCCGCCGGTCGGTGCCGCCGCAGCCGCCCTGGGGCAGGCACACGACCGTCACCCCGGCCGCCGCGAGCTGGTCCGCGGCGCGGGAGGCGGCCTCGGCGGGCAGGCGCGTGAGACCGGCGCACGGGCCGATCGTCACGCCGGGGCGCAGACCACCCGCCATCGCCGCGAGCCGGGAGAGCCGGGCCGGGTCGGCGGCGTCCGTGTGCAGGTCCACCGGCAGGCCGTGTTCCGCGGCCACCTCCAGGACCGCCTCCACGTACCCCGTGGGATCCGGGTCCAGGTCCGGGCAGCCGCCCACCGCCGCGGCGCCCATCTTCGCCGCGTCCCGCAGCATTGCCAGCCCGTCCGCCCCGGCCACCCCCGTCAGCAGCCGGGGCATCGCCACCGCGGTCAGCTCCGCGAGCCCGCGCAGCGTTCGCCGGGCCTGGAGTACGGCGTTCAGCGCGCCGAGGCCCTGTACGTCGCCCACGCGCACATGTGCCCGTACGGCGGTCGCCCCGTGCCCCAGCTGGAGCAGCGTCGCCTCCGTGGCCCGGCGCTGGACGTCCTCGGGGTCGCAGGAGGCCGGGCCGGGCCGCTCGGCGGACAGGGCGGTGTCGCCGTGCGCGTGCGGCTCGGCCGGGGCGGGCAGCAGCAGGTAGCCGGTGAGGTCCACCCGCTGGGCGCCCGCGCGGGCCGGCCCCTGCGCCAGGCTGCCCGCGGTGCCCACGGCCTCGATCCGCCCGCCGCCCAGCCGTACGTCCACGGTTCGGCCGTCGGTCAGCCGCGCCCCGCACAGCAGTAGACCGCCCGACGGATTCGACGAGTTCGACGGCAGGTGCGGCTGCGGCTGGCTGTCGGGCATCGCGCTCCAAGATCGGGGGAGTTCGGAGTCGGAGGAGTTCGGGGGCTGAGTAGCTCGGGGGGTTCGGGGAGTTCGGCGAGGGCATGAGGGGGCCCGTGACGCGGTGTGACCGGCGACCGGGGCTCAGGGCGCCCCAAGATCACACAGGGCGTGTCGAGCCTAGGGTGACGAACGGCACAGGTCGCGCAGGAGCGAAATAGTCGTACCGGCGTGGTCCAGGCGTGGCCTACAGGGGCCTTCGGCCTCCAGGGCGCCCCCCGGAGCCGCTACGGCGCGCCCCGCCCGGCGGACCGGCGAGTGCGACGCGGATGCGCCGGCGCGCACCCCCGGCCACCGACGCGCGCCGCGCGGCCGTACCCGCTCGCGGCGTCAACCGGCCTTCCTCGCGCGGCCGTACAGGCGCGGTCGCTCGCCCGCCTGACGTGGCGACATGTTCCGCGCGGGCCACCCGGAGACGCCCGTGGGCCCCTGGAAGCCCGCGGCCGCGGCCGTACGGCCCTCCCGCCCCCCGGTGCGCTCCGGCGTGTCCCCGGTCCCCATCGGCCTCCGAGCGCGGCCTGAGCGGCCGTACCGACGCGGCCCTGCCCGACCCGCCGGATGCGCTCCGCCGTCCGGCACCGACGTGACCTGTCCACGCCCGTCCACGCCCGCCCATGCCCGTCCGCGGCGCCCAGCCCCCACGACGGCTACTTTCCGTGACGATCCGCCCCGGCCCGATGCGTCCGCCCGCCCGAGCCACCGGCTCG
>NZ_MUNF01000834.1 GCF_002154555.1 Streptomyces murinus
CGCTGATCCTGCGCAAGGCGTACGGAGGTGCCTACATCGTCGTGGACTACCAGTCGATCGGCGCCGATCTCACCTACGCCTGGCCCACCAACGAGATCGCCGTGATGGGCGAGGAGGGCGCGGCCAACGTCATCTTCCGCCGCCAGAGCGCCGAGGCCGAGGACCCCGAGGCCATGCGCGCCCGCATGGCCTCGGGGTCCTCGGCCTCGGCGATCTGGCGGCGGAAGATGACGTTGGCCGCGCCCTCCGCGCCCATCACGGCGATCTCGTTGGTGGGCCAGGCGTAGGTGAGATCGGCGCCGATCGACTGGGAGTCCATGACGATGTAGGCACCTCCGTACGCCTTGCGCAGGATCAGCGAGATGCGCGGCACGGTGGCGTTGCAGTAGGCGTACAGCAGCTTCGCGCCGTGCCGGATGATTCCGCCGTGCTCCTGGTCGACGCCGGGGAGGAACCCGGGGACGTCCAGGAAGGTCACGATCGGAACATTGAAAGCGTCACACATCTGGACAAAGCGCGCAGCTTTTTCACTCGCCTCGATGTCCAGTACGCCCGCGAGGACCTGCGGCTGGTTGGCGACGATGCCGACCACCTGGCCGTCGATCCGGGCGAGGGCGCAGATGATGTTGCGCGCCCAGCGCTCGTGGACCTCCAGGTACTCACCGTCGTCGACGATCTCCTCGATCACCTTGGTCATGTCGTACGGCCGGTTGCCGTCGGCCGGGACCAGGTCGAGCAGGACGTCCGAGCGGCGGTCGGCCGGGTCGGAGCACTCGGTGCGCGGCGGGTTCTCGCGGTTGTTCTGCGGCAGCAGCGACAGCAGATAGCGCACCTCGGCGATGCACGTCTCCTCGTCGTCGTACGCGAAGTGGCAGACGCCCGACGTCTCGGCGTGCACATCCGCGCCGCCCAGGCCGTTCTGGGTGATCTCCTCGCCCGTCACCGCCTTGACCACGTCCGGTCCGGTGATGAACATCTGCGAGGTCTCGCGGACCATGAAGACGAAGTCGGTGAGGGCCGGCGAGTACGCCGCGCCGCCCGCGCACGGGCCCAGCATCACGGAGATCTGCGGGATGACACCCGAGGCCTTCGTGTTGCGCTGGAAGATGCCGCCGTACCCGGCGAGGGCGCTGACGCCCTCCTGGATGCGGGCGCCCGCGCCGTCGTTCAGGGAGACCAGGGGCGCGCCGGCCGCGATGGCCATGTCCATGATCTTGTGGATCTTGGTGGCGTGGGCCTCGCCCAGCGCGCCGCCGAAGATGCGGAAGTCATGGGCGTACACGAAGACCGTACGGCCCTCGACCGTGCCCCAGCCGGTGATGACACCGTCGGTGTACGGCTTCTTGGCCTCCAGGCCGAAGCCGGTCGCGCGGTGCCGGCGCAGCTGCTCGACCTCCTGGAAGGAACCCGGGTCCAGGAGCAGCTCGATCCGCTCCCGCGCCGTCAGCTTGCCCTTGGCGTGCTGCGCCTTGGTCGCCTTCTCGCTGGGGCCGGCCACGGCCTGCGCACGAATGTCGTGCAGTTCGGCGACCCGTCCGCGCGCGTCCGTCGGCTCGCCGGTCGGCTCACCCGTCGTCTCTTCCAAAACGGTCATGTAGCGACCTTACGAAGGACACCAAGGAAAGCGAGCCGTCGACTCCGTACAGTCTCACGCCCGTTTTCCTGGTGCGAGTGAACAGAACCCGGGCGAGGTGCAGGCGTTCCGACTGCTCAGAGGCGGCTTGCGTTGTGGGAACACCACAAGGGCGACACCGGGGAACCATCCCGCATTCGTGGGAACGGGCATGCCATCCCTGGAGTGACACGACCCCTCGGACGGCCCTCAGCCGGGACCCGGCCCCCACGGTATGCGCATCTCCAGGCGAACGCGCATAGTGACTTTGAGTCATTGACGCGCCACGCTGCGGATGATGTTGAAAACCGAACGGAATGGGTCTACCGTCTGAGTCATCGGGTTCGTTGAACGTTAAACAGAATGGCTCCAGGAGGACGTCATGGGCATCTTCGGCCGCAAGGACAACACGACCACCACCCCCGCGGGGACCGCCGGCCCTGATCTGGCCGCGCTGACCGGCGACTACACGATCGACCCCGCGCACACCACGATCGAGTTCGTGGCCCGCCACGCGATGGTCACCAATGTGCGCGGCAGCTTCCAGGACTTCAGCGGCAGCCTCCACCTGGACGGTCAGGATCCGGCCAAGTCCACGGCCACGCTCGACGTCACGATGGCGAGCATCGACACCGGCAACGCCGACCGCGACGGCCACCTGAAATCGGCCGACTTCTTCAAGATCGACGAGTTCCCGACCATGACCTTCCGCTCCACCAGGGCGGAGTCCCTGGGCGGCGAGGACTACCGCATCACCGGCGACCTCTCGCTGCTCGGCGTCACCCGGCCGATCACCATCGACCTGGAGTTCAACGGCGTCGCCAAGGACCCGTTCGGCAATGAGCGGGCCGGCTTCGCGGGCAAGGCCGAGCTGCTGCGCTCCGAGTGGGGCCTGACCTGGAACGCCGCGTTGGAGACGGGCGGTGTGCTGATCTCCGACAAGATCAAGCTCAACTTCGACGTCTCCGCGATCAAGAACGCGTGAGCCCGGGCCGGCCGCGCCGTACCGGCAGCAGCCACCACGCCGACGCCACCGACAGCACCGCCCCCGCCGCGATCGCGGAGAGCCGGGCCGGCAGCTGATCGGTGGCGTTCTGGCCGAAGTACCCGAGGAGCAGGGCGAGGGCGGTGGTCATGCCGGCCGCCCAGTAGGCGTGGTCGAGCGGGCGCAGCCACAGGGCGACGGCGAGGACGCCGAACAGGGCCGCCACCGCCGGGTGCCCGCCGAGCCCGCAGGCCGCCACACCGGTCGCGAGCAGGGTGCCCGCGCAGGCG
>NZ_MUNF01000835.1 GCF_002154555.1 Streptomyces murinus
CGGCCCCGTTCGGCCCGACCAGGCCAGACCGCAAGGACCGTAGGCGGGTGCCGAAGACCCTTGCAGTGAGGTGAGGTGAACGTTCCGGGAACGAGGAGCAACAGATGTTCGACCCCTCGCGCACCCTCCGCACCCGGCCCGACCCGGACCGCGGCCCCCACCCAGGGTGACCGCTGCGGCGCCTCCCGTGCCCCATGGGCGGGGCGCCGCAGCGGTCACCCTGGAGCGCGTTCCGCCCGGCAGGGGGCCGTACCGCGATGCCCGGCCGGCGGCGCGCGCGGTCAGGGCACACAGCCTGGCCGGGTACCCTGCTCCCCCCACCGCGCCGGCCGTCGTATTGCCGAAGCGTGACCGGACACTGGCGTACAGGTGGCGTCGGCCAGGCCCTACACTCACTTGGTAGCCGCAAGCAACGGAATGTGAGTGATGATCGGCACAGAGAGCCGCAGAGGCCATGAGGGCGCCGTACGGATGGACGCCGTAGAGGCGGATGCCGTACGGGCGGAGGACGCGCGCACGGACGACGCGCCGTCCGCCGGGGCGACGTACGCCGCGGCCGCGACAACGACCGCGATCGCGGAGATCGTGGGCGCCGAGGCGGTGAGCGCGGAGGCCGCCGCGTCGGGCCTGGGCGCCGAGATGGTCCGCCTCATGCGGCTCTTCGCCGCCTGGACCCAGCGCGCCGGATTCGAGTGCGGGGCCGCCGACCGCGTGCTGCTCGCCCGGCTGGTGACCTGCGGCAGGCGCCGCGCGACCGACCTGGCGGCGGACGTCTTCCTCGACCTGTCGACGGTCAGCCGGCAGGTGCGCTCGCTGGTGGACCGGGGACTGGTGGAACGCCACCCGGACCCGGAGGACCGGCGCGGCTCGCTGCTCAGCGCGACCGAGGCCGGTCGCGCCGCGTACCAGAGCGCCGTACGCCGCCGCGAGGCGGAACTGACCCGGCTCCTCGAACCGTGGCCGACCGAGGACCGCACCCTTCTCACCCGTCTGCTGAAGCGCCTCAACGACGACCTGGTGGACAGCACGTACACGAGCCTCGGAACCGGGCAGCACCCGGTGGGCGAGGCGAGGCAAGGAGATCTGCACGCATGACCATGTCCGCGTCCCCGGCCCGCGGGGGAACATCAGCGATATCCGCGTCGCCGCCGCCACCGGCCGGCCGGCTGACGCACCGCCAGATCATGACGATCCTCAGCGGTCTCATGCTGGGCATGTTCCTCGCCGCCCTCGACCAGACCATCGTCAGCACCTCGATCCGCACCATCGCGGACGATCTGCACGGACTCAGCGCGCAGGCGTGGGTCACCACCGCCTACCTGATCACCTCGACCATCAGCACCCCGCTGTACGGCAAGCTCTCCGACCTCTACGGCCGCAAACCCTTCTTCCTCGCGGCCATCACGATCTTCATCGCCGGCTCGGCGGCCTGCTCCTTCGCCACCTCGATGAACGAGCTGTCGGCCTTCCGCGCCTTCCAGGGCATCGGCGCCGGCGGTCTGATGTCGCTGGCGCTCGCGATCATCGGTGACATCGTGCCGCCCCGCGAGCGCGCCCGGTACCAGGGCTACATGCTCGCCATGTTCGGCTCCTCCAGCGTCCTCGGCCCGCTGATCGGCGGCTTCCTGGCCGGTCGCAGCAGCATCCTGGCCATCGCGGGCTGGCGCTGGGTGTTCCTCGTCAACGTCCCGGTCGGCATCATCGCGCTCTTCGTCGTCGCCAAGGTGCTGAACCTTCCGCACACCCGGCGCGAGCACCGCATCGACTGGTGGGGCGCGCTCACCATCGCCATCGGCGTGGTGCCGCTGCTGCTGGTGGCCGAGCAGGGCCAGACCTGGGGCTGGGCCTCCAGCAAGTCGTACGTCTGCTACGCCGTCGGCTTGGTCGGCCTGCTGGCCTGGGTCTTCGTGGAGCGGGCCATGGGCGACGAGGCGCTGATCCCGATGCGCCTGTTCCGCAGCTCCGTGTTCAGCAAGATGAGCCTGCTGTCCGTGCTCATCGGTATGGGCATGTTCGGCGGGATGATGATGGTCCCGCTGTACCTCCAGATCGTGAAGGGCGTCAGCCCCACCAAGTCGGGCCTGCTGATGCTGCCGCTGATGGTGGGCATGATCGCCGGCACCATGGTGGTCGGCCGGATCATCTCCAAGACCGGCAAGTACAAGATCTTCCCGATCATCGGCACGGTCCTGCTGATCGCCGCCATGCTGCTGTTCCACTACCGGGTCCAGTGGGACAGCCCGCTGCCGGAGACCATGGCCTACATGGCGCTGTTCGGCCTCGGCCTCAGTGGCTGTATGCAGATCCTGACCCTGGCGGTGCAGAACTCCGTCGAGCCCAAGGACATGGGCGTCGCCACCGCGTCGGCCACCTTCTTCCGGCAGATGGGCGGCACCGCCGGTACGGCGATCTTCCTGTCAGTGCTGTTCAGCACCGTCGGCGACAAGATCAGCTCCGCGTTCCGGTCGGCCGCGCAGACGCCCGCGTTCCAGGCCGCCCTGCACGACCCGGCGGTGCGCGCCAACCCGGCGAACGCGCCCGTGCTGGACATGCTCAAGCACCCCGCGGCGAGCGGCGGCGGCTCGGGTGTGCTGGACGACTCGTCCTTCATCCAGCAGCTCGACCCGCGGCTGGCCCAGCCCTTCAAGGAGGGCTTCACCGACGCCATGCACGTGGTGTTCCTGTGCGCCGCGGCCATCATGGTGCTCGGCTTCCTGGTCGCGGTGTGGACCAAGGAGGTGCCGCTGCGCAAGGTCTCGGGCCTGGAGGCACGCGCCGCCGAGGCGAACGGCACGCAGGCCGAGGCCGCCGATGTGAAGGACGCCCAGGTCAACGCCGTGGCGGCCGACAGCGGCCAGGCGCCCGCCGTCCCGCTCGTCGAGGACGCCCCGGTGGCGGTCGCATCCGTGCCCGCCACGGGACGGCTCGTCCGCGGCCGGGTCCTCGACGGCGCGGACGCCCCGGTTCCGCAGGCTGCGATCACCCTGATCGACGTCCGCGGCCGGCAGCTCGACCGCGCGGTCAGCGAAGTGGACGGCACCTACACGGTGTCGGTGCCCGGCGCCGGCACGTATGTGCTGATCGGCGCCGCCGGTGCCCGTCAGCCGCAGGCCGTCACCGTGCTGGTCGGCGACGAGCCGGTGGTCTGCGATCTCGTCCTCGGCGGCAGCAGCGCCGCGCTCGCCGGCTCCGTCCGGGACGCGGCCCACGGGAACCCGCTGCCGGGCGCCCTGCTGGTCGCGACCGATCTGCGCGGTGAGGTCGTGACCTCCGCGACCTCCGCCGCCGACGGTGGCTTCTCGCTGGTGGACCTGGTCCCGGGCAGCTACACCCTCGCCGTGAACGCGCCGGGCTACCGTCCGGCCGCCGTCCCCGTCGAGGTCACCCCGGGTGCGGCCGAGCCCTGCGAGATCCGTCTCGAATCCGGTGCCCAGCTGCACGGCGTCATCAGCGCCGCCACCGGCGGGCCGCTCGGCGATGCCAAGGTGACGCTGCTGGACGCGGCCGGCAATGTGCTCGGCACCGCGACCACCGGCGCGGACGGCGCCTACGGGTTCACCGACCTCGACCTCGGTGAGTACACCGTCATCGCCAGCGGGTACGCCCCGGTCGCCACCTCCGTCCGCGTGGACGCCGGCGGCACCACGGACTTCGACCTCGAACTGTCCCACGAGGACACCGCCAAGTAGCGAGGGCGAAGCACCCCCAGGGGAACCCGACCAGGGCCCGCGATCCACCGGATCGCGGGCCCTGGTGTCATATGCGGGTCCCTCGTCGGGCCGGCGCCACGCCGTGCCTTCCGGGCGCAACGGGAAGGTGCGGCCGGCGGTGAGGTGGAGGGGCGGGTGCCGCGGTCACCAGTCGGTGTGGGCGGTGATCCAGTCGGCCAAGGCCTGAACGCCGGCGGTGGCGGGCGGCAGGTCGGGGGCGCAGGTG
>NZ_MUNF01000836.1:0-282 GCF_002154555.1 Streptomyces murinus
GCCGTGGCTGGTGGGGGCGGTCGCGGTGGTGGGGGTGGCGTACGCGCGGTACCTCAAGCGGCGGGCACCTGAGCGGTACGCGCTGCTGGGCCGGACCATCCTGGAGGAGACCAGGGAACGGTGACGGACTCAGCGGTGTTTCTCGTCCCGGTACGCCCGCCACCGCTCCATCATCTCCGCCACGTCCCGCTCGATGAACTCGAAGAAGTCCAGCGTCTCGGCCAGCCGGCGGCCCGCGGGGGTGTCGGCTCCGAGGCTGGTGACGCCCTCGCGCAGGGCGTC
>NZ_MUNF01000836.1:357-652 GCF_002154555.1 Streptomyces murinus
GCCGGTGTCGGAGGCGAGCAGGGCGGCGAACACCCGGGAGGGCATCCGGGCCATCCCGGCCTCCACGAGCTGGGCCGCGAAGTGCTCCACGAAGGCCGAGACCGCCTCGGGATCCCGCCCCGCCCCTGCCGCGCCCACCGCATCCGTCATGGTGCTCACCGTACCCAAATTTAGGGACCTTCGGTAACTTCACAAATTTGTGAAAGAAGCGTACGTTCGGGCCCATGACGAAGGCAATCACGGTCGCCGGGCTGCACAAGTCCTTCGGCCGTACCCGCGCGCTGGACGGCCTCGA
>NZ_MUNF01000837.1:0-174 GCF_002154555.1 Streptomyces murinus
CCCGTGGCGGAGGTGTCGCCGTGGCGGCGGTGGTCGGCGCGGGTGAAGCGTTCGAAGACGGCGGAGCGCAGCTCCTCGGGTATGCCGGGGCCGTCGTCGTGGACGGAGAGGAGGACGGCGTCGGGACCTGCGCCGGGGTCCAGGGTGATGGTGACCTTGGTGCCGACGGGTGTG
>NZ_MUNF01000837.1:261-1080 GCF_002154555.1 Streptomyces murinus
CGAGCAGCAGCAGGTCGTCCACCATCAGGCCCATCCGGGAGGACTCGGCGGCGATGCGCTCCAGGGCCCGGGTGATCTCCGGTGGCACCGGCCCCGGATGCAGCAGGCCCAGCTCGGCGTGGCCGCGCACCGAGGCGACCGGGGTGCGCAGCTCATGGCTNNGACGGGGGCGCGCGGGGGCAGTGCCACCACACCGCTGGCGAGCGGGAGTTCGCTGACCCGGGTGGCGGTGGCGGTGACCCGGCCGAGGGGGCGCAGGGACCAGCGGACCCAGAGGGCGCCGCTCACCCCGGCCGTCACGAGGGCGAGGCCGAAGACGATCCCGGCGACCAGTTCCAGGCGGTGCACGGCCGCCTCGACGGGCTTCAGCGGGAGCCCGGCCATCAGGACGTCGCCGTCGCGGCCGGGGGTGGCGACGACCCGGTAGTGGCCCAGGGCGGAGAGTTCGACGGTGTGCGGGCGGCCGTCGTCCGGGATCCGGGCGAGCCGTTCGGCGTCCCGCGCGGTGAGTGTGATGTCCAGGTCGACGGAGAGGTCGCCGGAGCGGATGAGTCCCTTGTCCGTGACGGCGCCGCTCCGCAGGCAGGCGCCGAAGGTGCCGGTGGCCATCCGGCGGGTGTCGGCTTCCTCGTCCCCGTCGTGGTCGTCGGGCAGCTTGCCGTGGTGCTCCAGGCTCTCCGGGAACCGGGTGCCGACCTGGGCGAGCTGTTCGTCCAGGCGCTGGGTGAGGAAGCCGTTCAGCTCGACCACGGCGGCCACCCCGACCGCGGCGCAGCTCACCGCGAGCAGCACCACCAGGCCGAAGGTGATCCGGGCGCG
>NZ_MUNF01000838.1 GCF_002154555.1 Streptomyces murinus
ACCCGGCTGTCCGCGATACCCGCCCCCGGCCCCACCCGGCTGCGGGTGGAGGTCGACGGCGAGGCGCTGGTGGACCTCGACCAGCCGGTGGAGTCCCTCTCCCTGACCCCGGCCACCGGCGGCCTCGCCGAACTGGAGGTCCATCCCCTCTCCGTGGGCGCCGAGGCCGGGCCCCTGCGCGCCTCCGGGCGCACGGTCACGGTCACCGGCCCCGACTTCCACTACCGGGCGGACGCGTTGGTGACGGGCCCGGTACGACGCCGGACCTGGCGGGTGGCCGAGGGGGCGTGGGGACTGGTGCTCCCCGCCCGTCCGTGACCCCGCGCGCCTCGCTCCAATGGTCTAGTGACAAATATTTAACCGTCCCGACCCCTTCCCGTGCCCCCTTCTCGTCCAGCATCCTGCTCCATCAGGACCCAGGGAGCGGACCCGGAGGGGGTCATTTTCATGGCAGTGGACGAGGGTGTCGTACCGGCGGCGGGCACCGCTGGAGGCGAAACGGTTCATCGGCTGAAACCCAATGCCATCGGACTGCTCGGCGTGGTGTTCATGGCCGTGGCGACGGCCGCGCCGATCACCGCGATGACCGGGAACGTGCCGTTCATGGTGTCGTCGGGCAATGGCATCGGGGCGCCCGCGAGTTATCTCGTCGCAATGGTCGTACTGGCAATCTTTTCCGTCGGATTCACCTCGATGGCGAAGCACATCACGTCGACGGGCGCCTTCTACGGATTCATCTCCTACGGCCTCGGCCGCACGATCGGGCTCGCCTCCGGACTGCTCGCCACCTTCGCCTACGTCGTCTTCGAGCCCGCGCTCATCGGGATCTTCTCCACCTTCGCCACGACCACCCTGCGGGACCAGACCGGACTGCATCTGCCCTGGTGGTCCTTCGCGATCCTGATGCTGGCGATCAACGCCACCGGCACCTGGTTCGGGGTCAGCGTCGCCGAGAAACTGCTGGTGGTGCTGCTGGCGACCGAGGTCACGGTGCTCGCCGCGATGGCCGTGTCCGTCGCCCTGCACGGCGGCGGCCCGCACGGGTTCAGCCTCGCGCCCATCAACCCGGTCAACGCGTTCAAGGGCACGTCCGCCGGGCTCGGCCTCTTCTTCGCCTTCTGGTCCTGGGTCGGCTTCGAGTCCACGGCGATGTACGGCGAGGAGTCCCGCGACCCCAAGCGGATCATCCCCAAGGCGACGATGGTCAGCGTCCTGGGCGTCGGGGTCTTCTACGTCCTCGTCTCCTGGATGGCCATCTGCGGCAACGGCGAGGCGGCGGCCGTGCGGGCGGCGTCCTCCGCGAACCCCCTGTCGATGTTCTTCGACCCCACCGAGCGGTACGTCGGCCACTGGGCCGTCGACGTCATGCAGTGGCTGATGATCACCGGGTCACTGGCCTGCGGGATGGCCTTCCACAACTGCGCCGCGCGCTATCTCTACGCCCTGGGCCGCGAGGGCGTGCTGCCCTCGCTGCAGCGCACCGTCGGCCGCACCCACGCCCGGCACGGCTCGCCGCACATCGCCGGGCTGGTGCAGACGGGGGTGTCGGCCGTGCTGATCGGCGCGTTCTGGATCGCGGGGAAGGACCCGTACACCGGGACGTACGTGCTGCTCGCGATCCTCGGGACGATGGCGATCCTCGTCGTCCAGGCCGTCTGCTCGTTCGCCGTGCTGGCGTACTTCCGCTCGCACCACCCCGAGAGCCGGCACTGGTTCCGTACGTTCGCCGCGCCGCTGGTGGGCGGGGTGGCGATGCTCGGGGTCGTGGTGCTGCTGGTGTCCAACATGGGGGCGGCGGCGGGGAGCGAGTCGGGATCGCTGGTGCTGCGGGCCACGCCGTGGCTGGTGGGGGCGGTCGCGGTGGTGGGGGTGGCGTACGCGCGGTACCTCAAGCGGCGGGCACCTGAGCGGTACGCGCTGCTGGGCCGGACCATCCTGGAGGAGACCAGGGCACGGTGACGGACTCAGCGGTGTTTCTAGTCCCG
>NZ_MUNF01000084.1 GCF_002154555.1 Streptomyces murinus
GGGAAGGGGTGTCGGGGGGTGTCCAGGCGCACGGCGACCAGATGGGAGGCGGGGGTGATGCCCACGCCGCTGAGGAGCCTCTCGTCGCTTTCCATGCCGTTCTTCCGGGCCCAGTCGGAGCCCAGATCCCTGAGTTGCCGCTTGCTCTGCCGGTCGACCAGCACCCAGTCCCGGCCGTATCTGAACGGTCGGACGAAGCCGTCGAGGGCGTCCGCCCACAGGGCGTCGAGGAAGCCGCTCACCGTCTGCGTGCTGAAGACCGTGCAGCGGTACGCGTCTCCGGGGGCCTTCGTGATGGGGCTGATGTCGACGGTCAGAACGCGTTCGGCAAGGGCCTGTTCGGCCGTGGCCATCGCCTCCTCCAGCACGTCGGAGGCGTCCGAGGGACTCTCCAGCGCCGCCGGCAGCACCACCCGCAGCGTGTCGTTGACGACCGCCTGGATGATGTCGGGATCATGCGCGGCCCGCCGGCGCATGCCGTCCACGTAGGTGCTGATCGGGACGTGCTCGGGGAAGTCCCCGGGTGCGTAGAGCACCTCCGGCCGCTGCCACAGGATGAGGAAGAAAACGGTGGACACCAGGAGGGGGAACGAGACCGCGAACACCGCGAGCAGCCCTTGCACCCAGCCGCTCGACTCAGCGGCGGCGATACCCACCGTGGTCTCCGAGAGCCCCAGGAACAGCGCGATGATCCACAGCGGGTTGAGGACTCGCGGTGGGTGCCCCGGCGGGAGTTCGCTTGCCATCGCACCAGAGTGGCAGGAAAGCACTCCTGATGGGACCGCTACAGCCGGCGCTGACGGAAACGACTCGCTCGCGGCGCGATCACACCCCGTCGGCGGGCCGTTCGCGCACGTCCACGAGGGTGGCCTGTGCGTGGGTGACGAGTTCCTTCGGTTCGATCGGGAAGACGGCGTACGGCGTCCCCGCGGCGGCCCACACCACGTCGTGCGCGAGCAGTGAGCGGTCGGCGAGCACCCGGGTGCTGGTGCGGTGCCCGAAGGGCGGCACGCCCCCGATGGCGTAGCCGGTGACCTCCCGCACCGCCTGCGCGTCGGCCCGCCCCACCTTCTCGACCCCCAGCTCCTCCCGGACCCGCTCCACATCCACCCGGGACGCCCCGTCCATGAGCACGAGCACCGGCACGCCGTCGGCGGCGAACACCAACGACTTGCAGATCTGGCTGAGTTCACATCCCACGGCCGCGGCGGCCTCCACGGCGGTCCGGGTCCCCTCGGGAAACCTCCGGGCCCGCCCGAGCAACTGCTCCAGGCCCAGCTCCTTCAGCGCTCGCGCGAAACGCGGGTGCGCTCCCGATCCGTCGGCGTCGGTGGCGGCTGTCGTCATACGGGGCACGCTAGCGCCGACCGGGGTGCGGAGCGACCGATTTCGCTTCGGCGGGGCCTGTGGCTCACCAGTCGGTGAGATCCACCCGGTACCGGCAGTGCGGGTCGTCCACGGCGTCGGTTGTCCGCCATTCCTCGCCGGCTCGAAGCGGGATCTCGTACGCGGTGAGCCGGCCCAGGCGCGCACTCCCCCTTGTCACCGATGACGACCCGCACCGCGGGGGCACCCAATGGCGCGGGCAGCACCCCGCGTACATGCTGGTCCTCCAGCAGCGGCGCGTAGACGAAGTCCAGCAGAAGAGCGGCCACTTCCACCTGGAGGTCTTCGATCTCGCGGTCGCCCTCGCTCACGAGGTCACGATGCCGCGACAGCGCACTTCAGGAAACCCGACCAGGCGGCCGGGGTGACCGTCAGCCGCGCGACGCCCGAAGTCTTCGAGTCGCGGACGTGCACCATGGCGGGGGCGACAGCTACCTCGACGCAGTCGCCGGGGTCGTTGCCGTCGCTGTAGGTGCTCTTGAACCAGTGGAGTTCCGGAGTGCTCATAGCCCTAAAGATGCTCGCCGACCAGAGCGAGGAAACTCGTCCAGGCAGAAGAGGCCACAGTCACCTGCGCGGTGTGCGGGCTCTTGGAGTCGCGGATGTGGATAGTGGCGGGGGTGGTGGCCACCTCGACGCAGTCGCCGGGCTCGCCACTGCTGCTGTAGCTGCTCTTGAACCAGTGGAGTTCCGGCGTGCTCATAGTCTCCCCAGCGCTTGCTCGATGAAGTCTCGCGACTCCCTTGGGGGGAGAGCCTGCGCCCGGATCATGCTGTAGCGCAACTCCAAGATCCTTAGTTCTCTGGGATGTTGGACCGGGCGGCCGTTGAACGCTCCGTCGGAACGTCCGATCGCTGTGCCGTCCGCGAACTTCAGCATCTCGATGAGACCCTGGGTACCCGCGTGATCGTGACGCTTGGTCGGCATCACCTGGAGCGTGACGTGTCGCAACCGGGTGAGTTCCAGCAGGTGTTCCAGTTGACGACGCAACACTGCCTCCGAGCCGTAAGGGCGCTCCAAGGTCACCTGCTCCTGTACGAAGCCGAGTGTCGGCGCGGGATCCTTCTCGAAGACCGACTGCCGGGCCACGCGACCAGCGGTCTCCCGTTCGACGACGTCGTCCGGCAGTGCGGGCTGGGTCATCTCGAACAGGGTGCGCGCGTACTCCTCCGTCTGCAACAACCCATGGATGTTGTGGTTGCTGTACAGCAGCATCTCCACGGCCCGGTCCTCCAGCTCCTTCAGCCGGCGTACCTTCTTCGGGTACCGGGCCCGTCTCATGTCCTCCATGAAGGCCCGGAGATGGCCGTTCGCGTGCAGGACATGGTCGGCCTTGTCCAGGAACTCCGGGCGTGGAATGCGCTGGCCCCGCTCGATCTTCCGGATCAGGTCCTCGCCGTACCCGAGCACTTCCGCCAGCTCACCGGGGCGCAGCCCCGCCGCCTCCCGGCACACTCTCAGCAGCCGCCCCACCGCCTGCACCACCGGTTCGATCTCGTCACCGGGCTCGACGTCCCAACCGGCCTCGTCCACAGCGTCGTTCACGTGCCACCTCCCGTCGTCGCCGTACCCGTACAACGCACGCGACAGCCAGGACAGCACGGGACAGACCCCGGACAAGAAAGAAGCCGGTGAGGGTGCAGCCCCGTCCCCACGGGCACCCTCACCGGCCGTTCACAGGCGGCAGCCGTACGTCAGGCGCGTACCAGCTCCCGCTCGTCCTCCTTGCCGTCGGCGGCCTGGGTGCGCAGGCCCTCGCCCTCGACGTCCACGTTGGGCAGGATCCGGTCCAGCCACTTCGGCAGCCACCAGGCGCGCTTGCCCAGCAGGGCGAGGACGGCCGGGACGATCGCCATGCGGACGACGAACGCGTCGAAGAAGACGGCGATGGCGAGGCCGAAGCCGATCATCTTGACCATGGACTCGCTGGAGCCGATGAAGCCGGAGAAGACGGCGATCATGATGACGGCGGCGGCGGTGACGACGCGGGCGCCGTGCCGGAAGCCGGTCACCACGGCCTGGGTCGGCTTCTCGCCGTGGACGTACGCCTCCCGCATCCGGGTGACGAGGAAGACCTCGTAGTCCATCGCGAGCCCGAACACCACGCCCACCATGAAGATCGGCATCATCGACATGACCGGGCCGGTCTGCTGAACGTTCATCAGGCCGGACAGCCAGCCCCACTGGAAGACCGCGACGACCGCGCCGAGCGCCGCGAGCACGCTGAGCAGGAAGCCGAGGGCCGCCTTCAGCGGGACGAGGACCGAGCGGAAGACCACGATCAGCAGGAGGAAGGCCAGGCCCACGACCAGCGCGAGGTAGGGCAGGAGCGCGTCGTTCAGGCGCTGGGAGACGTCGATGTTCATCGCCGTCGAGCCGGTCACCAGAAGCTTGGCGTCCGTCTTCGCGGTGACGTCCGCGCCCTTGTCGCGGATCGCGTGCACCAGGTCCTCGGTGGACTTGGAGGACGGCTTGGACTTGGGGACGACCGTGATGATCGCCGTGTCGCCCGCCTTGTTGGGCGTGGCCGGGGTGACCGCGACGACGTCCTTGAGGCCCTTGATCTCCTTGCCGACCTCGCTGAAGGCCGTCTTGGGGTGGGCGCTGCCCTTGGCGTCGACGACGACCATCAGGGGGCCGTTGAAGCCCGCGCCGAAGCCCTCGGACAGCAGGTCGTAGGCGCGGCGCTGGGTGGTGGAGGTGGGCTGGGAGCCGTCGTCGGGCAGGCCCAGTTCCAGGGAGGAGACGGGGACGGCCGCGGCGCCGAGGCCGATCACGCCGAGGAGGAGGACCGCGACGGGGCGTCGTACGACGAAACTCGCCCAGCGGGTGCCCATGTTGGGGCGGCCCGGCTTCTTCGCCTGGCGCCCGCCGCCGAGCAGCTTGCTCTTCTCCCCGGCCGGCTTGACCTTGCGGCCGGCGTAGCCGAGCAGCGCGGGGATCATCGTGAGCGCGATCAGTACGGCGATGGCGACCGTGCCCGCCGCCGCGATGCCCATCTTGGTCAGCATCGGGATGTTGACGACGGACAGGCCGACCAGCGCGATGACGACGGTCAGACCGGCGAAGACCACCGCGGAGCCCGCCGTGCCGACGGCGCGGCCCGCCGCCTCCTCGCGCTCGCGGCCCTCGGCGAGTTCGGCGCGGTAGCGGGAGACGATGAACAGGGCGTAGTCGATGCCGACCGCGAGGCCGATCATCATCGCCAGGGTGGAGGTGGTGGAGCCCAGGTCGAGGACGGAGGCCAGCGCGGTGATGGAGGAGACGCCGATGCCCACGCCGATGAGCGCGGTCAGCAGCGGCAGCCCGGCCGCGAGCAGCGAGCCGAAGGTGATGACGAGGACGACGGCGGCGATGCCGATGCCGATCAGTTCACCGGCGCCCTCCTCGGGCATCGCGGTGAGCGCGTCGCCGCCGATCTCGACGGTCAGCCCGGAGGCCCGCGCCTGCTGTGCGGCGTCCTTCAGCGCGTCGCGCGAGGAGTCCTTCAGCTCCATGCCGGAGACCTTGTACTTCACCGAGGCGTAGGCGATGGAGCCGTCCCGGCTGACGGTGTGCCCGGTGTACGGGTCGGCGACCGAGGCGACCTCGGAGCCGTGGCCCAGCTCGCGCACCGTCTTGTCGACGGCGGCCTTGTTGAGCTTGTCGGTCATCTTCTCGCCGGCCGGCGCCTTGAAGACGACCCGCGCGGTGGCGCCGTCGGCGCTCATCCCGGGGAAGCGCTGCTCCAGCAGGTCGAAGGCCTTCTGGGCCTCGGTGCCGGGGATCGAGAAGGAGGAGTTGCCGGCGGGCGGCGCGGAGGCGGCGCCCACCCCGGCGAGGGTGAGCAGCGCGACCCATATCAGGGCGACGAAGTGCCGGCGCCGGAAGGCGAGCCGGCCGATTCGGTACAGGAATGTGGCCACGGAGGCGTACTCCCGGTCAGGTCGTGGGGTTCATCAGGGCAGGGGTGATCAGCCCGACGACGTGAGCGGTGACGTCAGACGGTGGGCTTGATGGGGAGGTGTGCGAGGAGGATCAGACGCCGAGGGCGGGGAGGACCACGGCGTCGATGTACGAGGTGAGGAATGCCTGGGTGGGCGGCTGGTCCTCCAGGAGGGTCCTGGTGGCGAAGCCGCCGACCATCATGTGCACCATGAAGTCGATCGCCGGGCAGTCCGGGCGGACCTCGCCCCGGTCGACGGCCCGTTGGAGCATCTGCCGGCCGTTGACGATCTCGGCGTCGACGATCTGTTCCTTGAATGCCTCACGCAGATCCTCGTTGTGGTGCATCGCCATGGCGATGCCCCGCAGCAGGGCGGAGTTCTGCGCCATGACGCAGTCGTCCTCCATCGCCACGAGCGCGTGCAGGTCTCCGCGGAGGGTGCCGGTGTCGATGTCCCCGAGATGGCCGCGCTTGCTGTGCCGCAGCGCCTTGACCACCAGATCGGCCTTGCCGCCCCACTGGCGGTAGAGCGTGGCCTTGCTGGAGCGGGTGCGGGCGGCGACGGCGTCCATGGTCAGGGCGTCGTAGCCGACCTCCCGGAGCAGGTCGAGCACGGCGCCGTACAGCTCGGCCTCGCGCTCGGGGGTGATCCGACTGCGACGTGCAGCCGCGACGGCCTCGGTCATGTCGCTCACCCTTTCGCACCGGGACTCTCTTCCGGGACTTCTTTCCAGGAACTTCCTGGCGTACGTCCATCTTCGTACGTCCATGAAGATACCCCTCCCCACGTACGAAACGAAACCGTTTCGTACGTGGGCTCCGTCACGAACGTGAGGAACGTATAAGAACGGCACATAAGTTGCCCGCCCCCAGCGGGCGGAAAAGCATGGGGAGGGTGAGCTATCTGCGCTTCCCCCACCTCAGCGGCGATCTGCTGTGCTTCGTGTCCGAGGACGACCTGTGGCTGGCCCCCCTCGACGCCCCCGGCCGCGCCTGGCGGCTGACGGCGGACCGCACCAAGACCGGGCACCCGCGCTTCTCCCCCGACGGGAGCCGGATCGCGTACACGAGCTGGCGCAGTCTGGTCCCCGAGATCCATCTGGTGGACGTCACCGGCGGACCCGCGCGCCAGCTGACGTACTGGGGCAGCACCGACACCCAGGTGTGCGGCTGGTCCCCGGACGACGACATCCTGGCGGTGGCCTCGCACGGTCAGCCGTTCTCCTACTTCACCTGGGCCTACAAGGTGACCCCCGACGGCGACCCGGGCGGCCGGCTGCCCTGGGGTCCGGTCACCGAGCTCCAGGTCGCCGATCTCGCCGGCGAACGCAAGACACTGCTGCTCACCGGCACCCCGCCGCACGAACCCGCCTCCTGGAAGCGCTACCGGGGCGGCGCCACGGGCCGGCTGTGGCTGCACGGCGAGCGCCTGCTGCCCGACATCGACGGCCATCTGGCCAGCCCCATGTACGTCGCCGGGCGGATCGCCTTCCTCTCCGACCACGAGGGCGTCGGCAACCTCTACTCCTGCGCCTACGACGGCACCGATCTGCGCCGCCACACCGACCACGACGCCTTCTACGCCCGGCACGCGTCCAGCGACGGCACCCGGGTGGTCTACCAGTGCGCGGGCGACCTGTGGCTCGTGGACGACTTCTCGCCGCGGGGCACCCCGCGCAGGCTCGACGTCCGCCTCGCCGGGCCCGCCGCGGGCAGGCGCCGCTACCAGGTGCCGGCCGCGCAGAACGTCGACGGCATCTCCGTGGACGAGACCGGCCGGGCCAGCGCGGTCGTGGTGCGCGGCAGCCTGTACTGGCTCACCCACCGCGACGGTCCCGCCCGCACCATCGCGGACACCCCCGGGGTCCGGGTCCGGCTGCCGGAGATGCTGGGCTCCATGGGGCAGGTGGCCTATGTGACCGACGCCGAGGGCGAGGACGCGGTGGAGATCGCCCAGCTGCCCCGCGCCACCGGCGACCGCCCGCCCCGCAGGCTCGCGCAGGGCGCCCTCGGCCGGGTCCTGGAGATGATCTCCGACCCGGACGGCGAGCGCCTGGCCGTCGCCTCCCACGACGGCCGGCTGCTGCTGATCGACGTGCCCGAGGAGCCCGGCGCCGGGGTCCCCGAGTCGCCCGGCACCGGGGTCGGCGCGGAGTCCGAGGAGGGCGCCGTCACCGAGCTGATCCGCTCCGTCAACGGCCCCGTGCGCGACCTCGCCTTCTCCCCCGACGGCAGCTGGCTCACCTGGTCCCACCCCGGCATCGGCCGCTCCCTGCGCCAGATCAAGCTGGCCCGCATCAAGGACCGGCTGATCGTGGACGTCACCGACGGCCGCTTCGAGGACGAGACCCCCGTCTTCACCCGTGACGGCCGCTACCTCGCCTTCCTGTCCTGGCGCGGCTTCGACCCGGTGTACGACGTGCACACCGGCGATCTGTCCTTCCCGCTCGGCAGCCGCCCCTATCTGGTCCCGCTGTCCTCGGCGACCCCCTCGCCGTTCGCCCTGAACCCGGAGGGGCGCCCGGCGGCGGGCGGACTCGACCCGCTGGAGGACGAGGAGACCGGGGAGGCGGGCACGGTGATGGTCGAGGTGGAGGGCCTGGCCAGCCGGGTCACCCCGTTCCCGGTGATCGCCTCCAAGTACTCCTCGCTGTGCCCGGTCGCGGGCGGCGGGCTGGTCTGGCTGCGCTGGCCGATCTCCGGCGCGCTCGGCGAGACCTTCGCCAACCCGGCCGACACCAGCGGCCGCCCCACGCTGGAGTACTTCAACATCACCAAGGCGAAAAAGTCCGAACTCGTCGGCCATCTCGACTGGTTCGCGATGAGTGGCGACGGCACCCGCCTGGTCGTGGTGGACGAGGGCGAGCTGCGCGCGGTGCCCTCCACCGAGGTCGGGGACGCCGACAGCACCGTCTGGATCGATCTGCGCCGCATCCTGCACGAGGTGGACCCGCCCGCCGAGTGGCGCCAGGCGTACGACGAGGCGGGCCGGATCATCCGCGCCTACTTCTGGGACCCGGGCATGAGCGGCATCGACTGGGACGCGGTCCTCGGCCAGTACCGCCCGCTCGTCGAACGGGTCGCCTCCCCCGACGAGTTCGCGGATCTGCTGCGCGAGGTCCTCGGCGAACTCGGCACCTCCCACGCCTATGTCACCGCCGCCCGCCGCAACGAGGGCCCGCCCCACTACCAGCGCTGGCAGGGCCTGCTCGGCGCCGATCTGGTGCACCGGGAAGACGGCTGGACCCTGCGGCGTATCCTGCCCGGCGACTCCTCGGACTCCAAGGCCCGCTCACCGCTGGCCGGTACGGGCATCCGCGAGGGCGCGGTCCTCACCCATGTCGACGGCCGCCCGGTCGACCCCGTCACGGGCCCCTTCCCGCTGCTGGCCGGCGCGGGCGGTACGACGGTGGAGCTGACCTTCACGCCCGCCGAGGGCACCGGGCCGCCCCGCCGGGTCGCCGTCGTCCCGCTGGTCGACGACCGACCACTGCGCTACCAGCACTGGGTGGCCAAACGCCGGGACGTGGTACGGGAGTTGAGCGGCGGCAAGTGCGGCTATCTGCACATCCCCGACATGGGCGGCTCGGGCTGGGCCCAGTTCAACCGCGATCTGCGCATGGAGGTGTCCCGGCCCGCGCTGATCGTGGACGTGCGCGGCAACGCGGGCGGCCACATCAGCGAGCTGGTCATCGAGAAGCTGACCCGGACCATCCTGGGCTGGGACCTGACGCGGGACGCCCAGCCGGTGTCGTACACCTCGAACGCGCCCCGGGGCCCGGTGGTGGCGCTGGCCGACGAGGCGACCTCCTCCGACGGCGACATGATCACGGCCGCGTTCAAACTCCTCGGGCTGGGACCGGTGGTGGGGCAGCGCACCTGGGGCGGGGTCGTCGGCATGACCGGCCGCCACCGGCTCGGCGACGGCACCGTCATCACCGTGCCCATGAACGCCGCCTGGTTCGACGCCTACGGCTGGTCCATCGAGAACCGCGGCGTCACCCCGGACCTGGAGATCCTGCGCACCCCCCT
Organism: Streptomyces murinus; assembly: GCF_002154555.1. Classification (GTDB taxonomy): domain Bacteria; phylum Actinomycetota; class Actinomycetes; order Streptomycetales; family Streptomycetaceae; genus Streptomyces; species Streptomyces murinus. The sequence goes on from NZ_MUNF01000084.1 coordinate 9,344, forward strand.
GGACTGGGCCGAGGGCCGCCACGCCCAGATGGACGACGCGATCCAACTCGCCCTGAAACTCCTCGAATCCGACCCGGCCGCGATCCCCCCGGACTACTCGGACGTCCCGAACCGCTCCCGCCCGAAGCTGCCGCCGAGGGCAACTTCCTGAGAAGGGCCGCGTACCGAAGGGGCGCGGGGAACTGCGCGACAAGCCCCGACGCACCCGCACCCGACCACCCGGCGGAGCCACCCCGACAACCGAACGCGGGGCACCCCTCGAAGCGAAGGGCGCCCCGCGTACCCGGCTGAAGCCAAGCGCCGCGGCTACGCGTCGTAGTCGTGGTCCATCCGGTCCTGCATCTCCGTGTCGTCGATGTCCTGACGACCACGGCTGGGCTGCTGCCCCTGCGGGCCCTGCTGACCACGCTGGCCGCGCTGGGGCTGGCCCGGCTGGCCGGGCTGACCGGCGCGCTCACGCGCCTGGTCCATCTTGCCCTTGCCCTTCTGCTGCCACTGGCCCTGGTCCTGGTGCTGCTGGTCCTTCGTACCCATGTGGGTTCACTCCTGTGGTGAGTGAGAGTGGGGAGGTCGGCCCCTCAGCGGGGCCACGACCAGATTCACACGGCCCACCACGCCCCGCATGTGGATCAGTTACGTTCCGTGACCCGCGCCGCCTCGTCCGCCGCGCCGCCCGCGCCGACCAGCCCGGACCGCATCCCTTCGAGGCGCGGCCCGAACCGCTTCATCTCCCGCTGCCCCACCGACCCGATGAGCCCCGGGAGATACCCGCGCACGCTCTGCATGCCCCGCAGCCACCACTGCGCGTACACATGCGAGGACCGCCGCTCGATGCCCGCGACGATCCGGTCCACCGCGGGGCCCAGCGGATACGTCTTGTTCGACGGCCACGGCAGCCGCTGCCGCAACTCCCGCATGACGTCGTCCTGATCGGCCCCGCGCACCATGTCGGTGTCGGTCCACGACAGATACCCGACGCCGACCCGCACCCCCTGATAGCCGACCTCGGCCCGCAGGCTGTGCGCGAACGCCTCCACCCCGGACTTGGAGGCGCAGTACGCGGTCATCATCGGCGCCGGGGTGATCGCCGCGAGGGAGGCGATCTGGAGCAGATAGCCCCGGCTCTCGACCAGCACCGGCAGGAACGCGCGGGCGGTCACCGCCGAGCCGATGAGGTTGACCTCGATCACCCGCCGCCAGGCGTCCGGGTCGGAGTCGATGAACGGACCGCCCGTCGCCACACCGGCGTTGGCGACCACGATGTCGACCTTCCCGAACCGCTCCTTCACCTCCCGCGCCACCCGGGCCATCACCTCGTGGTCGGTGACATCGGCGTACCAGTGGGCGCTCTCGCTGTGCAGCCGCCCGGAGACCTCCTTGAGGGTCTCCTCCTCCAGGCCGACCAGCGCCACCTTCGCACCGCGCGCGGAGAGCTTGCGGGCGAGCAACTCGCCGACGCCGCGCGCCGCTCCGGTGACGACCGCGACCTGTCCCTCCAGATCGACCCTGCTCATGCGCCCTCCTTGATCGGCTGGGGAGCGGGTTCGCCGGCCCCCGTGACATACGTGCTGACGAGGTCCCGGATCCGGCCGGTGACCCGCTCGGGCTCCTCGACCGGGGTCATATGGCCGGCGCCGGGCAGCTCGGTGAGCCCGGCGCACCGCGGCAGTTCGGCGACCAGGGCGTGTGCGTGCACCGGGGGCACGAGGCGGTCGGCCGTGCCGTGCAGGACCGCGGTGGGCATGTCCAGCCGTCGTACCCCGTGGTCGAGATCGAGCGAGGCGAGCACCTGGGACCAGGCGTGCCGGGCGCCGGTCGGGCAGCCGTGCACGATCCGCGCGCACGCCTCCACCATCTCCGGCGTCGAACGGGCACCCATCGTGCCGTACTTGAGGATCCGCTTGGCGAGCGGGGTGACCGGTCCGAGCGGGGCGCGCGAGCCGAGGACGCCGGCGCTGAGCCGGGTGCGCAGCGGCCCCTCGCGCAGCGGCAGCACCCGGGCCTCGGCGACCAGGCGTGAACTGCCGGTGCTGGCCAGCAGGACGGCGGCCGCGTGGGCGCGGAAGCGGGGCCGCTCGGCCGCCGCCATGATCGTCATGCCGCCCATGGAGTGCCCGGCGATCAGGGCCTGTTCGCCGTCCACGAGCGTCGCGGCGAGCACCGCCTCCAGATCGTCCGCGAGTGCGCGGGTGGTGCACACGGGGCTCGCGGGGCTGCGCCCGTGCCCCCGCTGGTCGTACACGATCACCCGGTGGTCCCCGGCCAGTTCGCGGATCTGCGCCGCCCAGAAGGCGGTCGAGCAGGTCCAGCCGTGGGAGAGGACGACGGCGGGCGCGTCCTCGGGCCCGTGCACCTCGACGTACAGCCGCGCGTCGTCGGTGGAGGGGACGGTGAGTTCCCGGGCCGGGGCGGGCGGGGCGTAGGCGCCGGAGGTCATGTGGGTGACACGGGGGCCGCTCATGCGGCGACCTCGTCGGTGCGGGAAGCCTCAGCGTTGTCAGGGGACTTGGCGGCCCGCGTGCCCTCGGGGGCCTGCCGGGTCCCGGCGCCGCGGATCACCTCGTACTCCCCGAGGTCCACCTGCCGGGTGGCGCGCCGGAACTCGGTCGTCGTGCCGGGCCACACCGTGGTGTTGCGCCCGCCGGCGTCGAGGTACCAGCTGGTGCAGCCGCCGGTGTTCCACACGGTCCGCTTCATGCGCTCCTGGACCTTGTGGTTCCAGGCCGCGACGGCGCCGGGCCGGGCGTCGAGGGCGGTGCGGCCGCCGAGGACGTCGAGCTGGCGCAGATAGTCGGCCATGTAGTTCAGCTGGGACTCGATCATCAGGATCATGGAGGAGTTGCCGAGGCCGGTGTTGGGCCCGATGACCGTCATGAAGTTGGGGAACCCGGCGGCGGTGGCGCCGCGCAGCGCCTGCATGCCGCCCTTCCACGACTCGGCGAGGGTGATGCCCTCCGCGCCGACCACGCGCTCGGCGATCGGCATGTCCGTGACGTGGAAGCCCGTACCGAAGACGATCGCGTCGACCTCGGCCTCGGTGCCGTCGGCGGCGACCAGGGTCGAGCCCCGCACCTCGCTGAGCCCGCTCGCGACGACGTCGACATTGGGCCGGGCCAGCGCCGGGTAGTAGGTGTTGGACAGCAGGATCCGCTTGCAGCCGATGCGGTAGTCGGGGGTGAGCCGGGCGCGCAGGGCCGGGTCCTTGACCGCGCGGGCGATATTGCGCTTGGCGAGCTGCTCGACCAGGCCGAGTTCGTCGGGGCGCTTGGTGAACGCCTGCACCTGGAGCTCCCGGATGCCCCACAGCAGGCCGCGGCGCAGCTGGGTGGTCAGCGGCAGGGCGCGGTGCAGCCAGCGCTCGGCGGGGCTGATCGCGCGGTCCACCCGGGGCATCACCCAGGGCGGGGTGCGCTGGAAGAGGGTGAGCCGGCCGACCTGCGACTGGATGGCGGGCACGATCTGGATGGCGGAGGCGCCGGTGCCGACCATGGCGACGCGCTTGCCGCGCAGATCGTAGTCGTGGTCCCAGCGGGCGGAGTGGAACACCTTGCCGGGGAAGGAGTCCAGGCCCGGGATGTCGGGCACCTTGGGGTCGGACAGCGGTCCGGTGGCGGAGACGACGACATCGGCGGTCAGCGCTCCGCGCGTGGTCTCGATGTGCCAGCGCAGATTCTCCCGGTCCCAGCTGAGCAGCTTGACCTCGGCGCCGAAGCGGATCTGCGGGCGCAGTCCGAAGACGTCGGTGACGTGCTCCAGATAGGCGCGGATGTGCCGCTGCCCGGAGAAGGTGCGCGGCCACTCGGGGTTGGGCGCGAAGGAGAAGGAGTACAGATGGGAGGGCACGTCGCAGGCGCACCCGGGGTAGCTGTTGTCCCGCCAGGTGCCGCCGACGTCCTCGGCCCGTTCCAGTACGACGAAGTCGGTGATCCCCTCGCGGCGCAGCCGCACGGCGGCGCCCAGCCCGCCGAAGCCGGACCCGATCACCGCCACCCTCACATGCTCGTGCTCGGCCATCCCGGAGCCTCCACGCCTCGCCTTGAAATGCCGCCCGTCAATGCTGCCAGTGAACACTGGCACGATGGGACTGTAGAGCAGCTCCGTACCGAGCGGTAGGGGGCGCGGGAAGGAAAGTTACCGGCGGTACACCATAGGCTTCGGGCGTGGCAGCAGACACCGAACACCCGGAGGCAGCCCGTCGGGGCCCGCGCGAGTACCGCACGGAGGAGCTGGCGCGACGGGCCGGCATCACCGTGCGCACCCTGCGCTTCTACCGCGAACGCAAGCTGCTGCCGCCACCCCGCCGCGAGGGCCGTATCGCCTGGTACGACGACCATCACCTGGCCCGGCTGCGCACCATCGGCGCCCTGCTGGAGCGCGGCCACACCCTGAGCGGCATCGCGGAGCTGGCCGAGGCCCTGGACCAGGGCCGGGACGTCGCCGACCTGCTCGGCGTCGGCGCCCCCACCGAGGAGGAGCCGATCCGCCTCACCCCGGAGGAGCTGGCCGCCCGCTTCGAGGGCGAGGTCACCCCGGAGAACCTGGCCGCGGCCATGGAGCTGGGCTATCTGGGCACCGACGGCGACAAGATCGTGCACATCAGCCGGCGCCTGCTGGACGTCTCCTCGGCCCTGGTCCGCGAGGGCATCCCGCTCGGGGAGGTCCTGACGGCCGGCGCCCGCGTCCGCGAACACGCCGAGGCCCTGGCCACCCTCTTCTCCGACCTGATCCTGCGCCACGCCCCCGAGGAGGACCTGCACCGGCTGCGTCCCCTGGCACGCAGCGTGGTGGAGGCGGAGCTGTCCCTGGCGATGGACAGGCAGCTCAACAAAGGGGAATAAAGGGGAGTAGGGGAAGTACGGGGATTGAAGGGATGAAGGGGACTAAGCGCCGTAGGTCACGGTCACCGGCGCGTGGTCGGACCAGCGCTCGGCGTGCGAGGCCGCCCGCTCGACCCGCGCCTTGAGGGCCCGCGCGGCGAGGCCCGGCGTGGCCATCTGGTAGTCGATACGCCATCCGGAGTCGTTGTCGAACGCCCGCCCCCGGTACGACCACCAGGTGTACGGGCCGTCGACGTCCGGATGCAGGGCCCGTACGACATCGACGTAGCCGCCCTCCTCCGGGGCGAGGACCCGACCGAGCCAGGAACGCTCCTCGGGCAGGAAGCCGGAGTTCTTGGTGTTGCCGCGCCAGTTCTTGAGGTCGGCCTCGCGGTGGGCGATGTTCCAGTCGCCGCAGACGGCCACCTCGCGCCCCTCGGCGGCGGCGCGTTCGCGCAGTGCCCCGAGGTGGTCGAGGAACTCCGCCATGAAGCGGATCTTCTCGTCCTGGCGCTCGGTGCCGACCTCGCCGGAGGGGAGGTAGAGGGAGGCGACGGTCACACCGGGCAGATCGGCCTCGACATAGCGCCCGCTGCCGTCGAACTCGTCGGACCCGAAGCCGATCCGCACCCGGTCGGGCTCGCGCCGGGTGTACAGGGAGACGCCCGCGCGCCCCTTGGCGGCCGCCGGGGCGTGCACCACATGCCAGCCTTCGGGCTCGCGCACCTCCGCGGGCAGCTGATGCGGTTCGGCGCGCACCTCCTGGAGGCAGACGACGTCCGCCTCCGTCCCGGCCAGCCACGGCACGAAGCCCTTCTTGGCGGCGGCCCGCAGCCCATTCACGTTCACCGAGGTCACAGTCAGCACCACAGCACGATACCGGCACACTGGACGGAGCCCTCACGAGCGAGGGGTCCCTCCCGCACGGAAGCGCGATGCCCAGATGAACATTCGCCGCGTAGGTTTCGACCACCCCGACGCCATAAAGCTCAACGACGCGGTGCAGGCCGAATACGCCCTCCGTTACGGCGACGACGGCGATGAAACCTTCCTCACCCCGCAGGACTTCCTCCCGCCCCGGGGCGTGTACCTGATCGCGTACGACGAGTCCGACCGCCCGGTGGCCACCGGCGGCTGGCGCAGCCAGGAGCGCAACGACGAGGGCTACTCGGACGGTGACGCCGAGCTGAAGCGCATGTATGTGATCGAGGAGGTGCGCGGCCGGGGCCTGGCCCGCCGGATCCTGACCGCCCTGGAGGAGGACGCCCGCGCGGCCGGGCGCCTGCGGATGGTCCTGGAGACGGGCACCAAGCAGCCGGAGGCCATCGCCCTGTACACCTCCAGCGGCTACACGCTCTGCCCCAAGTTCGGTTACTACCGCTTCCACGAGGAGAGCCGCTGCTTCGCGAAGGACCTGTAGCCGGGGCCCTGGACGCGGCGGGGCCGGAGCGACGGACGCGAAGGCCCCGCCACGGCCGCAGGGAAGGCCCCGCCACGACTTGCCGGACAGCGCGTCCGGCGAAATGGTCGTACAACATGTCAAAGCCCCGGTCGGTTTCCCGACCGGGGCTTTGAGCTGCGTGGACCTGAGGGGATTCGAACCCCTGGCCCCCTCGATGCGAACGAGGTGCGCTACCGGACTGCGCCACAGGCCCTTGCAACGAGTGAAACTCTAGCACCCTGATCGGGGTGCTTGGAAATCCGTTCCCGAACTGGTCAGGGGCGGCTTCCGGATGCGACGGCCGTCACTCGTTGGCGGCGCGCGGACGGTCGCCGTCCTCGTACTGGTCGAAGAGCGGCGTGCGCCCGCGCTCACGGGAGCGGCGGGCGGAGGCGGCGCGGCGCGCGCCACCGCGGCCGTCGGCCGGCCGGTCCGCCGCGGCGGACGCCGGCTCGCCTTCCTCGGCCGCGGGCGCCTGGCCCGTCTCCTGCTCCGGGGCGACCGAGCTGGACCGCGCCGAGCTCCAGGTGTCCGGCCCGCCCAGGTCGACGCCGGAGGTGGCGCGCGGCGCGACCGGCGCGGTCACGTACGTGGGCAGGGGCACCGGCACCGGGTCCCAGCTGTCGCCGTGTCCGGGCCGCCGCTGCCGCTCGCGCTGCTGGTCGACCCACTCGGCGTGGTCGGTCTGCTCGACCAGGGCGCGCCGGTCGGCGGCGAGCGTGGAGAGGCCGGGGTCCGTGTCGGTCCCTGTGGCCTCCTCCGGTTCGTCGGCGGCGCGGGCGGCCTCCGGGGTCGCGCGCCGGCGCGGCTGGCGCTCACGCAGTCGCTGGGCGGCGGCCTCGGCGCGGCGGCGGTCCATCTGGTAGGCGAAGCGGCGGCGTTCCTGGGTGCGCAGATAGCCGATGTACGTGCTGAGGAGCAGGGCGGGCGCGGCGGGCGCCCACAGGAAGGCGAGGCCGCCGACGGCGGCGACGATCGCGCCGACGGTGAAGGCGAGGAAGAGCAGCACGGTGGTGCGCCGACGGCGCGCGAGCACCTTCGTGCGCCGGGCGCGCGCTGCGGCCGCCTGTGCCGAAGGTGCCGAGGGGGCGCGTCGGGGTGTCGGCGCATGCTGCTGCGCCGGGACCGCGGGGGCGTGTCCCCGGTCGGATTCGGGGCTCCGGGACGCCTCGGGCTCGCCCTCCACCGTGACCTGACGGCGGGTCGGGGGCACGGCGAAGGCCCGGACGTCCACCGAATCGGTGACGGCGTCCGGATCGACGGCGCCCTGCTCCCCCTCGTCGGTGGAGCGCGCCCGCAGGTCCTTGGCGTACCGGCGCTCCATCCCCGCCCGTCCGGAAAGCAGCCGGATGGCGGTGCTGAAGCGTTCCGTCGGACGGGCTTCATTCAGCTCGTCCTGCCTACGGAGCCACATCGGCACCAAGTAGGCGGCCCAGGCCCCGACAATGACTGCGTAGATGAGGCCGCTGCTGCTCACGCCTCACACGGTAGAGGGGTTTGACCGAAGGGATCCGCCAATTGAGCCGGTGTGTCGCACGATCTGGCTGATATTTCCAGCATTTTTTGCGACCCTTAGGATCAGAATTTCGAACGCATATTCAATTTCTCGGTCCTTGTGCCGCCGACCGCGCCCGCCGCCACCGTCCGAGCAGCCCGTCCGGCACCTCCTCGGCGGTCAGCGCGAAGACCAGATGGTCGCGCCAGGCGCCGTCGATGTGCAGATAGCGCGGCCGGGGCCCCTCCTCGCGGAATCCGAGCTTCTCCACCACCCGGCGGCTGGGCCGGTTCTCGGGGCGGATGCACACCTCGATGCGGTGCAGTCCGACGGTGCGGAAGCAGTGGTCCACCACCAGCGCGACGGCCGTCGGCATCACCCCGCGCCCGGCCACCGACTCGTCCACCCAGTAGCCGATGTGCCCGGAGCACATCGATCCCCAGGTGATCCCGGCGACCGTCAACTGCCCGACCAGGCGCCCCTGGTACTCGATGACGAAGGGCAGCATCCGGCCCGCGTGCGCCTCGCGGCGCAGATGCCGGACCATCTGCCGGTACGTCGGCCGGTGCGCGACCGGGCCGCTCGGGGTGGGCGGCGGGATCGTGGCCTCCCACGGGCGCAGCCAGTCCCGGTTGCGGCGGTTCACCTCGCGCCACTCGCGCTGGTCGCGCAGCTTTATCGGCCGCAGGACGACATCGCCGTCCACCAGCACGACCGGCCAGGTCGACCCGTTCAGTTCGCACCCCCCGAGCTGGGTCTGGCGTGGTCGCCGCCGCGGATCTGGTCGACGGCGTGGGCCAGCAGGGGCGCGAGGACGGCCAGTCCGTCCTTCACCCCGCCCGTGGACCCCGGCAGGTTGACGATCAGGGTCCGGCCGGCGACCCCGGCCACCCCCCGGGACAGCGCGGCGGTCGGCACCTTCTCCCGGCCGAACGCCCGGATGGCCTCGGCGATGCCCGGCACCTCGTGGTCGATGACGGCGCGGGTCGCCTCGGGGGTGCGGTCGGTCGGGGTGAGGCCGGTGCCGCCGGTGGTGACGATCGCGTCGTACCCGGCGGCGACGCCCTCGCGCAGGGCGGCCTCGACCGGCTCCCCGTCGCGCACCACCCGGGGGCCGTCCACGGCGAAGCCGAGGCGCCTGAGGCCGTCGGCGATCAGCGGGCCGCCCCGGTCCTCGTAGACGCCCGCGGCGGCCCGGTTGGAGGCGGTGACCACCAGGGCTCGGTAGCTCATGCCCGGCTCCAGTCGCCCGACTTGCCGCCCGTCTTCTCCAGCACGCGTACGTCCGTGATGACCGCTCCCTTGTCGACCGCCTTGACCATGTCGATCACGGTGAGCGCGGCGACCGTCACCGCGGTGAGGGCCTCCATCTCGACGCCCGTGCGGTCCGTGGTCTTCACGGTGGCCGTGATCTCCACGGCGTCGTCCGCGACCGACAGATCCAGTTTCACACCCGACACCGACAACGGGTGGCAGAGCGGGATCAGGTCCGGGGTGCGCTTGGCGCCCATGATGCCCGCGATCCGCGCGGTGGCCAGCGCGTCTCCCTTGGGCACCCCCTCGCCGCGCAGCAGTTCGACCACGCGGGGCGAGACCAGGACACGGCCGCCGGCGCGTGCGGTGCGCGCGGTGACGTCCTTGCCGGAGACGTCGACCATGCGGGCCGCGCCGGCCGCGTCGAGGTGTGTGAGGTGGTCCTGGGCGGGGGATCCGGGGGTCTGCCCCCGGGACGGTTCGGTCATGCTGTGCGGCGCTCCCGGTCCGGGCCCGCGCCGTGCGGTGCGCGGGCCTGCTGTGCGCGACACGGTACCGCCAAGTAGCCTCGCGCAGCCGCCCCGGCAGTGCCTCAGCCGAGCGGTACGACCTCCACCTCGGTGCCGGGCTCGACGGACTCCATGTCCTCGGGTACGACGATCAGCGCGTCCGCCTGCGCCAGCGCCGCCACCAGGTGCGAGCCCGCGCCGCCGACCGGGGTGACCTCCCCGTCGGCGTACCGGCCCCGCAGGAACTGCCGGCGGCCCTTCGGGGAGCGCAGCGCCTTGTCGGCGGTGAGCGTGGCCCGCACCACCGGCCGGTGCAGATCGGTGAGGCCCATCAGGGCGCGGATCGCGGGGCGGACGAACAGCTCGAAGGAGACGTACGACGACACGGGGTTGCCCGGCAGCGCGAGCAGCGGTGTGTGGTCGGGGCCGATGGAGCCGAAGCCCTGGGGCTTGCCTGGCTGCATGGCCAGCTTGCGGAACTCGATGCCGCTGCCCGGCACGTCCTCGTCGCCGATGTCCGCCAGCGCCTCCTTGACCACGTCGTACGCCCCGACGCTCACGCCGCCCGTGGTGACCAGCAGGTCGGCGCGGATCAGCTGGTCCTCGATGGTCGAGCGCAGGGTGTCGGCGTCGTCGGCGACGGCGCCCACCCGGTAGGCGATGGCGCCCGCGTCCCGCGCGGCGGCGGTGAGGGCGAAGCTGTTGGAGTCGTAGATCCGGCCGTGGCCCAGCTGCTCGCCGGGCTGGACGAGTTCGCTGCCGGTGGAGACGACGACCACGCGCGGGCGCGGGCGCACCTTCACCGTGCCCCGGCCGATCGCGGCGAGCAGCGCGATCTGCGGCGGCCCGAGGATCGCGCCGGCCGCCAAGGCGCGGTCGCCCGCCTTCACATCGCTGCCCTCGGCCCGCACATGCGCGCGTGCCTCGACGGGCCGGTGCACCCGCACCTGGCCCTCGGCGTCCTCGGGGGCCAGGCTGCGGGCCCGCATGCCGCCGGCCGGGCCCTCGCCGAGCCCGCCGTCGGTCCATTCGACGGGGACGACGGCCTCGGCGCCGGGCGGCAGCGGGGCACCGGTCATGATGCGGGCGGCCTGGCCCGGTCCGACGCGCACCGGGTCGTCCGCGCCGGCCGCGACGTCCCCGATGACCTCAAGGGCGGCCGGGAACTCCTCGCTGGCGCCCGCGACATCGGCGACCCGTACCGCGTACCCGTCCATCGAGCTGTTGTCGAACGGCGGCAGCGACACCGGCACCGTGACGTCCTCGACCAGGACACAGCCCTGGGCGTCGAGCAGTTGGAGTTCGATGGGCTCCAGGGGCTGGACCGTGGCGAGGATGTCCGCCAGGTGCTGGTCCACCGACCACAGGTCGTCTTCGCCGGTCGGGCGGGGCGCGGCGCTGCTCAACTCTGCTGCATCTCCTCGGCTACGTAACTGCGGAGCCAGGTCCGGAAGTCCGGGCCCAGGTCTTCACGTTCGCATGCGAGTCTGACAATGGCACGCAGATAGTCGCCGCGGTCGCCGGTGTCGTAGCGGCGGCCCTGGAAGACGACGCCGTGCACCGGGCCGCCGGCCTTCTCGTCGTCGGCGAGTTGCTGGAGCGCGTCGGTCAGCTGGATCTCGCCGCCGCGGCCCGGTTCCGTCTTGCGCAGTATGTCGAAGACATGCGGATCGAGGACATAGCGGCCGATGATCGCGTAGTTGGAGGGGGCGTCGGCCGGGTCGGGCTTCTCGACCAGGCCGCTGATCCTGACCACGTCGCCCTCGGCGGTGGCCTCGACGGCGGCGCAGCCGTAGAGATGGATCTGCTCGGGCGCGACC
>NZ_MUNF01000839.1 GCF_002154555.1 Streptomyces murinus
GGGCCGATACCGGCCGGCGCCCCGTCGATACGGACTGGCGCCCCGCCGATTCCGGCCAGACCCCGCGGCTCTCGGCGAGATCCGGAAGACAGGCCCTGGCGCGTCCGCGGGTGCGAGGTCGTTGGGGTGCGCACTTCTCGTCTAGGGTCGAGGTATGACCATGGTCGCCACCGAAGCTTCCGTGTCCACCGCCGCCCCCGACAGCAAGGGGGTGGGTCCGCTGCTCCGTGCCTGGCGGGAGCGGCGCCGCATCTCCCAGCTGGAGCTGGCCCTGCGGGCCGACTCCTCCGCCCGGCACATCAGTTTCGTGGAGACCGGCAGGTCCCGCCCGAGCGAGGAGATGGTGCTGCGGCTCGCCGAGCATCTGGACGTGCCCGTGCGGGAGCGCAACGCGCTGCTGCTGGCCGCCGGTTACGCCCCGCACTACCCGGAGACCCCACTGGACGATCCCGCCCTTGACGCCCTGCGCGACGGGATGGAGCGGCTCATCCAGGGCTACGAGCCGTATCCCGCGCTGGTGGTGGACGCCGGGTACACGGTCGTGGCCGCCAACCGGGGCATCACGATGCTGCTGGACGGCATCCCGGAGAAGCTGCTGCAACCGCCGAACGCCATGCGGCTGACCCTGCACCCCGAGGGGCTCGCGCCGCGGATCCGCAATCTGCGGGAGTGGCGCGGACATCTGGTCGCGCAGATGGAGCGGCAGCTCGCGTTGCACCGCTCCGATCAACTCCGCGCCCTGTACGAGGAGGTGACGGCGTATCCGGTGCCCGAGGACGCGCCGGGCGAGGAGCCGGAGGAGCCGGTGCCGTACTTCGCGCTGCCGATGCGGGTCGAACACGAGGGCCGGATCCTGTCGTTCGTGTCCTCCATCTCCACCTTCAACACACCGATGGACGTCACCGTCGCCGAACTCGCCATCGAGACCTTCCTGCCGGCGGACCCGGCGACCGCCAAGTACCTCCAGACACTCGCGGGTTGACGAACCTGTGATCCTTTAGTGCGCTCGATCCGCTGTGCGAGAAGGCGTCGCGTGACAGACTGCTGCGCGCCAAGGCGGCACGGCAGGGGAGGGCGTGGCGTGAGTGAGCGGCGGGCCGCACCCACCGTGGGCCAGGTGGTGCTCGGCAAGCGGTTGCAGGAGCTGCGGGAGGCGGCGGGGCTCAGCCGGGAGGAGGCCGCCGGCGTACTGCGGGTCGCTGCGGCGACGGTACGGCGCATGGAGACGGCCGAAGTCGCGCTGAAAATACCGTACTTGCAGGTACTCCTCGACACCTACGGGGTGGCGCACCAGGAGGCGGCCACGTTCGTGCGGCTGGCGGAGGAGGCCAACCAGCCGGGCTGGTGGCAGCGGTTCCACGATGTGCTGCCCGACTGGTTCAGCCTCTACGTCAGCCTGGAGGGCGCCGCCCGGATCATCCGTTCCTACGAGCCGCACTTCGTGCCGGGGCTGCTCCAGACCGAGGCGTACGCGCGGGCGGTGATGGAGGCGGGGACGATCGGGCAGAGCGAGCCGGAGTCGGTGGAGCGGCATGTGTCGCTGCGGATGGAACGGCAGCGGCTGCTGGAGCGCGCCGATCCCCCGCACCTGTGGGTGATCATGGACGAGACGGTGCTGCGGCGCCCGGTGAGCACGTCCGCCGAGGTCATGCGTGAGCAGCTGGACCGGCTGATCGAGTGTGCCGAGCAGGACCGGATCACGCTCCAGATCGCGGAGTTCGCGGCGGGCCCGCACCCGGGGACGTACGCGCCGTTCACGCTGTTCCGGTTCGCCGAGCCGGAGTTGCCCGACATGGTGTTCACCGAGTACCTGACCGGTGCCCTGTATCTGGACGCGCGGCGGGAGGTCGCCGCGCATCTGGAGGTGCTGGACCATATGACGGCGCGGGCCGCCTCGGCGCGGCGCACCCGGGAGATCCTGCGGGAGTACCGGGCGCGGTTCTGAGGCGTACGGGCCCGGGTCCGGCGGACGTCCTACGGCCCCGAGGTGCCGCGCTCCACCGGGGAGCGCGGCACCCGGGTACCGGGAAAGGCGCCCCGGCTCAGGCCAGTTCGGCGGTCAGGGTGATGGTCGTACCGGTGAGCGCCTGGCTGACCGGGCAGTTCTTCTTGGCGTCCTCGGCGGCCGATGTGAAGCCCTGCTCGTCCAGGCCGGGCACCTCGCCGCGCACGGTGAGGTGGATGCCGGTGATGCCCTCGCCGGGCTGGAAGGTGACGTCGGCCTTGGTCTCCAGCTTGGTGGGCGGGGTGCCGGCGCCGGCCAGGCCGTGGGCGAGGGCCATGGAGAAGCAGCTGGAGTGGGCGGCCGCGATCAGCTCTTCCGGGCTGGTCTTGCCGTTCGCCTGCTCGGCGCGCGACGGCCAGGACACCGGCTGCTCGCCGATGCCGGAGGAGTCGAAGCTGACGGCGCCCTTGCCCTCAAGAAGGTTGCCTTCCCATTCGGTGTGCGCGGTGCGCGTGGTGGCCACGGTGGTTCCTTTCGCGAGGGAGCGGTGCGGTCCCGTTGCCGGGTGTCCGGAGATCATCCCTATCCGATCACATCCGCGCGGCGGAGGCCGGGGTTCGGCGGTGCCCGCGGGATGTGTTCAGGCCGCCCGCTCCTCCTCGGCGGCGGCGCCGAGCGGGACCTCGGGGCCGGACAGCTCGCCGAGCCAGCGGCGCAGCACCCGGTGCACCTGCTCGGCCCCGGTCAGCCGCTCCCCCGCCGCGGTCGGCTCGGACAGCTCCAGCGGCGACATCAGGAACGGGCGGGACTGGGCGCCGCCGAGCCCGCCGTGGGAGCCGATCTGCTCCTCGAAGGCGAGCACCTCGCCGTCGGCGGGTTCGTACGCGGAGTTCACCATGATGTCGGCGGTGTGCGGGAAGGAGTGGGTGCGGCGCACCGCCGCGACGGCGCCGGGTCCGAAGCGGGCCAGCGGGCCGGGGTCGCGGTCGAGGTCGGCCAGCGGGATCTCGGTGCCGCCG
>NZ_MUNF01000840.1 GCF_002154555.1 Streptomyces murinus
GCCCTCTTCGGGCTGCGCCGGCCCCTGTTCGGGGTGCCGGAGATCACCACCGGTGTGTACGAGTACGCCGCCGACGCGGTGCTCGAAGTGGTGCAGAGCGGGCTGTGGATGCGCCCGCTGGCCGAGCCCGCGGACGGTGACGCGGTACGCCGGATACCGGCCGCGCCCGGCTACGCAGCCATCCTCTACGACCGCAGCACGCCCGGCGCCGCCGACCGTATGCGCTCGCTCGCCGAGGACATGCTCTGGCGGCTGGACCCCGAGCGCCGCGAGGGCTTCACTATCGCTCCGGCCGACGAACCGGGCCATGTGGTGGTGACCTCGGACGACACCGATCTGTGGTCGGCGCCGGACGCCACGGCGACGGGCCCCCAGGCGATCGCCCCCACCGCCTTCCGGGGGCAGCCCCGGGCCGCGGAGGCGGCGCCCTGGGGTACGGAGGACCGGGTGGCAACTCCGGTGGCGGAGCCTGGAGTTGTACGGTCTGGAGTCGTACGAGGTGAGGGGTCGGGCGGGGCTTCGGCGCTCGCGCATCTGGACCTCGACGAGACGACCGTCCGGGTACGCGGGAACACGGCACCGGCGGCACCGCCGGTGGTGGCGCCCCCCGCGGCCAGGATCGAGTCCGAGGTGCCGGCGTCCGGGCTGCCGCGGGTCGAGTCGGGCGACGACGTCCAGGTGACCGGCGAGCCCGGGGACGCGGGCACGGCCGGGCGCCCGGAGACCGTCACCATCGCGTCGGCGGCTACGGCGGCCGGGGGACCCGCGCCCGTACCCGTGCCCGAGCCGGTGCGGGAGGACCCGCGCCCCGGGCCGGAGCCGATACCCGACGCGCCGCGCACCGACGGTCCGGCGCCGACGCCTGTGGACCAGGGTCCGGGTCCGGCGGCGCCCGTGGTCCAGGGTCCCGTGCCGCCGGTGCCCGCGCCGCCGCGTCCCGCTACACCCGCGCGCCTTCCGCTGCCCGACCTCCCGGCCGTGTCCGAGCCGGGGAATCCGGGTGCGGCGGGTAGCCCTGGCGAGCCACCGAGGGAGAACCCGCGCCCGGTGGACGGTCCCGACGGCCGGGGAACGGACCGCCCGGCGCGGACCGACGTACCCGCGCGACCGTCCGCCCCGGAAGCGGAGCAGGAGGCTGCGCCGGAGCGAGGTCCCGGTCCGCAGCCGGAGCCGGAGGGGGTGAAGTCGGTTCCGCACGCGCCCGACTCCCCCGACGCCGGTCCGTCGGTGCCGCCCGCCCCCGCCGCCGAGAAGCCGCAGCCGCAGCCCTGGGTGCCGCCGACG
>NZ_MUNF01000841.1 GCF_002154555.1 Streptomyces murinus
CAGTAGGCGCGGCTGTCGCCGCCGGACTCCTGGTGGTCGGCTGGGTCGGCGACAGCCGCGCCTACTGGGTGCCGGACGACCGCGACGCGCCGCCCGCCCGGCTGACCGAGGACGACTCCTGGGCCGCGCAGATGGTCGCCGCCGGACTGATGAGCGAGGCCGAGGCGTACGCCGACGAGCGCGCCCACGCGATCACCGGCTGGCTCGGCGCGGACGCCTATGAACTGGACCCGCACACCGCGTCGTTCAAGCCGGACCGGCCCGGTGTGGTGGTGGTGTGCACCGACGGACTGTGGAACTACGCCGAGACGGCGCGGGAGATGGCCGACACGATCCCGGCGGACGCCGCCGCCCGGCCGCTGCACAGCGCCCGCGTCCTGGTCGGCCACGCCCTGGACGGCGGGGGCCACGACAACGTAACAGTGGCCGTGCTGCCGTTCCCCGCACCACCGCAGGGGGCAGGATCGGCCTGAGGCCACGGGGGCCACGGGCCGGAGGGGACCGGCCCGTACACAGCACCGCCGCGCGTGAGCGAGCCGGTGGAGGGGGATTTGAGTTCGTATGGCCAATTTCGCGAAGCCGAGCGTGCCACGGTTCTCGGTGGACGTGTACCAGAACGAGTACCTGCCCGAGGGCGGCCGCGAGGTCAACGCCATCGTCACGGTGACGGCGACGGGGGGCGGCACACTGGGCGGGGGTCTGAGCCCCGCCGCCCCGGACGGGCGGCCCTCCGCCGCCGTGGCGATCATGGTCGACTGCTCGGGCTCCATGGAGTATCCGCCGACGAAGATGCGCAACGCCCGGGACGCCACGGCCGCCGCCGTCGACACCCTGCGCGACGGCACCCACTTCGCGGTCATCGCCGGCACCCATGTGGCCACCGAGGTCTACCCCGGCGACGGGGGCCTGGCCGTCGCGAGCCCCACCACCCGGCACCGGGCCAAGCAGGCGCTGCGACGGCTCACCTCGGGCGGCGGTACGGCCATCGGCACCTGGCTGCGCCTCGCCGACCGGCTGCTGTCCTCGGCGGACGTCGCCCTGCGGCACGGCATCCTGCTCACCGACGGGCGCAATGAGCACGAGTCGCCGGAGGATCTGCGCGCCGCCCTCGACGCCTGCGCGGGCCGGTTCACCTGTGACGCGCGGGGCGTGGGCACCGACTGGGAAGTGAAAGAAGTCACAGGGATCGCCTCGGCGCTCCTCGGCACCGCCGACATCGTCGCCGATCCGGCGGGCCTCGCCGCCGACTTCAGGCAGATGATGGAGACGGCGATGGGCAAGGAGGTCGCCGACGTCGCCCTGCGGGTGTGGACGCCGGTCGGCACCACCCTCCGCTACGTCAAGCAAGTCGCCCCTGCCGTCGAGGACTTGACCGCCCGCCGCACCGAGGCCGGGCCGCGCGCCGGGGACTATCCGACCGGGTCCTGGGGCGACGAGTCCCGCGACTACCACCTGTGCGTGGAGGTCCCGCCGGCCGGCCTCGGCCGCGAAATGCTGGCCGCGCGGGTGTCGTTGGTGGTTCCGCAGCCGGACGGCTCGGCACAGAACCTCGGCGCGCAGGGCCTGGTACGGGCCGTATGGACCGACGACATGACGGCCTCCACCGCGATCAGCCCCCAGGTCGCCCACTACACGGGTCAGGCCGAACTGGCACAAGTCATCAAGCAGGGGCTCGATCTGCGCAAAGTGGGCGATTTCGATGGAGCAACGGCCAAACTGGGACGGGCCGTTCAGTTGGCGAGCGCCTCGGGGAACGCGGATACTGCGAAACTGCTTTCGAAGGTGGTGGACGTGGTCGACGCCGCGACAGGTACTGTGCGGTTGAAGACGAGGGTCGCTCAGGCCGATGAGATGACTCTGGAGACCCGGTCCACAAAGACTGTTCGTGTAAAGAAGTGACCTGGAAGCGACCCTAGCGATCCAGCCGGACCCTTAAAGGAAGAAGGGGAAGCACCGACATGCCGACCTGCCCGAACGGACACCAGTCGGGTTCCGACGACTGGTGCGAGGTCTGCGGTCACCGCATGGCCGGTGCCGTACCTCCGCCTCCGCCGCCCCCGCCGCCCGGCGGTTACGGCTTCCCGCCCTCCGGTGGCGGCCGGCAGGGCGCCCGCCCGCCGGCCGCCACCGGAGGGCGAGAAGCCGTAACCACCGGGCGGCGGGGGCGGCGGAGGCGGAGGTACGGCACCGGCCATGCGGTGACCGCAGACCTCGCACCAGTCGTCGGAACCCGACTGGTGTCCGTTCGGGCAGGTCGGCATGTCGGTGCTTCCCCTTCTTCCTTTAAGGGTCCGGCTGGATCGCTAGGGTCGCTTCCAGGTCACTTCTTTACACGAACAGTCTTTGTGGACCGGGTCTCCAGAGTCATCTCATCGGCCT
>NZ_MUNF01000842.1 GCF_002154555.1 Streptomyces murinus
GGAGCGCGAGGTCGACGTCCTTGGTCACGATGACCTCGGCGGCCTTCGCCATCAGACGCTGCGCGAGCTGGCCCATCTCCAGGATGGTCGCGTGCAGGTCCTGCGGGACGGCACGCTCCGGGAAACGCAGCCGGGTCAGCTTCGCCACATGCTGGGCGAGGTCGCCGGAGCGCTCCAGGTCGGCCGACATGCGCAGCGACGTGACGACGATGCGCAGGTCCGTCGCCACCGGCTGCTGCCGCGCCAGCAGGGCTATCGCCCGGGCCTCCAGGTCGTGCTGGAGCTCGTCGACCTTCTGGTCCGCCTCGATCACGCTCTCGGCGAGCTTGAGATCGGCGTCCAGCATGGCGGTCGTGGCGCGTCCGATCGCCGAGCCGACCAGCCGGGCCATCTCCACCAGACCGTCGCCGATCGAGTCCAGTTCCTCGTGGTACGCGTCCCGCATCAGGGTTCCCTCTCGTATACGTGCTTCCGGGGGTCGTTGTCCGGGGGCCCGGCGGCAGAACCGGCGGTGCGAACCCCACGCTCCCACGTTGTGCCCCGTACGCGTCCGTTTCCGGCTTCCCAAATGAACCGGTACTGGCCCCTAGGTGAACTCTGGGCGACGAGTGTTCGAGGTCGCACCCGATCGGCTGTGGGTAGGTCGGCCACCATGCCTAACCTGGATGCATGGACGTGAACGCGGCG
>NZ_MUNF01000843.1 GCF_002154555.1 Streptomyces murinus
GCTCCGGGTTGAGCCCCGCGAACAGCTGGAGCAGGCCCGCGTCCTCGTCGCCGACGAGCGCGTCCGCGGGCAGCCGTACATCGTCCAGGACCAGCTCGAACTGCTTCTCCGCGGCCTTGAGTTCCATGTCGATGGGCCGCTTCTGGAAGCCGGGCGCGTCGGTCGGCACGATGAACAGGCAGGGCTTGAGGCGGCCGGTGCGGGCGTCCTCGGTGCGGCCGACGATCAGTACCGCGTNNCGCGGCGGGCGGTGGTGGTGATGCGGTGGCTGTTGGAACCGGCGTCGGGTTCGGTGATGCCGAAGGCCATCATCCTGGTGCCGTCGGCGAGGCCGGGGAGCCAGTCGCGCTTCTGCGCCTCGGTGCCGAAGCGGGCGATCACGGTGCCGCAGATGGCGGGGGACACGACGAGCATGAGGAGGGGGGAACCGGCGGCGCCCAACTCTTCGAGGACGATGGAGAGTTCGGTGATACCGCCACCGCCACCGCCGTACGCCTCCGGCAGGTTGACGCCGAGATAGCCCAGCTTCCCGGCCTCCGACCAGAGTTCGGTGAGGGGTTTGCCCTCGGC
>NZ_MUNF01000844.1 GCF_002154555.1 Streptomyces murinus
GGGACACCACGCGCACGGCGGCGGCACTGCCCCCGGAGGAGCCGCCCGCCGTGCGCGTGGTGTCCCAGGGGTTGCGGGAGGCGCCGTACGGCCCCTCGGTCGTACCGAAGACACACAGCTCGGGCACGTTCGTCAGGCCCATGACCACCGCGCCCGCCGCGCGTAGCCGTGCCACCGTGACATGGTCCTCGGCCGCCGGGGTGTCCGGGGTCGCGGCGGAGCCGTCGCGATGGGCCTCGCCGCGCACCGCCAGGTTGTCCTTCACCGCCACCGGCACGCCCGCGAGGGGCAGTTCGGCCAGATCGGCGCGCGAGCCCACCTCGTCCGCCTCGGCGAGCGCCGCCCGCGCCCGTACGGTGCGGAACGCCTCGATCCGCCCGTCGTACCGCTCGATCCGCGCCAGGTGCTCCGCCACCACCTCCCGTGGCGTCACCCGCTTCTCCCGCACGGCGGCGGCTATGTCGGCGGCGCTCCGCCCGGCCCAGTTCCCCACGGCACTCCTCGGTCACTCGTCGGCTACTCGCCGGTACGCACAGGGGCGCAGGGAGAACTGTGCCCCGTCGAGCACGGTACGTCGAGGGTCCGGCGGCCGTCGGAGGGGAATGCGTACCTCAGTGAATCCGCGGCGAGCCCGACCCGTGGACGACCGGAACCCGGCAGGGAGCATCCCGTATGCATGACGACCGCACTCTGGTGGAGGACCGCCTGCGCCGTGTCCTGAGCGAGCGCATCCGCCCGGCCGTGTACCCCGAGTCCGTGCCGCTCCAGGTCGCGGTGTGGCACGCGCCCGGCGAGCCCGTGCCGGTCGCCGAGGGGCTCGCGGCCGAGCACCGGCCGATCGAGGTGGGCACCCCGTGGGGCGCCCCCTGGGGCACCAGCTGGTTCCGGGTGACCGGGACCGTGCCGAAGGCGTGGGCGGGCCGGACCGTCGAGGCCCTGCTCGACCTGGGCTTCGAGCAGGACCTGCCCGGATTCCAGTGCGAGGGCCTGGTCCACCGGCCCGACGGCACCCCGGTGAAGGGCCTGAACCCGCGCAACCAGTGGGTGCGGATCGGGGCCCCCGTCACGGGCGGCGAGCGGGTGTGCCTGCACATCGAGGCCGCCGCCAATCCGCTGGTCTTCGGGCCCGGACCCACCCCCCTCGGCGAGAAGGAGACCGCCGGGAGCGCTCCGCAGTACACGCTCGGCCGCATGGACCTCGCCGTCTTCGACGACACCGTGTGGGAGTTGGTCCTCGATCTGGAGGTGCTCGGGGAACTGATGGCCGAGCTGCCGGTCGACTCCGCGCGCCGGTACGACATCCTGTGCGCCGTCGAACGCTCCCTGGACGCCGTCGACCTCCAGGACGTGAACGGCACGGCGGCCCGCGCCCGCGAACAGCTGGCCGGTCCGCGCCCGCCGTGCCCTCCGCGCACCGGATCAGCGCCGTCGGGCACGCGCACATCGACTCCGCCTGGCTGTGGCCGCTGCGCGAGACCGTCCGCAAGGTGGCCAGGACGGCGGCCAACATGACCGCCCTGATCGAGGACCGGCCGGAGTTCGTGTTCGCCATGTCCCAGGCGCAGCAGTGGGCGTGGGTGAAGGAGCACCGGCCCGAGGTGTGGGCGCGGGTGCGCGAGGCGGTGGCGAAGGGGCGGTTCGTGCCGACCGGCGGGATGTGGGTGGAGGCGGACACCAACATGCCA
Organism: Streptomyces murinus; assembly: GCF_002154555.1. Classification (GTDB taxonomy): domain Bacteria; phylum Actinomycetota; class Actinomycetes; order Streptomycetales; family Streptomycetaceae; genus Streptomyces; species Streptomyces murinus. The sequence goes on from NZ_MUNF01000844.1 coordinate 1,686, forward strand.
GGGTCGGAGGCGATGGCCCGGCAGTTCGTGCACGGCAAACGGTTCTTCCTGGACGAGTTCCGCCTGGAGAACGAGGAGGTGTGGCTGCCCGACACCTTCGGTTTCGCGGCCGGTCTGCCGCAGATCATCCGGGCGGCGGGCGCCAAGTGGCTGCTGACGCAGAAGATCTCCTGGTCGAGGACGAACAGCTTCCCGCACCACACCTTCCAGTGGGAGGGCATCGACGGCACCCGGATCCTCACCCACTTCCCGCCCGTCGACACCTACAACTGCGCCCTGCACGGCTCCGAACTCGCCCACGCCGCACGCAACTTCCGGGAGAAGGGCCGCGCCCGGCACTCCCTCGCGCCCACCGGCTACGGCGACGGGGGCGGC
>NZ_MUNF01000845.1:0-1757 GCF_002154555.1 Streptomyces murinus
GGGGCGGCGGCGACGACGGTGCCGGAGGCGTCGTAGAGCGCGGCCCAGCCGTCGACCTGGGCGGCGAGGGCGGTGAGCAGGCCCTCGGGGCCGGAGTTCAGGGCCTGCTTGGTCAGCTCGCGCTGGGCGGCGAAGCCGGCGGTGACGGCGCGGTACTGGTCGGCGGCGATGGCGGCGGAGACGGCCTTGCTGATGGCGAGGAAGGGGGTGCGGCGGGGGACTTCGAGCAGCGGCAGGGGCTCGTCCGCGCAGGCGTCGACGAGGGCCTTGGGGATCTCCTCGTAATTGACCCCGACGGCGAACCCGAGGCCGACGACACCCGCGCCGGCCAGTCTCCGTACATACCGGCGCATGGACTCCGGGTCCTCCGCGTCCAGCTTGAGCGCGGTGATCAGGAGCAGCTCGCCGCCCTCCATGTAGGGCACGGGGTCGGCCAGCTCGCTGACGTGGGCCCAGCGCACGGGCACGTCGAGGCGGTCGGCGCCGGCCCGGACGGTCAGCTTTAGCGCCGAGTGGTGGACGAGCGAGGCGAGCGTCGGGGGCATGGTGCCTTCACGGTGACGGAGATCTGTCTTGGCCGACACGTACCAACGGCCTTCCCCGATTCTGCCTCACCGTACGGTCCCCCGCTGGCCGCTTCACGCCCTGAGATCCACCAGCAACGGCGGCGCGTGCTCCCCCCGCACACTGGTCAACGACAACACCGCGTGCCCGGCCGGAACCGCGTGCGCCAACTCGGAGGCGGACCAGCGTTCGCGTTCGACTTGGCGGACGGTGACGGCGCGGGCGGTGGGCGCCTTGCCGGTGATGACCCGGCGCACCATGTGGACTGCCTTGCCGGCCGGGGTCTCCGCGATGATCTGCCGGTCGGTGACGTCCCGGGTCTCGGTCCACTCCTTGCCCCACACCTCGGCGAAGTCCTGTCCGTCCCAGGGGGTGAGTCCGGACAGCGCCATCCGGCAGCCCACGGTGCCGAGCAGCGGGCCGCGCAGCGGCCGGGGCACGTCGTCCAGAGTGCGCAGGGTGAGCACCGCGCCGGCGTTCGCCGAGCGCAGCCGCTGGATGCCGCGGACAGCTTCCGGGGTGACGACACCGGTGGCGTCGTCCAGGATCAGACAGGCGAACAGCGACCGGTCCTCGCGGACCGCCACGGCGGCCGTGAACTGGGCGAGCACCAGCCGCGCCAGGATCCGGGAGGCGTCGGCGTGGCCCCGCTGAGGCAGGTCGATACGCACCCGGACCGGATGGTCGAGCGCCTTGAGCGAGAACGGCCGGGTGCTCCCTGAGGTGTCGAAGAAGGAGGCGAAGGCGGGCCGGTCGAGCAGCGCGATCCGGTCGGCGAGCACGCTGCCGACATCGCCGGGGTGGGCCATCTGCCGTTCCCGGGCGTCCAGTTCACGCAGCAGCGACTCGTGGCTGGTCCCCGTCAGCGCCTTGCGCAGCGCGTTCAGCGGGCCGGGTCCGCCGTCGAGGAGGCCACGCAGCTCGGGCACGGAGGGGAAGCGGCCGTGGACGGCGCGGAAGGGGCCGAGCAGCTGGGCGAGGACGGTGGTGGAACGGCGGCTGTCGCTGCCCGGGTGCGGGTCGGCCAGATCGCCGGCGAGGGCCTCGGCCAGTATGACGGCGGCTTCGTCGGGGTCGGTCGTGCCGCCGTACAGGTCGAGGTCGTACGCGGAGTCCGGCCGGCCGATGCCGATCACGACGTCGTACGACTCCGCCGGGCCGAGTCCGGCGCCGGCCGCGCCGACCACCACGAC
>NZ_MUNF01000845.1:1784-2067 GCF_002154555.1 Streptomyces murinus
CGGGGCCGAGGCCGAGGCCGGTGCCGCGGTAGTGGTACGGGTTGCGGGGGTCGTCGGCGGTGGCGCCGAGCCGGACCTGGCCGGTGACCAGGTCGTGCCTCGCCTGCCGGACGGGCAGATCGCGCCGGCCGGAGGGGTGCGCACAGGCGGCGGAGCCGTCCTTCACCACGGCTGCGGTGAACGTGGCCAGGCTGTGCCGCCCCGACCGCACGCCCTGCCAGGCCCGGTCGATCCGCGCATGGTCCACATCCCCCATCAGCCCGGCCTTCGCCTCCCGCGCCAG
>NZ_MUNF01000846.1 GCF_002154555.1 Streptomyces murinus
AGCGGGATCTCGGTGCCGCCGGGGCCGAGCAGCACGCCGTCGTGCGCCGCGCTCGCCACCAGCAGGAAGCCGATGCCGGGGTGGTTGGCGAGGGTGGTGAGCAGGGCGGGGTGGCGGGCGTCGATCTCCTCCTTGGTCATGCGGTGGCGCACCTCGGGGAAGGAGACGAGGCCCAGGTTGCCGGAGGCCAGCACGATCGGCTCGCGGCGGCGGGCGGGGCGGTGCTGCTCGCCCTCCTCCACGGGCCGGCGCAGGGCGGCACGGACGGCGGCCCGCGCCTCGGTGCCGCTGTGGGTACGTTCGGCACGGCGCGGCACATGCAGTCCGCAGCCGGCCCGTACCAGGTCGGCGAGGGTGAGGCCGTAGCGGGCGTGGAAGGTCTCGCCGGGGCTCTGCCCGTGGTCGGAGAGGACGACGAGGCGGTACGGGCGCGGGGCGTGGTCGGCGACCCGGGCGAGCAGGGCGATGCTGCGGTCGAGGCGGGCGAGCACCTTCTCGGCGTCGCGGCTGTGGGGCCCGGAGTGGTGGGCCACCTCGTCGTAGGCGACCAGGTCGGCGTAGACGGCGGTGCGTCCGGCGAGCATGTCGCCCATCACCGCGGCGACCACGACGTCCCGTTCCACGACGGTGGCGAAGGCGCGGACCAGCGGGTAGAGGCCGCCGCGGGAGACGCGGGGGCGCCGGTGGCGGAACCGGGCGCGGGTGGACTCGCCGAGCTCACGGGCCACCTCGGCGATGAAGGACAGGGCGGTGCGCACGGCGTTGGCCGGGTCGGAGAAGTAGGCGAAGTACCCGGCGCGGGAACGGTTCTCCCGGCTTCGGCGGCGGGCCGCTATGGACAGCACGAGGGCCTGTTCCCCGGCGCCGCCGCTGAAGAGGTTGCCGCGGCTCGCGCCGTCCTCGGTGAGCAGTCCGCCGTCGCCGGTGTGCGCGACGGCGCGGCGCTGGAGTTCGGCCGCGCTGGTCGGCCGGTTGCAGACCATCACCTCACCGCGGTCCTTCTCGTACCAGCGGAAGGCGGGCACGTCGTAGGTGCTGCCGTGCAGGATGCCGAGCTGGCTGGCGCCGGTCTGGCTGGACCAGTCGGTGTGCCAGGGGGTGAGGCGGTGGGTGGGGGCCTGGGTGCCCCCGTCCGCCGCCAGCAGGCGGGCGAGCGTCGGCATCAGCCCCTTGTCCACGGCCGCCGTGAGCACGTCGTGGCCGACGCCGTCGAGCTGGAGGAAGACCAGGCCGGGGGTGGTGGCGCAGGGCGGGTCGGTTCTTCGGCGGCGGGCGGCGAGGCGGTG
>NZ_MUNF01000847.1 GCF_002154555.1 Streptomyces murinus
AGCCGGTGCTGATGGCCGCGGTGATGGGCGCGGTCCGCGCCGTCAAGGAGGAGCGCCTGGTCACCCGCTCCATGGACCTCGGTGCCCGGCTGCTGCCGCGGATCGCGGAGGTCGCCCACCGCAACATCCCCGAGCTGGTCGTGGACGTCCGCGGCCAGGGTCTGCTCATCGGCGTGGAGCTGGTCGAGGCGGGCCTCGCCGGCGAGCTGCTGATCGAGCTGTTCAACCACGGCGTCGTCGCCAACCACTCCATGAACGGCAGCTCGGTGGTCCGGTTCACCCCGCCCGCCGTGCTGAGCGACACCGACCTCGACTACCTCGTCAACTCCTTCGATCTGGCCACCCGGGACCTCATCAAGGGCGCGGCCACTATGCCGGAAGGCGGTAACTGATCGTGCGGCACGTCGAACTCGAATCCCTGATTCCCGCGGAGCAGGCCGAGGAGGTCCTGCACGCCGTACGGCGCTGGGAGAAGTACCCGGATCTCGCGCCGCACGTCAACGCGACCACCGTGCACTCCGCGTACCCCGAGCCCAAGCCCTCCTCCAGCTGGGAGCTGCACTTCCGCAGCGGCCTGCTGCGCTGGACCGAGGACGACACGGTGCTGCCGGAGGCGGGCGAGATCCGCTTCGAGCAGTCCGACGGCGACTTCGACTCCTTCACCGGGGTCTGGTCGGTCAAGCAGAACGGCGCGGACGTCGTCGTCCGCTTCGACGCCGACTTCGACTTCGGCATCCCGAGCCTGGAGGGCATCCTCGACCCGATCGCCGAGCGGGTCATCAAGGAGACGGTCGCCTGGGCCCTGACCGGTCTGTACCCGGCCGT
>NZ_MUNF01000848.1 GCF_002154555.1 Streptomyces murinus
GCCCGGCCTGCGGGCCGACCTCGATCAGGGCGTGCCGGCCGCGCTTGGCGACGGCGCGGATGCCGTCGAGGAAGCGCACGGGCTCGCCGATGTGCCGTACCCAGTAGCCGGGGTTGCCGATCTCGCGGAAGCGGGCGAGCCGTCCGGTGACGTTGGAGATGAGGCTGATCTTCGGCTCGTGGAACTCGATGCCGTCGAGGGNNCCCGCTCGGCGAGGGTGGCGCTCACCTCGTCCAGGGCCGCGGTGGCGCCCGAGATCACCGTCTGGTCGGGGGCGTTGACCCCGGCGACGGCCAGGTCCTCGTGGCCCTCCAGGAGCGGGGCGACGTCCTCCAGCGGCGCGGAGACGGCGGCCATGCCGCCCTCGGCAGTGACGGCCTGCATCAGCCGGGCGCGGGCGGCGACCAGCTTGACGGCGTCCGGGAGGCTGAACAGCCCGGCCACGGCGGCGGCGACGACCTCGCCGATGCTGTGCCCGATGAGCACATTGGGCTTCACGCCCCAGGCCATCCACTGCTGGGCGAGCGCGTACTCCAGGGTGAACAGGGCGGGCTGGGTGTACTCGGTGCGGTCGATGGCCTCGGGGTCGGCGGCGGTGCCGAGCAGCAGCTCGCGCATCGAGCGGCCGAGGTGGGCGGCGAACAGCTCGTCGCAGGCGTCGACCTGGGCGCGGAAGACGGGCAGCGCCTCGTAGAGGGCGGCGCCCATCCCGGCGTACTGGGAGCCCTGGCCGGTGAACATGAACGCGGTCTTGCGGATGCCGGTCGGGCCCTCGTGCTCGTGCTCGGCGGCCTTGTCGAGGAGCTTGACGAGGGCGGCGCGGTCGGCGACGGGGGCGGCGACCCGGTAGGGGTGGTGGGCGCGGGTGGTGTTGGCGCTGTGGCTGAGCGCGGCGACGGAGATCTCGGGCCGCTCCTCCAGCAACGCCCGGTAGTCCGCAGCGAGTTCGCGCAGAGCGGTCGCGTTCTTCGCGGAGAGCGTGAACAGCGGGGCGGCGCCCGCCTGTCCGGTCTCCTCGACGGGCTGCTCGGGTGCCTCCTCCAGGACCACCGCGCCGATGGTCCCGGCGAAGCCGAAGCTGTTGACGACGGCGCGCTTGACCTCGGCCTTCCAGGGCTCGCACGCGGTCGGCACCCGCAGCGGGTACAGGTCCCAGGGGATGCGCCCGGAGGGGTTGGCCAGGTTGATGTGCGGGTAGATGGTGCCCGCGCGCAGCATGAGCACCGTCTTGATGACGCCGACGATGCCCGAGGCCGGCTCCATGTGCCCCAGGTTCGTCTTCACCGAACCGACCACCACCGGGTGGTCCTTGGTGTGCGAGTCCACGAACACATCGCCGATGGCGCCGAATTCGATGGGGTCGCCGAGCGGGGTGCCGGTGCCGT
>NZ_MUNF01000085.1 GCF_002154555.1 Streptomyces murinus
CCGCCGGAGCCGCGGGCGCCGCCGGTTCCTCCTCGGCCGCCTCCTCCGAGAGGTCCGGCTCGTCCACGTCCAGCGGCGGCAGCCCGGCCAGTGTGGGCAGCTGCTCCCGCAGCCGCGCCGCCAGCTCGGACGCCCGCAGCCGGGACGCGGGCGCCTTGGCGAGGCACTGCACGATCAGCTGCCACAGCTCCTCGGGGATACCGGGGAGGGGAACCACCGTCTCGGTGACATGGCGGCGCAGCACCGCGCCCGGGTGGCCGCCGCCGAACGGCGTGAAGCCCGCCAGCAGCTCGTACAGCACCGTGGCCAGCGCGTAGATGTCCACGGAGGCCCGCGGGGGCAGCCCCTCGACGATCTCGGGGGCCAGGTAGTCCGGCGTACCGATGATCTTCGTGGCGCGGGTCCGCCGGGGAGCGTCGATCAGCTTGGCCACCCCGAAGTCGGTCAGCAGCGCCGGATGCGCCCCGCCGGGGCCGAGCGGTCCCTGCATGTCGAGCAGGACGTTCTCCGGCTTGACGTCCCGGTGCACGACCCCCGCCGCGTGCGCCGCGGCCAGCGCGTCCGCGACATCGGCGACGATCGCCACCGCGGCCTCGGGCGCCAGCCTGCGCTCCCGCTCCAGGCGGGTGCGCAGATCGGTGCCGCGCACCAGGTCCATCACCAGGGCCAGGTCATTGCCGTCGACGACGAGGTCGCGCACGGTGACGATGTGCGGGTGCTCCAGCCCGAGCAGCGCGGTGCGCTCCTGGACGAAGCGCCCGACCAGCTCCTGGTCCGAGGCGAGGTCCTCCCGCAGCAGCTTGATCGCGACGGGTCCCTCGGGCCCCTCGCCCAGCCACACCGTGCCGGCGCTGCCCCGCCCCAGGATCTGGTGCGCGGTGTACCGGCTGCCGATCTTCCGTGCCAAGACTGCTCCTACAGACGCGTGTTGTCGTTAAAACTACGCGTCCGGGGAGCCAACCTTCACCGTGGAGGCGGAAATCACCCGTCAGATGTCGACAAATCCCCTACCCCATGGATCAGTTGCTGCCGCCCAGGTCCTTCACCCAGTCGCTCACCTGGCCGGCCCAGTGGGACAGCTCGTGCCAGTAGCCGCGGCCCTGGCCGACCCAGGTGTGCAGCGGTGTCAGCTCCCAGATCAGCCAGCTCGCCACCACCAGGATGACGATCGTGAACAGGCAGCCCTTCAGACAGCCGAGCCCGGGGATCTTCATCGGGTTGGCGCTGCGCTGCCGCGGCGCCCTGGGCTCCCGCGCGGGTCGCTGCGGCTGCTGGGGCTGCTGCGGCGGGGCGTACTGCTGGGGCTGGCGCTGAGGCTGGTGCTGCTGAGGCTGCTGGGGCGCGTAGCCGTACCCCTGCTGGTAGCCCTGCTGGCCCTGCCCCTGCTGCCGGCCGCGCTGCTGCGGCTGCTGCGGGCGCGGCTGCGGCGCCGGCCGCGGCTGGTGCTGCGGGCGGGCCACCTGCCGCTGGGGCCGGTGGTGCAGCGGATCGTCCTCAGGGGAGAGGTACTGGATCTGCGTCTGCTCATTGCGGTCCCGGGCGGCCCGCAGCTGGTTCTGCCAGGGGTGCGGCTGCTCGGGTCCGGAACCCTGCGGCCCGGCTCCCTGCGGCCCGGCTCCCTGCTGCCCGGTGTTCGGCAGCACGGCCGTCGGATCGGCCGCGCCGGTGTGCGGCAGTACGGCGGTGGGGTCCGCGGCACCGGCGGGCCCCGCGGTGTGCGGCAGGACGCTGGTGGCGCCGTTCGGGTCGTACGCGCCCTGCGGGGCGCCCGTCGGCAGTACGGCGGTGGGGTCGGCCGCGCCGGCGATGCCCGGCTCGCCCGGCACCGAGGCCGGGGCCGGGTCGGGGGCGAGCAACGCGCCGACGCCCTCGGCCGCCGCGATCTGGGCGGAGTTCGCGTGCACCCCGATGCCCTCGGCGACGACCCGCAGGCCGCGCGCGAGGTTCTCGGCGCTGGGCCGCTCCAGGGGGTTCTTGCGCAGACAGCGCTCGATCACCGTCCACAGCGGGTCCGGCACGGTGGAGGGCCGGCGCGCCTCGGCGCTGAGGTGCTGGTGCAGCACTTCGAGCGAGGTGGCGCCGGAGAACGGCGGGCGGCCGGTGACCAGCTCGTACAACAGGATGCCGGCGCCGTACACATCGACGGCTGAGGTCTGCGGGCGGCCCTCGGCGGACTCCGGCGCGACGTAGGCGGGCGTGCCGACGAACTCCTGGGTGCGGGTCAGGCCCGGGGAGTCGGCGAGGCGGGCGATGCCGAAGTCGGTCAGCATCGGGTGCATCTCGCCGTCCAGCTGCCGCAGCAGCACGTTGGCGGGCTTGAGGTCGCGGTGGACGACGCCGTCGCGGTGGCTCGCGGCGAGCGCGTCGGCGACCTGCGCGGTCAGCAGGGAGGCGGCGACCGGCGTCAGGGGGCCGTTCTCGCGCAGATAGCGGTGCAGGTCGGGGCCGTCGACCAGGTCCATGACCAGCGCCAGCAGCTCGCCCTCCACGACCAGGTCGCGGACCCGGACGATGTTCGGGTGGGTGAGCCGGAGCAGGACGGAGCGCTCGCGCAGGAAGCGCATCACGATGTCCGGGTCGCTCGCCAGCTCTTCCTTCAGGACCTTGATCGCGACCGTTTCGCCCGGCTGTCCGGCGACGGCCGCCTCCGCGCCCGCGGTCTCGCGCTGGCGGGCACGCCAGACGGTGCCTGTGGCGCCGCGTCCGAGCGGCTCCTCAAGCAGGTACTTGCTGCCGACTGGCCGCACGTCACGCGCTCCCTGCTGCTTGCTGATGCTGCTTGCCTGCATTCCGGATGTTCCGAACCACTGTAGTGGTGCCGGGTGGGACGCCACGTAAGCGTTCCCGGGCAGGCTCGATGGAAAGACGCGCGTCTTTCGTCCGTGGTTGCCCGAAGCCGGACGGAAGCCGACGGAAGCAGCCGGAACCTGCCGGAAGCAGCCATCGGAGGGTACGGAAGCCGCCATAAGAGGGGACGTGACCGATCTCAACCGATCGCCGCCGTGGTCCATGTCAGGCACTTTTGGGGTCAGAGCCGACCAATCAAGATCACTTCGCACCGGGTGGCGGGCACGGCGTCGGCGGCAGGTGCGAGGATGCTCCCCGTACTGGCCGACGTGCTCGTGTGGGGTGGGGGGTAGTCCGCGCCCGCGCAGACCCGCGCAGAAGGGACCGCTGACGCCGATGCAGATCCGGCTGACCGTCGTAGACCCGCCGGGCCCGCCCCCACAGCGAGGCGCGAGCCGTGACGTGCTGGTCACGGCGCCCGTGGGCACCGACCTCGCCGCGGTCGCGTCCGCGCTGGCCGGGGCGGTCACCGGGGAGGGCGCGGGCCGCGACACCGGGGGCGCGGCGGTCGTGCTCTACGCCGGTGCCGAGCGGCTGGATCCGCGTCGCGCCGTGCTCGGGGAGCCGCCGCTGGTCGACGGCGCCATACTGGCCCTGGGCGCGCCCCTGGCTGCCGAACCGCATCCCGAACTGGACGACGCGCCCACGCAGCTGCATGTGGTGGCGGGCCCGGACGCGGGCGGGGTGCATCTGCTGCACGGCGGCCGGATCACGGTCGGGCGCTCCGCGGACGCGGACGTACCGCTGGACGATCCCGATGTCTCACGGCTGCACTGCGCGGTGACGGTGGGCGCGGACGGCCGGGTGTCCGTGGCGGACCTGGGTTCCACGAACGGTACGACGCTGGACGGCACCCGGATCGGGGAGCGGGCGGTGCGGGTGCCCGCCGGGGGCCTGCTGCGGATCGGGGAGTCGGCGCTGCGCCTCGCGCCCGGGGGCCCGCGGACGCGGGTGCCGGTGGTCGCGGACGGCGAGGGCTGTCTGCGCGTCGGGCCCGGTGCGGATGCGCCGGACGCCGGGTTCCCCCCTGCCGCGCCCGGCGGGACATGGACCAGTCCCGCCGACGCACCGCCACCGCCGCCGTCGCCGTCGCCGTCGCCGTCGCCGTCGCCGTCGCCGTCAGGAGAGGGCACCGGGCACGCCTACGGCTCCGCCTCCTGGGGAGCCGCGGACGCGGGACTCACCGGACGCGACGGCGACACCCACGCGGGCCGGTTCGGCGTCGGCGACGGAGCGCAGAGCGTACGGCGGCGGGGGCTCGGCGCCTGGGCCCGGCGGCTGGCCGGCGGGCGCGGGGAGCAGCCGGCGGACGGCGTCCCCGCGTACGGCGAGGCGGCCTCGGCCGGTGCCGCCCCGGACGCCGGGGTCCCGCTGCGGCCCGACACCTGGCCGGACCCCGCAGCCCTGCTGCTCACCGCGCTCGGCCCCGGCCCCCGGCTGTGGGAGCGCGGCCCCGGCCACCCGGAGGCGCTGACCCTGCGGCTCGGCACCGCTGACCGGAGCGCTCCGGACGGCTCGGGCCTGCTGCCCGCCGTACCGGTGACCGCCGCGCTGCGGGAGGCGGGCGCGCTGGGCCTCGCCGGTCCCCGGCCCCGGCTGTCCGGGCTGGCCCGCGCGGTGCTGGCCCAGCTCGCGGCGCTGCACTCCCCCGATCTGCTGGAGATCGTGCTGATCAGCGCGGACGGCTCCCGCCCGGTGGAGGAGCGGGCGGCCGAGTGGTCCTGGCTGGGCTGGCTGCCGCATGTCCGTCCGAACCACGGCCAGGACTGCCGGCTCCTGCTGGCCTACGACCGCGAACAGGCCGCCGCCCGCACGGAGGAACTGCTGCGCCGGGTGGACGACCTCACGGCGCGCGGCACGGGGACCGCCGGGACCCGCTCGATCCCGGCGCAGAACACCGGGGGCTCCGGGGGCTCCGGGGCGCGGTCGTACCCAAGGCCGTACGACACCCCGCTGATCCCCCACCAGAGCCAGGCGCCCGGCATGCCCGGCGCGCCCGGTACGCCCGCCGGACCGCTCGGCGCCCCGGGCTCCGGCACCCTCTCCCCCGCCTTCGGCACGCCGACGCGGAGCCCGCGCCGGCCGTCCTGGGCCAAGGACGAGGCCGACCTGGGCGGTACCGGTTTCCCCGGCCCCTACACGGTGGTCGTGGTCGACGGCGACCCCGGCGGGACCGGTCTCCAGGAGGCCCTGGCCCGGCTCGCCGCGGTGGGCCCCCGGGCCGGGGTGCATGTGCTGTGTCTGGCGGAGGTCTCCGCGTCCTCGGCGTCCTCCCCGGTGGCCCGTACCTACGACACCGCGTGCACGGTGACCCCGACCCTGCGGCACTGCGGGGCCGTGGCCCTGCTCAGCGGCGATGTGGCCGGCACCCTCCAGCTGATGCGGGTCACCCCCGGCGGGCCGGTGACGCCCGGGGTGCTCGCCACGGTGGACGCGGTGTCCCCGGCGTGGGCGGAGCGGTTCGCGCGGGCGCTGGCCCCGCTGCGGCCGGACGGCACGGGCGGTGCCGGGCACGCACGGGTGGCGGCGCCGCTGCCGCAGTCGGCGCGGCTGCTGGACGAGCTGGGCCTGGCCCGGGCCACCCCGGCCTCGCTGATGGCCCGCTGGGCGGACGCGGCCGACGACCCGGAAGCGCTGGGCGGCCGGGCGCGTGCCGTGCTCGGCGCCGGACCGCACGGCCCGGTCACCGCGGACCTGGTGGCCGACGGGCCGCATCTGCTGATCGAGGGCCCGGCGGGCAGCGGCCGTACCGAGCTGCTGCGGGCCGTGGTGGCCTCGCTGGCCGCGGCCGAACGGCCGGACCGGCTCGGCATGGTGCTGATCGACGGCCGGGACGGCGTCGGCACCGGCAACGGGCGCAACGAGGGCCTGCGGGTCTGCGTGGAGATACCCCATGTGACGACCCATCTGATCGCCAACGACCCGGTGCGCATGCGGGAGTTCGCGCAGTCACTCAGCGCGGAGCTGAAGCGGCGCGCCGAGCTGCTGGGCCGGACCGACTTCGCGCAGTGGCACGCGGGGCGGACGGCACCCGGCCGGGTGGTCGCGCAGCGCACCCCGTCCGGCGCGGGGGACATCGAGGCGCCGCCCAGTTCCACGCTGCGGCTGCGGCCGGGCGCGGCGGCACGTCAACGCGCCGAGGCGGTACCGCCGTTGCCCCGGCTGGTGGTGGTCGTCGACGATCTGGACGCGCTGGTCTCCCCCGCGCTCGGCGCCCCTGGCCGGCCCGCCGCCGGTTCGGTGACACGGGCCCTGGAGGCGGTGGCCCGGGAAGGCGAGCGGCTCGGGGTGCACCTGGTGGCGGCGGCCGGCACGGACGGCCGTACGGCGGACAGCGAACCGGCCCGCCGGGCGGCGCTCCGCATCCGGCTCGCGGCCCCCCAGCAGGGACCCGACGAACCGGCCCCGGGGCGCGGCGCGTTGGCCCATCTGGACGCGCCCGCGGTGGAGTTCCAGGCGGGCCGGGTCACCGGTCGTATCCCGCGCACCGCGACCCAGCGCCCCACGGTCGTCCCGCTGGACTGGCACCGCATGGGTGACCCCCCGACCCGCCGCCCCGTCCGCGAGCTCGGCAACGGCCCCACCGACCTGGCCCTGCTGGCCAGTGCCGTGGAACGCGCCGCCCGCCAGGTAGCGGCCGCCCAGGTGCCCTCACTGCTGTAGGCGCCACCTAGCCCCAACTCGCCCTGGATCAAGGGGCATACACCCCTGATCACGACCCGGTCACGATCGCCCCTTCGCGCCCGCAGGCGCTCTTGCCCCGCCTCCGCGGCCCGCGTACACCGGAGCGCACGAACAGTGTTCCGGCGTTCACGGTGCACGGACGTTGACGGTGCGCGGACGTGCGCGGTGTGCGGCGGAGAACGACGAACGGGGAAGTGATGCACAGCAGGAGCAGCACCATCCGGACCGGCAGGGCCGTCGGCGCGGTCGCCGCGTTGCTCGCGGGGGGCCTTGTGCTCGGCGCGTGCTCCGGCGGGGGCGGCGACGACAAGACGGGCAAGGAGAGTTCGCCGTCCGCCGGCGGCTCCGTGTCGCTGCCCAAGCTGGACGGCGCGCATCTGGAGATCGCGGCCGTGTGGACCGGGCAGGAGCAGACCAACTTCAAGAAGGTGCTGGCGGAGTTCGAGAAGCGGACCGGCGCGCAGGTCACCTTCGTGCCCGCGCAGGACCCGATCATCAACTTCCTCGGATCGAAGATCGCGGGCGGACAGCCGCCGGACATCGCGCTGCTGCCGCAGCCGGGCGCCATCAAGCAGGCCGTGGACAAGGGCTGGGCCAAGCCGGTCGGACCGGACGCGCTCAAGGAGGTCCAGAAGAACTACTCGCAGGGCTGGCAGGACATCGGGAAGGTGAACGGCAAGCAGTACGGCGTCTATTACAAGGCCGCCAACAAGTCGCTCATCTGGTACAACGCCAAGGTCTTCGAGAACGCGGGCGCCAAAGAGCCCACGACCTGGAAGGACCTGCTGACGACCGCGCAGGCCGTCTACGACTCCGGGGTCACGCCCTTCTCCGTGCCGGGCGCGGACGGCTGGCCGCTGACGGACTGGTTCGAGAACGTCTACCTCTCGCAGGCCGGGCCCGAGAAGTACGACCAGCTCGCCCAGCACAAGATCAAGTGGACCGACCCCTCGGTGAAGCAGGCGCTGCAGACGCTGGCGCAGATCTGGGGCAAGAAGGACTATCTGGCGGGCGGGCAGGACGGCGCGCTCCAGACCGAGTTCCCGAACTCGGTCACCCAGACCTTCACCGGCGGCGACCAGCCGAAGGCCGCGATGATCTACGAGGGCGACTTCGTGCAGGTCAACATCGGTGAGACCAAGGCGAAGGTGGGCACGGACGCCAAGGTGTTCCCGTTCCCGGCCGTCGGCTCCACCGCGCCCGTGGTCTCCGGCGGTGACGCGGCGGTCGTCCTGAAGGACTCCAAGGCCGCGCAGGCCCTGATGACCTTCCTCGCCTCCCCGGACGCGGCCACCATCCAGGCCGAGCTGGGCGGCTATCTCTCGCCGAACAAGAACGTGGCGATCTCGGCGTACCCGAACAGCGTCCAGCAGAAGATCGCCAAGTCGCTGATCGCGTCCGGCGACGACTTCCGCTTCGACATGTCCGACCAGGCCCCGCAGGCGTTCGGCGGCACCCCCGGCAAGGGCGAGTGGAAGGATCTCCAGGACTTCCTGAAGAACCCGGGCGATGTCGCGGGCGCCCAGGCCGCGCTGGAGAAGGACGCGGCGGCCGCGTACGGAAGCGGGAGCTGAGCCGGCCATGGCGTCGGCAGCGGCGGCCGGGGCCCCACCGGGTCCCGCCGCGCCCCGCGCGCGCAAGAGCGTGACCGGCACCCGCAGGACTGTGGCAGTGCTGTTCCTGCTGCCCGCCCTGGTGCTGCTGGGCGCGCTCGTGGTCTACCCGATCGGGTACTCGGTCGTCCGCAGCTTCGGCACGAACTCCGGGCACGGGTTCGCCGGACTCGACAACTACAAGACGGTCTTCACGGACGACGGCATTCTCACCGCCCTGAAGAACAACGTCATCTGGGTGGTGTTCGCGCCCACCGTCTCCACCGCGCTCGGGCTGATCTTCGCGGTGCTGACCGAACGGGTGCGCTGGGGAACGGCGTTCAAGCTGGTCGTCTTCATGCCGATGGCGATCTCGATGCTCGCGGCCGGGATCATCTTCCGGCTGGTGTACGACCAGGACCCGGGCAAGGGCGTCGCCAACGCCGCGTGGGTGTCGGTGCACGACACCTTCGCGCAGTCCTCGGCGTTCCCGATGGCCCACCCGGGCCGCGAGTCGCCGCTCGTCCCGCAGAGCGGCGGCTTCGTCACCAGGGCCGCCGTGCACGCCGGGCAGCCGGTCACCCTGCCGCTCGTCGGGGTCGCCCCGGACAAGATGCCCGGCGACGCGCACCGGGCGGCGGCCGCGCACGCCGAGCCGGGCAAGGTCACCGGCACCACCTGGCAGGACTTCACCCGCGGCAAGGGCGTCGGCCGGCTCGGCGCGCCCGACCCGGGCGAGCTGGGCTATCCGGGGATGCGGATCGAGGCGGTGAAGGACGGCAAGGTCGTGGCCTCGACGAAGGCGGCGGCGGACGGCACCTTCACGCTGCCCGCGGCGGCCGACGGGGCGCGGCTGCGGCTTCCCGCGGGCAACTTCCGGGAGCCGTACAACGGCGTCGAATGGCTCGGCCCCTCGCTGGTCACCCCGGCGATCATCGGCGCGTACGTCTGGATGTGGGCGGGCTTCGCGATGGTGCTGATCGCGGCCGGACTCGCGGGCATGCCACGGGAGTTGCTGGAGGCCGCGCGGGTGGACGGCGCCAATGAGTGGCAGGTGTTCCGCAGGATCACCGTGCCGCTGCTCGCACCGGTCCTCGCGGTCGTCACCGTCACCCTGATGATCAACGTGCTCAAGGTGTTCGACCTCGTCTACATCATCGCCCCCGGCTCCTCCCAGGACGACGCGAACGTGCTCGCCCTTGAGCTGTACCGCAGGGGCTTCGCGGAGGGCCAGCCGGGCGTGGCGAGCGCGATCGCGGTGTTCCTGCTGGTGCTGGTGATCCCGGTGATGCTGTTCAACATCCGACGGCTTCGGCGGGAGGTACGACGATGACGGCACTCGCCACCGATACCCGCGGGACGACCCCACCCGCCTGCGCACCCCGGCCCTCGCTCGGCACCCGGATCACTCGCGCGCTGGGCCGCCCCCTGGTCCGCGTCCTCCTCGTGCTGGTCGGCCTCTTCTGGCTGGTGCCGACCATCGGCCTGCTGATCTCCTCTCTCCGCTCCCCCGACGACATGAGCGCGAGCGGCTGGTGGACGGTGTTCACCAAGCCCTCCCAGCTGACCTTCGACAGCTACCAGAAGCTGCTGGAGAACGGCGACATCACCCACTCCCTGCTGAACACGGTCCTGATCACGGTCCCGGCGACCGTCCTGGTCGTGGTCATCGGCTCGCTCGCCGGATACGCGTTCGCCTGGATGGAGTTCCCGGGCCGGGACTGGTGGTTCCTCGGCGTGGTCAGTCTGCTGGTGGTGCCGGTGCAGGTGGCGCTGATCCCGATCGCCGAACTCTTCGGCAAGATCGGCCTGTTCGGGACGATCCTCGGCGTGGTCCTGTTCCACACCGGCTTCGGACTGCCGTTCGCGGTGTTCCTGCTGCGGAACTTCTTCGCCGAGATCCCCCGCGAACTGCTGGAGGCCGCCCGCCTGGACGGCGCCGGCGAACTGCGCCTGTTCGCCCGCGTGGTGATGCCCCTGGGCGGCCCGGCCATCGCGAGCCTCGGCATCTTCCAGTTCCTCTGGGTCTGGAACGACATGCTGGTCGCCCTGGTCTTCACCAAGTCCGGCACCCAGCCGATCACGGTCGCCCTCCAGACCCAGGTCCGCCAGTTCGGCAACAACATCGACGTCCTGGCCCCCGGCGCCTTCATCTCCATGGTCATCCCCCTGGCCGTGTTCTTCGCGTTCCAGCGGCAGTTCGTGTCGGGGGTGATGGCGGGGGCGGTGAAGTAGGCACTCCTGGAGACCGGGCAGAGACGTACGGCACGTCACTTCACACGGAGCCCCTATCGGGCGAGAACCTGGCCGAGGAGATCTCGGGGACGGCCATCGAGGGCTTGGCGCAGAGCTTCGGCCCTGGACCGGATCAGGCCGTCACGGTAGGGGCCTGGGAGGCGGTCGAAGATCCCGACCGCCATCTCAGCCGCCGTCGAGGGATCACCGTCGAGGCGCAGACAGCTGGCGGTGTCCATCGCGATCAGGGCCCGGGTCATCACTGAAGGGGATGCGGTGAGGTCGAGGGCGTCATCCTGGGCCGAGTAGGCGGCCTCGGTATCCCCGAGAAGGGTGTATGCCTGGGAGAGATGGACGAAGTGCTTCTGGGCCGGGTAGCCGAACCATGTGTCGGCTGCCTCATTCTCGCCGAGACGTTCGATCAAGGCCCGCACATCCGCGACCGCCGTCCACGCTCCCTGGCGGTCGCCGATGGCGGCGAGGGAACGGGCAGTCACGGCCGCTGCCAGTGCTCCGGCCGCGATGGGGGTCCGGCCGGCTGCTCTGCGGGCTCGGGCCGCGATGCGTACGGCCACTTCGGGGGCACCGTAGTTCAGCGGCACCATCGCATGCCGTGCCAGCACCCAGGCGGTCATCCTGCGGTCACCGGATTCCCGGGCCGCCTTCTCCGCTGTCGCGAACCAGCGGAAAGCATCCTGTTTGTCGCCCCGGTCATGCTGAACGATGGCGACCAGACCGGCGATCCCCGCGGCAGTGCGGGCGAGATCAGCACGTGCGCGGGCCGGGTGGGGCTGGTTGAGGACTTGCCCGAGGAGAACGAGATCCGCCTGCATCTCGGCCAGGACTTCGTCGGGGGCCCGGCCGTGGTAGCCGCCTCGGTGCCGCTCGAATGCCGACTCCAGGTAGGCCAGGTCACCGGCCCCGGTCCCCGTAAGAGCCCCGTCGATGCCCTCGCGAGCCTGTGCGATACCAGGCAGCGCCGTCACACCTGCCGCAACGGCGGCCACCCCGAGAAACCTTCGTCGTTCCACGTCCTCTTTCTCCCTGCGCCGGCTGCGTCGGTGCTGTCGCGATGCGGCGACTGCCCGCTGCACATCCGTGACGCTCAACCCGAATGCTCGGGCGATCGTCTCGTGCCAGTCCGGGACCGGTAACCGCTTCTCCAGTTCCCACCGCTTGATGTTCTCCCAGTCGAACCAGCGCCCGCCCTGGGCCTGTTGAACGACCTGGGCCTGTTCGTCGCGGGTGCGTCCGGCGTCTTCGCGGATCGTTCGCAGTAAGACGCCGATGCCGTCCGGGGCCACCATGGCACTTTCCCTCCGTCACCGTCGGGTGAGGACCTCATCCTGGCCCCCCGGAGCGGCCCCCTGCCGGAAAGCGCACCCCTTCCTGGCCCCTCATTTCTTATGTTCCCCGGCAGTTCAATGGGCGAACGCCACCGAAGCACATGGAACAGATGCCGGCGTCGAGCGTTCGGGTCTCGATTCCGTGGCTTGGGTACGTCGTACGGCCGTGACGCGAGAGGCTACGGCCAGCACTGCCGGTACACCGAGGAGCAACCGATGAGCAACGTGCTGACCACCGATCACCCCGCCTGGCAGACGTACGAGGACGGTACCCACGCGCGTGCCGTCCGTACGGCCTCCGGCATCTGGATCGTGTCCCACGACCGGGACGGCCTGCATATGAGGTGCGTGGACGGCACCGAGGACGTCAAGCCCGAGTTCATCGCCACCGACCCCGCGCACCTCCCGTCGGCCGCCCCGGTGTCCCTCCGTGAGGGCCTCCTCGGGCTCGGCGTCACCCAGCGCCTGGCGAACCCATCACTGTGGGACGCGATCAGCACGGCGATCCTGCGGCAGGTTGTCCGCGCCGACCAGGCCCGGAAGCTGTACCGCATCTGGTGCAGCGCCTACGGCACCGCCATTGAAGGCCCCCACGGGCCGCTCGCCGTGGCGCCCACTCCTGACGCCGTACTCGCCCTGACCGATGAGCAGTTCGCGGAGGTCGGGGCGAAGTTCCACCGCAATGCCCTGCTGGCGGCAGCAGCGGAGTACAAGCGGAATCACCGCGACTGGGAGTGCCTGCGCGCCGGCGCCCTGGCCATCAGCCTCACTCGCATCTCCCGCGTCGGCCCCTGGACCGCCGCCGCGGCGGCGGCGGACTTCACCGGCGACTTCAGTGTCTACCCGCATGACGACCTGGCCGTGCGTACCTGGGCCGCCAAGATCGCCCCGGCCTTCGCCTGGCCCGGCAAGAAGGACAAGGCCTTCGGCCCGCTGTGGACGGGCTGGGCCGGTACCGACCGCGCCGCCCTGCACACCCTCACGCTCGCGACCCTCTCCTGGGGGACGCACGCCCGATGACATGGAGGACCGATGCAGCAGTTACCGCTGATCGCGGGCGCCGACAACCTGCACACGCTGGACGCCCTGTTCATCAACGCGCCGCTGCGTGACTACACCCTGCGGCCTCGGACCAACGACTACACCCTGCCCGTGCTCGGCATGGCGTACATCGCCACCTACGCCCAGCTCAGCGGCTTCAATGTGGGCGTGCTCGACGCCGAGGCCCACGGACTGGGTCTCGAAGAGACCGCTCGGATCGTCAACGAGGCCGCGCCCCGCTGGGCTGCCATGAATCTCCTCGCACCCACATACGAGATGTCCGCGAAGATCGCCGCCCTGATCGATCCGGGTATCGCCCTCATGGTCGGCGGCCATCATGCCAAGGCCATGCCGGACCGCATCCTCGCCGACCCTCGCATGCGGCACCTGCGCGCACTCGTCCTCGGTGAAGGAGAACTCCGCGTCACCGCCCTCCTGGAGGACGAACGGAACCGGCGCGTCCTGCCGGGCGTCCTGTGGCGCGACCCTCTGCTCGGTACCCGGGCCGCCGGTATCACCGACCCCAAGAGCGGCGCGACGCT
The DNA here is from genome assembly GCF_002154555.1 of Streptomyces murinus. Classification (GTDB taxonomy): domain Bacteria; phylum Actinomycetota; class Actinomycetes; order Streptomycetales; family Streptomycetaceae; genus Streptomyces; species Streptomyces murinus. The sequence goes on from NZ_MUNF01000085.1 coordinate 13,288, forward strand.
GCTGGGTCCCGACATCAACAGCCTGCCGTACGTCAACCGTGCCTTTCTCTCCCAGGATCCCTACCAGGCCGCGCCGACGCCGGATCGCCCGGTGGCCGGCACGCAGCCCTGGATCGCGCGGCGCCATACCGCCAGGCGTTGGGAGGCAAACATCGTCGGAAGCCGTGGCTGTCCCTACAACTGCACGTTCTGCGGTGCTGCCGTGTCCGCCAACCCGGACGTCGCGATCCGCGTGCGGTCCCCCGAGAACATCATCGGTGAGCTGGACCAACTGCACGAGGAGTACGGCGTGACCGCCTTCCGCTTCGTGGACGACCTGTTCCTCGGCGCGGGCCGGGTCATCGATGAGCAGATGCGAGCTTTCACCCACCACAAGATCGGTGACCGGTACGTGTGGGACGCCACCGGCCGGATCAATGTCCTCGACCGACTCGCTGACGCCGACCTGGACCGTCTCGTCGCCAACGGGCTGCGCGAAGTCGCCCTCGGCATCGAATCCGGCAGCGACCGCGTTCTGGCCGCGATGGACAAGCGCATCACCGCCGAGATGACCGAACGCGTCGCTCGTCGGCTGGTCTCCCACGGCATCGGGGTCAAGGGGTACTTCATCCTCGGCTTCCCCGGCGAGACCAAGGCGGACCTGGAGGCCACTGTGCGGCACATCCGCAATCTGTGGGACACCTGCGATCAGCTTCCCGGCGACTTGCGCGCCAGCGTCTTCGAGTTCCGCCCCTATCCGGGCACGCCGGTGTGGAAGACCCTCACCGAAGAGGCCGGCTACCAGCCGGATGATCTGCTCGCCTACGGGGACGTCGACCTCACCCAGGACGGCGCCGACGAGTCCATGCGTCAGCGCGACGAGTTCAACTTCAGCGTGGGCATCCAGTTCGGCGACGTTCCTCTGAACGAGGTCCGTGCCACGCTCGCGATGCTCACCCGAGAACAGCACGAACGGAACCGGTCCGGGATGGAGTCAGCCGCATGACCGGAGACCGCACCGGCTTCTTCATCAGCATCGACGGCCCGAGCGGCGTGGGAAAATCCACCACTGTCCGGAAGCTGCGCGCCCTGCTCTCCGCGCGGGGTGTTCCTTCTCAGTGGACGGCTGAACCGACCCGTGGTGACTTCCTCGGGGACTTCACCCGTACACACGGCCCACAGCTTCGGGGCATTGCCCTGGCCTGCCTCGTCGCATCCGCTCGATACCGGCACATCGAGACCACCATCGACCCGGCGCTCACCAATGGCCGACTGCTCATATCCGACAGGTACGTCGCATCGTCCCTTGTCCTCCAGCGGCTCGACGGCGTACCGATGCAGTTTCTGCTTCTCCTCAACGAGGCGGCCCCGCACGCGGACCTGGCAGTGATCCTCACCGCCTCCCCCGGTACGATCGCGGACCGCATCGCCCAGAGCGGCCTCACTCATCGCTTCCGAGCCGACCCCGAAGCACCAGTCCGTGAGGTCGAGCTGTACGACGACGCTGCGGAAATCCTCGAAACCCTCGGATCCAAGGTGCTCGTCATCGACACCACTGAGATACCTCCATCGGAGGTCGCGCGCCGAATCGCCGACGCGATCCCCGCCCTCCCACTACCGTCGGGGGCCTCAACCACCACCCCGACCCCCCAGGAACCATGAGCGGACAGCCGGCACAGCCCATCATCGACACTCACGTTCTTCTCCTCGACGGTGAGAAGATCCTGCTCTCGCAGAGAGGCGGCCCCTACGGCTACCGCCGGTGGCACCTGCCTTCCGGGAAGCTCGACCGGGGCGAAACCCTCACCGCCGGGGCGGCCCGCGAGCTCTTCGAGGAGACCGGCGTCACGACCGACCCCGGCCACCTGGAACTCCGGCATGTCGTGCAGCACCGGCAGGAGGACGGTTCGGAGCGGATCGGGTTCTTCTTCGTGGCCACCGAGTGGGCGGGAACACCTGTCAACAAGGAGCCCGAGAAGTGTCTCGCCCTCCAGTGGTTCGCCACCCATGACCTCCCCGAGGACATCATCGAGTACCCCTACGCGGGCCTGCACGGCTGCCTCGATCCGTCCAGCGCCCTGACGCTGCACGGGTGGCAGTAGCCGCACACCGATCGATCGGCCTTGGCCCGGCCCCGCTCGCCCCGCGGTGGATGAGCGGGGCCTTCACGCGCCTCCGTGGCATGCAGAGGTCGCGTGCCCGGTGCTGAGCCCGGAGGCGACGGGCATTGTCGTCTTCCCACTCCGCTTCGGCGCCGTTTCTGATGGGGGGCTGTCCCGTCGCCGGGTCATGGCAGGTCTCGTTGAGCGGCTGGTGGCGCAGAAACTGTGGGAGCTTTTCGGCGGATGGTGCCGCCGACCGAGATGGTTCGTCCGCAGGGTGGAGGGAAGAGGCGGGCCGACGATCGCGAGGTCTTGGCCGGGATCGTCTTCGTCACCACTTCCGGCTGCACGTCGCGCCAACTGCCGCCTGTGACCATGCCCATCCGCGGTGACGGCCGCGAGAGCGGAACATCACCCCACGCGCCGCTCGCAAAGGCACCGAATCGTCGAACCGCCTCGGCCATCATCACTGGGTCTTAGAGAGAACCGTGTCCTGGCTCGCCGGCTGTCGCCGCCCGCACCGTCGCCATAAGCGCAAGCCGGAACACTTCCTGGTCCTCGTCGGCATTGCGGCAGCTCTCATCGGACGTCGCCGACTCACCCGCTGAGTTGCGCCATCAGTCCGTCAGCGGGGTGAGAGGGTCCGGTCGGGACAGCACCTCGGACAGCGGCAGACCATCCCTCGCAGCAACGGTCCGACGGACCCGCAGTTCAGCGCGAGTCCGCGGACGGTACTTGGGTTCCTTGCCACACCCGCAGACCGACAGCCCTTCGTAGCGCAACCCTTCACCCAGCACCGCAGCCACCACAGACCAACTGCGGACATCACGCCTGGGCGGCGGAGCGAAGTCGTGACCAGCGCAAATGAGGGACTGAGAACAGTTCGGGCACCGGTGCTCCCGCTGCGGGTAGGCATGCTGCTTGAAACTGACATGGCACGAGACACACGCATAGTGCAGCTTGTAGGAGGTCATGGCGTAGAAACACACCGGCTTACCGTACCGAGCAGGCCGACAAGGTGCTCCTCCCCACGTAGACGGGGCACGACCACATGAACGGAGGCGGCAGAGGCCGTTCGTCGGTCTCTGCCGCATTCCTGGATCATCACCAGTTCCGGAGAGTTGTTGCGCCCGCGTAGACCCGTCGCGTGGAGGCGACGCGGTCGAGGTAGTTCGCAAGAGCGTCGGGGCCTGCGCCCGGGGGAATCGGGTCGAGGGCGATGACGAGCAGAGCGGGGCCGCCACGGTTGAGATGAGACCGCCACGCGTCACCGACGGTGGGTACCTGCATGAAGACTGTGGGGTGCCCGTAGTCGAGGGTGGCGTAAGGACCTCGCATCACGATGCGGAGCCCCACAGCCTGCACGGTCTCGACTGCGGGACGCAGCCCCATGGCGTCGACCATGCCCATCAAACCGACCTCGATCGATTCGGCCGTCTCACCGGGGCGTTGCGGAGGAGGGTGTCCGATCAGCAGGAAGGCAACCATGTCGAGCCATGTCGACACGGTGCACTCCGCGACGAAGTCGGCGCCGGGTACGGCCCGGATGGTGAGATCGGTGCCGGTCACCTGGTCACCTCGACCCATACCTTCTTACCGAACGGCCTGTCGTCCACACCCCACCGCTCCGCGAGGGCACCGACGATGTGCAGGCCGCGCCCTCGGATGCTTTCGCCCGTTGCCTCACGAGGCCGAGGGCGGCGTCGTCTGGGGTCGTGCACCTCGACGCGCACGCAGTCGGGCGTCGCACTGACCACGACGAGGACCGAGTCGCCCGGCTCGGTGCCATAGCGGTAGGCGTTCGTCACCAGCTCGGAGACGATGAGCACGACGGTGTCCACGCAGTCCGCGGGGACCAGTGATTCATCACCGGTCAGTACCTCACGCACATATGTGCGGGCCTGTGCCGGAGCTTCGGGAGTCGCGGGATAGACGGCCTGGGCCGGGGGCCCGGCGAGGGGATCGCAGCTCTTCGGAAACGCGTCCGGCTGCATGAGCACCATGCAAACTCCCCATCCATCAGATGCCAGTTGGCGCGGCACTTAGTGACGCCATACGTCGACGCGATCACGCTTCGTCACGCCAGCATGCTCTCGATCGAGCTAGCCATGCAAGTCACTCAAGAGTGAAATGAGAATTTGCATCCCACGATGAGACTGGCTGAACACAAGGAGAGAAGCTCAGGTGACACCGCCTGTGAGCAAGCGGCAAACTGTCATTGGGAACTCAGACTCAAGAGGGGGCTTGGTGAGCACACCAACGGTGCGTCGGCGCAGACTCGGCGTGAAGCTTCGCGCGCTGCGTGACGTGCTCGGCCTCACCCTCGAAGAGGTCGCCGAGAAGTCGAACGGCGGGATCACGACGGCGAAGCTCTCACGGCTGGAGACGGCCCGGAGTGCGGCCAAGGCACCGGACGTCGAGTTCTTGCTCGACCTGTACGGCGTTGACGACAGAGAGTTGCGGACGGCTCTGCTCGCGCTCACCCGCGAGGGGGCGCGACGTGGTTGGTGGCAGTCGTACAAGGGCGTTCTGTCACCGGCATACGAGGATCTGATCAGCCTGGAGGCCGAAGCAACATCGGTCCGTACATGGCAGATCGGTGTGATCCCGGGCCTGCTTCAAACAGGCGAGTACGCCCGCGAACTCATGACGTCGATCGGGATGTCGGAAGCAGTGGAGACCAAGGTCGACGCCCTGGTCGAGGTACGCCTCGCTCGGCAGGCCGTACTGACGCGCGAGACTCCGGTGAACCTGTGGGCCATCATCGCCGAGAGCGCATTGCGCACGCGATGCGTCGGCACCGGCGTCATGCGCGATCAGCTCGGTCGCCTGCTCGAACGGGGCCGGCGGCCGAACGTGACGATTCAGGTGCTCCCCTCCGACTCCCCGCCTCACGTGGGGCAGATGGGTTCGTACTCGGTCCTCGGGTTCGAGGACTACGCAGACCTCGACGTCGTGCACGTCGAAAGCCTGACTTCCGCTCTGTACGTCGAGGACGGCGGGCAGGTCGGCGTGTACCGGGACGCGTTCGAACGGCTTCGCGCGGCTGCATTGTCGGTCGAACTGTCCGCAGAATGCATCGAACAGATAAGGGAAGATCACTGATGGCCCACGTTGAAGACTCGTCGCTCCTGCCCGTGACGTGGTGGAAGTCGTCGGCGAGTGGCACGCAGTCCGACTGCGTCGAGTGCGGCATCGTCGATGACCAGACGATCGCGGTACGGGACAGCAAGAGGCCGACCGGTCCCGCGTTGCTTCTGTCGCGGACGAGCCTTGCCGGGCTGGTGAGCGGTATCCGGACGGGCGGTCTCGAGTAAGGCGCCATACAACTACAGAACGCCTCCCGCACGATCCGTGCGGGAGGCGCTTCTCGTGCTCGCCACTAGGCCATTCCTGCACAGGATCGGAAGGTTCAGCAGTACGACGTGGTCACCACTCAAGTCAGCAAGCAGTTGTCGGGAACAGTTCTGGCCAGGGTGGTTGGTGCCCTCATAGATCTAGTTGCTTACCGGTCATATGGCGTTGGCCTTCGCGAACGCACCCTTCAAGGGATGATCCACCAGCGTCTCCGTCTGATCATTCACGAGAGGGTGCGCCGACAGCGGTTGTCACGTGAGGGAGGCCACCGCATCCGCTACCAGGGAACGTGCCGCTGCTCCTCTCGTGGCAACCTGCGAGAGCCGGTCAAAGGCTCGGGCGTACAACTCGACCTGGCTGGGCTGCGTAAGGGTGGCGGCGGCGTCCAGGGTGTCCGCGTGCACCCTGCCACTGTCGAAGATCGTGAACGTGGGCATGGGCCACACGCTCCGTTGCGCCGAGAACGGGATGAGCCCCACGGCGACGTTCTGGAGATCCATGGCCCCGAGCAAGTGGCCGAGCTGTGCGGCCATGGTCTCCGCGCTGCACAGCCTGTATCGCAGGACCGACTCCTCCAGCACGAAGGAGAACCGTCGTGCGCCGTTGTTCAGCACCGCGTTGCGCCTCATGCGGGCTGCCACGGCATCGCTCACGTCGTCCGGTGTTCCCCGGAAGTCGGCGATGGATGACAGTAGGGCAGCGGCGTACCCGGGCGTCTGAAGGAATCCGGGGATCACGTCGGAAACGTAGACCCTGAACGTCTTTGTTCGTTGATACAGATCACCTGTGGACTCCTGCAGGCGACGAAGTCCGGTCCGCTGAAGTCGCCTCCACTGCACATGAGCGTCTGCGGACTGTCTATTGGCGGCGATCAGGTCGGGGACCTGGTTTTCAGCCGTACAGGCTCGGCACCACGCTCTGATATCCGCGTCGAAGGGCGGGGTTTTGGCGTTCTCGATCCGGGATGACTTCGACTCCGACCAACCGCACCTTACGGCCAGCTCACGCCCGCTGATCCCTGCATCCTTTCGGATCTCACGCAGACGGCCAGCCAGCACTTCGCGGGCCTGCTGAACGCGTGCGGACGGGTGTGTGGGCACGGAGCGGCTCTCGTCAGATCCTGTACAGATGGTGCGGGATCGCTCGCTCCCAGACCGCTTCGAAGGCGGAAGAGCACAGCTTCACGGCTTCCGAGTCCGCCGTGATCTCGTCCTCCACCACCACGCCGTCACCTGAGAAGTGGTGGACCCGAAGCAGCGCACCATCGAACAGCCAGAAGTCATTTCCCGGCAAGAGAAGACTCGTGGCCTGCCTCCGTGGCAGCCACCGCACCTCCTCACCGGCCGTGACGTTGGCACGAGTGACGTAGTGCTCCCACCGGATGTAGTCCGATACCGGCTCGGAGATCACCCTGGCCCGGCGGATCGTCACGCCCCGGGCCACGGTGTCAGCGATCAGCTGGTCGTAGGGGTGCCACCAGGACTCACGGTCCTCCCAGTTGATCCGCTCGCCCCGCTTCCACGCCTCGAAGCGGTCCGTCGGCGCGTAGGAGTCACGCAGCTCCAAGTGGACGGCGGACCGCTCGCACCGGCCAAGCAGCTCAGCGAAGCTGGGCACGCTCGACGGCATCACACGCCTCCCTGATCATCGGGATCATCCTGGCCGGAATCCTGACGATGGCCTCGGCGTCAGGCATCGGTCCATTCGCGGGGCTGCTCGCCTCGCACTCCGTCTGAGTCTCCGGAGTCGGCTTCCACCCCTGCAACAAGATCTCCTGAGCTTCCGCGTCCGCCCACACGGTGGGGCAGTGGTCCCGGTCGGTATCGGGGTCGATTCCAATGAACTCTACGGCCATGGCTGACTCCCTGGTCTCGGCACTTGCTCGGGCTTGCAGCAGCTTCGTTGGACTGGGGAAACAGTGTCCATACCGCTATCAGCCATACCAATTGCCGTGCAAGTCCACGCAAGTTCGTGGAGCGCGTCACCGTCCGCCTCCTACGGTCGGCGCATCGACACGGACCTTGGTCGAGGGTCCGCCTGAACTCCCGCCCGAAGTGGGCGGCGGCGGTCAGTCATGGCCGCGATCAGTTGAGCAGGAAGGTGCAGTGATGCTGGACGGAAGTGATCTGTACGCGCTCGACATCAGCGGGGCCTCGTTCGTGAAGGCGTGCGGGGGAAACACCCACCCGGACGGTGAGGCCTGCGTGACCCTGGCCCGGATCGGCGACGGCGCCTGGGCCATGGGTGACAGCAAACGGCCGGACACACAGCCGCTGCGGTTCACGACGGAGGAGTTGGACGCCGCCGGTATCGACCCCGCGCGCTTCGGCCTGAACGCCTGACCCCCCTTCACGCCAGCCGGACCGGGGCCATCCCCATTTTCCGCGGACCCGGTTCGGCCAGCACGTCTCGGAACGGGAACAATCGGTGCATCACCACGGCTACCTGTGGACCGGCCCCAAAGAGCGGTTCGACCACGAGGCTCTACGGCGCCCTCCACACCCCGAGCCGCCCCCCGCCGGGAGCAAGCCGGAGCTGATCCAGCGGTACCGCGAGGTGGCCATGGAGTTCCCGGCGTCCAGCCTCCCGCCCCTGGAAACGGCGTACTGGCTCGTCAAACCGCCCTCGGTGGTCAAGGGCACATGGGATGAAGCGACGGCGGCGGTGTCCTGGCTCGCTGCGCAACTGATCGACCACGCACCCCGTTTCGCCACAGAGAGGGACCGAGACGCCGACCGCCTCACCCGGCTGATGCACGCTGCCGCCGAACGACTGCGCTCAGGTGCCGATGTGTCGTACGGCTTCTACCTTGAACGCCCCTCCTACCTGTCCCTGGCCGTGGTGACGTGCTGCCCGAATCGCTCAAAGCCCGAACTTGATTGCCCGACGCGGTAGTTCACAACGCTGAAGCAGGGCCGATCGGACAGAAGCCGCCGTGCCCCCGTGCCAAGCAGACAGAGCTGGCCGTGCAGACCGGGCCGGCCCAGGGCAGGAGTCGTACAAGGTTCGGGGGACCGTTCATATCGCCCACGGTGGCGACCGGAACCTGAACACCACGCCGTAGAAAGCACGTTGGCTCTCTGTCCGCCAGGACCCAGCCACCCCCACCCGTTCACCGGATGTCCCCCGAATGCCGTACGGCCCGTAACCCCGTCACCCTTTCGGCCGTTCCCGGGCAGAACGCCCGCGCCGTCAGACCCATGGATGTCCCGTGCCCAGGTTCAGTGTCATCGTCCCCGCGTACCAGGTCCAGGCGTACCTCTCCGAGTGCCTGGACTCGGTGCTGTCGCAGTCGTACCCGGATCTCGAAGTGATCGCGGTGGACGACGGTTCGCCGGACGCGTGCGGCGAGATCATCGATGAGTACGCGGCCCGGGATCCCCGGGTGAAGCCGTTACACCTGGCCGAGAACCGGGGGCTCGGCCGGGCCCGCAACGCCGGGATCGCGCAGGCCGGCGGCGAGTATCTGATCTTCCTGGACAGCGACGACACCCTCACCCCGGGCGCGCTCGCGGCGATCGCCGAGCGGATCGAGGCGACCGGTGGGCCGGATGTGCTGGTGTACGACTACGAGCGCACGTACTGGGACGGCCGGCGGGTGCGCAACCATCTCGCGGCCGAGCTGAGCGAGTGGGGCCGGGCGCCCTTCCGGCTCACGGACCGGCCGGGGCTGCTGCGGGTGCTGATGGTGGCCTGGAACAAGGCGTACCGGCGGGAGTTCGTCGCGGCCGAGGGCTTCACCTTCCCGCCCGGCTACTACGAGGACACCCCCTGGACCTTCCCGGTGCTGATGGCGGCCGGTTCGATCGCCACGCTGGACCGGGTGTGCGTGCACTACCGGCAGCGCCGCCAGGGCAACATCCTGTCCACCACCAGCCGTAAGCACTTCGACCTGTTCGACCAGTACGAGCGGGTCTTCGCCTATGTCGCCGACCACCCCGAACTCGCTTGCTGGAAACCCGAGTTGTTCCGCCGGATGATCGACCACTACGGCGTGGTGTTCACCCGCCCCGGACGGCTGCCGCGTGGCAGCCACGGGGAGTTCCTGCGCCGGGCCCGCGACCACCACCGCCGCTACCGGGTGCCGAAGGCGCGGCTGCGGCGCCGTCATCTGCTGATCCGGTTCGGGCTGCACCGCACCTTCCGCGCCCTGCGCCACATCGCCGCCGCCCGCCGCCGTCTGCGGAGGCTCGTACTGGGTCCGGCGCGGGCGGTGCGCTCCGCCGCGCTGCGGCTGCACTACCGGATCCAGCTGCGGCTGCCGCTGCGGCCCGAACGCGCGGTGTTCGCCGTCGAGGGCGGGTACGGCGGGGACCCGGCCGCGCTGGAGGAGGCGATGCGCCGGTACGCCCCGCATGTGCGCTCCTCCTGGATCGCCGACCCGGCGCATCCGCGTCCGCTCCCGGCAGGGCCGCGCCTCGTCGTCCCCGGCACGGCCGCCCACTGGACGGCGCTCGCCCGCTCCACGTACCTGTTCGGCGACGCCCACCTCACCCGGGACTTGCGTAAGCGGGACGGGCAGGTCGTCGTGCGCATGCTTGGTGGAACGCCCCTGGGCCATACGGGACTTGATCTGGTGGAGCGGCCGGCGGCCGTCCCCGGCGCCGACCCCGTGGGCCTGCTGCGGGACGTCGACCGGTGGGACCACGTCATCTCCGGCAACCGGCACTCCACCCTGACCTGGCAGCGGGTCCACCCCGGCCGCTGGACCGCCCTGGAGTACGGCAGCCCGCGCACCGATGTCTTCCAGCGGGCCACCCGGGACGACGTGGCCCGGCTGCGCGCCACCCTGGGCATCCCCGCGGGCGCGGTCGCGATCCTCTACGCGCCCGCCCACCGCGACCACCGCCGCACCCAGCACCTTCCGCTGGACCTGCCGAGGCTCGCGCGCGGTCTCGGCTCGCGCTTCGTGCTGCTCGTCCGCGCCCACGGGGACGTGCCGGTCGAGGGCCCCCGGGTCATCGACGTCTCCGCGCACCCCTGCCCCGAGGGCCTGTGCCTGGCCGCGGACGCGCTGCTCACCGACCAGTCGCCACTCATGTTCGACTACGCCGGGCTCGACCGGCCGATCGTGCTGCACACCGGGGACTGGGCGGCGTACGCGGCCGTCCGGGGCGCCTATGTCGACCTGCCCGGCGCCCCGCCCGGCGCGGTGGGGCGCGACGAGGACGAACTGATCGACGTGTTCACCGAGGGCCACTGGAACGGCGCGCGGGCCGCGCTGCTGCGGGCCGCGTTCCGGGAGCGGTTCTGCCCGTGGGACGACGGACGGGCCGCCGAACGGGTCGTACGGCACATCGTGCTGGGCCGCACCGAGCCGTCCCCGGTGGTGCCGCTCGGCGAGCGCCGCCCGGTGCGCTCCGCCCTGGCGAACACCCCGTACCCGGCGCGGTCCCCGCTGGTCACCGTGCCGCATCCGACCGGCCCGCGCCCCGTCACCAAGGCCGCCGAACACCGTTGATCCCCCCGGGAGTTCCCTTGCCCCTCGGCTCG
>NZ_MUNF01000849.1 GCF_002154555.1 Streptomyces murinus
CTCGGCCGGCTGGCCACTCCCCGCCCCCATGCACCTGGAGGCTCGCCCCGCTGATGTACGCCGCGGCGTCGGAGGCGAGGAAGACGGCGGCGGCGCCGACGTCGCCGGGAGTGGCCAGCCGGCCGAGCGGGACGGTGCGGGCGACGGCGGCGATGCCCTCGGGGCCGCCGTAGTGCGCGGCGGACTGCTCGGTGCGCACCATGCCCACCACCAGCGTGTTGACCCGTACATGCGGCGCCCACTCCACCGCCATGGACGCGGCGAGATGGGTGAGCCCCGCCTTGGCCGCGCCGTAGGCGGCGGAGCCGGGCGAGGGACGGCCCCCGCTGACGCTGCCGATCATCACGATGGAGCCCCGGCTGCGCCGCAGCTGCTCGTACGCGGCGAGGGACGCGGTCAGCGGGGCGGTCAGGTTCAGCTCCAGGACCTTGGCGTGCCGTTCGGCGTCCGCGTCGAGCAGTCGTCGGTACGGCGTTCCGCCCGCGTTGTTGACGAGTACGTCGAGCCGGGGCAACGCGTCGAAGAAGGCCCGGACGGCGGGTGGGTCCCGCAGGTCGAGCGGGATGAACTCAACGCCGTCCAGCGGCTGTTCAGGAGGTCTGCGGGCGCAGATCAGGACGCGGGCGCCCGCGTCCGCGAAGGCCCGCGCGATGCCCGCGCCGACCCCGCGGGTGCCGCCGGTGACGAGGACGGTGCGGCCGCGCAGGGAGCCGGCCGGGTCGCGCCAGGAGTTGTCCACAGGGCGCGCGGTCGAGTTTTCCACAGGGCCTCCCGCTGGTCCGTGGCGGCTGCTAATTTCAAAGCCATCGCACCTAACAAATGTTTGGTGGAAAGGTAGCTGATGCGCCCATGGGTGTCTCCCGTTCGTCCCCGGAAAAAGGGATTTCCGTGGTCACCGTCGACTTCCCGCCGGTCAACGCGCTCCCGGTGACCGGCTGGTCCGCGCTGGCCGAGACCGTGCGCGCGGCGGGCCGCGACCCCGAGGTCCGCTGCGTGGTGCTGGCCGCCGAGGGCCGGGGGTTCAACGCGGGCGTGGACATCAAGGAGATACAGGCCCACGGGCAGCGGGCGTTGATCGGCGCGAACCAGGGCTGCGCCGACGCCTTCGCCGCGGTGTACGAGTGCGAGACACCCGTCGTCGCGGCGGTGCAGGGGTTCTGCCTGGGCGGCGGGATAGGCCTGGTGGGAAACGCGGACGCGATCGTGGCGAGCGAGGACGCCGTCTTCGGACTGCCCGAGCTGGACCGGGGCGCGCTGGGTGCCGCGACCCATCTGGCCCGGCTGGTCCCGCAGCATCTGATGCGCGCCCTGTATTACACGGGGCGGACGGCGAGCGCGGCGGAGCTGCATCGGCACGGCTCGGTGTGGCGCGTGGTGCCGGGCGCGGAGTTACGGGCGGCGGCGCTGGAGCTGGCCCGGGAGATCGCCGCCAAGGACGGCCGGCTGCTGCGCATGGCCAAGGCCGCGATCAACGGCATCGATCCGGTCGATGTGCGCCGCAGCTACCGATTCGAGCAGGGCTTCACCTTCGAGGCGGGCCTCAGCGGCCTGGCCGACCGGGTGCGCGACACATTCGGCAGGGACAGGGGCAAGGACAGGGAGGAGGGGGTGTAGATGGGCGACAAGACGATGACCGCCGAGGAGGTCGTCGGCCGACTGGAGAGCGGGATGACCCTGGGCATCGGCGGCTGGGGCGCGCGCCGCAAGCCGATGGCCCTGGTGCGGGCGCTGCTGCGGTCCGGGTTACGCGATCTCACGGTCGTCTCCTGCGGCGGCCCGGACGTCGGGATGCTGGCCGCGGCCGGGCGGCTGCGGAGACTGGTCACGGCCTTCGTCACCCTCGACTCGATCCCGCTCGAACCGCACTACCGGGCGGTCCGCGAGCGCGGCGGGCTCGAACTGACGGAGGTGGACGAGGGGATGCTGCTGCGCGGCCTGGAGGCGGCGGCACACCGGCTGCCCTTCCTGCCGGTGCGGGCGGGCGTCGGCTCGGACGTCATGCGGGTCAACCCCGCTCTGCGGACGGTCACTTCGCCGTACGAGGACGGGGAGACGCTGGTGGCGATGCCCGCGCTGCGGCTGGACGCGGCCCTGGTGCATGTGCACCGCGCCGACCGGTTGGGCACCGGCCAGTGCCTGGGCCCGGACCCGTATTTCGACGATCTGTTCTGCGCGGCGGCGGATACGGCCTATGTCTCCTGCGAGCGGATCGTGGACACGGCCGAGCTGACCGAGAAGGCCCCGGTGGAGTCGCTGCTGCTGCGGCGACTCGCGGTGACGGGCGTGGTGGAGGCGCCGAACGGCGCGCACTTCACGTCCTGCGCGCCGGACTACGAACGGGACGAGGAGTTCCAGCGGCTGTACGCGAAGACGCCGTGGCCGGAGTTCGCCGGGCGGTTCCTCGGCGCCGACGAGGGCGGGTACCGGGCGGCGGTGGCCGAGTGGCGCGAGGAGGAGGGGCGATGAGGGCGACCCGGGCCGAGTACTGCGTGATCGCCTGCGCCGAGGCATGGCGCGGGGCCGGGGAGATACTGGCGAGCCCGATGGGCCTGATCCCCTCGCTGGGCGCCCGGCTGGCCCGGCTCACCTTCGCGCCGGACCTGCTGCTGACCGACGGTGAAGCCCTGCTGGTCCGCCCGGACGGCACCCCGGAGGGCCGGCTGACCTTCCGGGAGCATCTGACGCTGGTGGCGGGCGGCCGCCGGCACGTGATGATGGGCGCGAGCCAGCTCGACCGGTACGGCAACCAGAACATCTCCTGCGTCGGCGACTGGGCCCACCCCCGCCGCCAGCTGCTCGGGGTGCGCGGGGCCTCGCTCAACACGCTGAACAATCCGACGAGTTACTGGATCCCCCGGCACTCCCAGCGGGTGTTCGTGGAGCGGGTGGACATGGTGTGCGGGGTGGGGTACGACCGGGCGGCGACGCTCGGCCGGACGGCCCGCTTCCATCGCCTCGGGCGGGTCGTCTCCGATCTCGGGGTCCTCGACTTCGCGACGCCGGACCACTCGATGCGGCTGGCCTCGCTGCATCCAGGGGTGAGTGTGGCCGAGGTGCGGGAGGCGACGGGCTTTGACCTCGTGGTGCCGGACGAGGTGCCGGGCACCCGGGAGCCCACGCCCGGGGAACTGCGGCTGATCCGCGAGGTGCTGGACCCGGACGGGGTCCGCGAGCGTGCGGTGCCCGAGGGGGTGCGGGGCTGATGGAGACCGCGCTCACCCGGCTGACCGGCGTCCGTCATCCGGTGGTGCAGACCGGGATGGGCTGGGTGGCCGGACCCCGGCTGGTGTCGGCGGCGGCGAACGCGGGCGCGCTGGGCATCCTGGGCTCGGCCACGATGACACCCGCTCAACTGCGCGCGGCGATACGGGAAGTGCGGTCGCGTACGGGAGCGCCGTTCGGGGTGAATCTGCGCGCGGACGCCCAGGACGCGGCCGAGCGGGTGGAGATCCTGCTGGCGGAGGGTGTCCGGGTGGCCTCCTTCGCACTGGCCCCCTCCGCCGAGCTGATCACCCGGCTCAAGGAGGCGGGGGTGGTGGTCATCCCGTCCGTCGGGGCGCGGCGGCACGCGGAGAAGGTGGCGGCGTGGGGCGCGGACGCGGTGATCGTGCAGGGCGGCGAGGGCGGCGGCCACACCGGCGAGGTGGCCACGAGCGTGCTGCTGCCGCAGGTGGTGGACGCGGTGCGGATACCGGTGG
>NZ_MUNF01000850.1 GCF_002154555.1 Streptomyces murinus
CGTCGACGTCGTGCAGGGGCACCGGCCCCGCTGCCCCTGCACGACGTCGACGAATGGGCGGCCGGCCAGGAGCGCTCGGCGCGCACCGACGAGCGCTGGGCGCGGCTCGCCGCCGAGGTGGCCGACTTCGAACAGGCCAAGAACCACTTCAGCTTCACGGACGGCCAGAAACTGCACCGCGCCCTGTTCCGGCCGGACGGCCTCCTCGCCGAGGTCCGCGAGATGGCCCACGATCCCCGGCCCGCCGACCGCTGGGTCCCGGTGATCGAGGGGCTGCCGCAGGGCGAGCAGGAGATCCGCACCCAGCTCGACCGGATGTCCGCGGATCTCGGCCTGCGCAAGATCGAATGGAGCAACCACTTCGCCTACGCCCGCCGTCTCGCCGAGTTCATCGCCGAGGCCAGGTCCCTCGTCGCCCGCACCGAGGAGGGGCACCAGGGCCCGGTCGCGCTCCGACTGAGCGCAGCCCAACGGCGGTTCGCCCTGCACCTGGACGATTCCTGGCATCAACTGGTCAAGGAGGCGGACGAGTTGGGCGAACCGGCCTGTCATCCGGCCAAGGCCCTGCTGGAGGCGCTGTCCGCGCTGCCGAAGGCCGGGAAGGAGAACGCATGAGCGCGCCGAGCCACGACAGCCAGGTGCGGAACCATCTGGACGGCGCCCGGCATCTGCTCGGCACCTGGCCCGGCCGGTTCCGCTACCCCGAGGTGCTGGCCCTGCTGGCGCGCCGGCAGTCGTCGTACGGCCCCGAGGACGCCGTCGAGCTGGCCCGCGCGGTCCTCGCCCGGCTCGGCGGCCGCCCCGTGGGCGTCGTCTGCGAAGAGCTGCTGGAGCGGGGCGAGTTCGACGCCGCCGAGTATCTGCTCGCCGGCTGCGGGGACCTGCGCCCGTACGACGCCGAGCGGCTCGCCCGGCACCTGGAGAGCCTGCGGGTGCGGGCCGCGGAGCTGGTACGGCAGCGGCTCGGGGCCCTCGCCCGGCGTGCGCAGGGTGCGGGCGTGGCATGGCGGGACGACCCCGCCGAGACCGAGGCGCTGGTGGAGCAGGCGCGCTCGGGGCGGCCCCGGGTCGTGGCCCGCCTGGACGCACTGGCCGACGATCTCGAACGGCGCATCGCGGACGCCGCGGGCGAACTGTCCGCGCTGCTCGCCCCGATGGAGCGTACGGGGGCCGCGGGCCGGGCTGCCGCCCGCGTACGGGCTCTGCTCGATGCCGGTGAACTCGTCGCCGCCACCGCCCTGTTGAACCGGGAGCCGCCCGGCGCGCCCATTCCCGAGGGCATGACCGCGCCGCCGGTCTGGAAGGCCGAGTGGGACCCGCGTCAGTTCCTCGACTGCCACCTCAATCCCGGCCGGCTGCGGCCTCCGGCGTTCGTGGACTGGCGGGCGGCCGACCGTGAGGGACAAGAACTGCTGGCGGCGTACGGCAGGTTGGAGCACGATCTGTCCGCCGAGGCGGCCGCCGGGTTCGCCGACGCGCTGTGCCGCTTCCTCGGGGCGCCGCCCGGACCGATGACGGCCACGCCGGTCGAGCACAGTGCCTTCCATCTCGCCTTCCTGGACGGCCTGTTCGGCGGCCCGGCCCTGTCCCGGCTGCACCCCACCGGACGCGTCGACCTGTACGTCGGCGGGCCCGGCGCCGTCGGCCTGCCGGACACCGGTGAGGACGAGCGGCCCTGTGTGGTGGTCGGCCCCAAGGTCGAACCGTCCGGCTACACCGACCGGCGGCCGACCGCGGTGCTCACCCTGCGGGACCTGCTGCGCGTGGTGGTGCTCACCGACGTACCGGACCGGGCCGCGGCCCTGCTCGGCGTTCTCGCCCCGCAGTGGCCGGTCTCGGCTCTCGCCGGGCACAGCGGTTCCGAGCTGGGCCGGATCCTGGGCGCCGAGCCCGATGTGGCCTGGCGCACCCTGCGCTGGATCAGCCGGCTGTCGCTGGGCTGCGGACCGGCGGCCGTGCAGGCCATGGAGCACTGCACCGGCATGGACCCGTATCTGTTGCTGGTGATGCTGCGGTACGCGCAGGACCCGGTCGACGGCACGGACCCCGTACGGCGCTGGACGGCGGCCGAGGGCGGCTGGCAGCGG
>NZ_MUNF01000851.1 GCF_002154555.1 Streptomyces murinus
CTGGACGACGCCACCGGTGTCCCCGAGTGGGCGGCCATACGCACCGGCCTCTTCTCCCGCGACGCGTTCGTCCCCCTGGAACCGAGCGAGCTCGTCGAGGGCACCCTCCATGTCCCCTTCGACCGCTCCCTGATCAAGGACGCCCCCGACTTCGGCGTGGGCCGCCACCTCTCCCCCGAACAGGAACTCCAGCTCTACCACCACTACGGCCTCGACGTGACCCCGGACGCCGCCGCTGACCACGACTTCGGCAAGCTGGCGGGCTCGGAGGAGACATAGCCCCTGGACGCCGGGGGGCTTCGACGACGAGGGCGAGACCGTCGAGCGGCGGTCATGGCCCGGCCGACAGATCGGGGGCGGGCGACAGGTCGGAGGCGGACGAGGGAGCGGGTGCCGTGACGACCAGGGGCAGCGGGTCCGCAGGCTCCAGCGCGGGGTCGGTGACCAGGAAGGTGCGTATCCGCCCCGGCGGCGACTGGGGGGTCTCGAAGCGCACCGTCACCCGGCCCACCCCGCTCCCCTGCACCCACCCGTACCCGTGCTCCGCGTGCCGCACGTCCTGGCCGGCCCGCCAGTGCGGCAGCACCGGCTCCCGGGGCACCGCGACCGGCTCGGCCACGGCCTCCTCCGGCGCCGGTTCCGCCCGCGAGGACGCCTGGGCGAACAGGTCCTCCTGGGTGTAGTCGGCGAGCCCGGAGACGCCGACACCGACC
>NZ_MUNF01000852.1 GCF_002154555.1 Streptomyces murinus
CCCTGGGACCCCCGGCCCCTACGGGTACCCGCAGCAGCCCCAGCAGCCGGGCCCCTACGGGCAGCAGCCCCAGCCCGGTTACGGCTTCCCGCCGCAGCCGCCGTACCCCGGCGCGCCCGGCACCGCCCCCGGCGGCCTCTTCCCGCCCCAGGGCGGTGGCAAGAAGAAGACGGCGCTGATCGTGGGCGCCGCGGCGGCCGCGCTGCTCGTCATAGCCGGCACCGTCTACGCCGTCACCAGCAGCGGCGACGGCAAGAAGAAGCCCGTGGCCGAGCAGAGCGGCAGCAGCGCGCCGACCTCGTCCGGCGCCCCCTCGGCCTCCTCGTCCGCCACCGGCGGCGACGACCCCGAGGACCTCAACAAGGGCCGCGCGTC
Organism: Streptomyces murinus; assembly: GCF_002154555.1. Classification (GTDB taxonomy): domain Bacteria; phylum Actinomycetota; class Actinomycetes; order Streptomycetales; family Streptomycetaceae; genus Streptomyces; species Streptomyces murinus. Next base: position 376 of record NZ_MUNF01000852.1, read on the forward strand.
CGGTGAGGCGAAGGTGCTCTGGTACAAGTCGGCACCGGACGCCCCCGGCTCGGGCGCCGACGCCCCCGGCATGTGGGTCGCCGGGAACACCGTGGTGAAGGCGGCGTACAAGCAGGTCTTCGCCTACGACACCGGCAACGGCTCCTCCCCCTGGGGACCCGTCGACTTCCCGCAGAAGATCTGCGCCGTCACCCCGCAGAAGTCGGACGACGGCAAGGTCGTCGTGGCGTACATGAACGGCGCGGGCGACAACGCCAAGTGCAACCAGCTCACCCAGCTCGACCTCGCCACCGGCAAGAAGGGCTGGAACGCCCAGGTCGCCGACGGCGGGCTGTTCGACAGCGCGCTCAACGTCGAACTGAGCGTGGCGGGCAGCACGTTGATGGTGGGCCGCTCCGAGTCGGGCACCGCCTACGACATCGACAGCGGCAAGAAGCTGTACGACAAGAAGCGCTACGGCAACGCCTGCTTCCCCGCCGGGTACGCGGGCGGCGCAGGCCGGCTCGTCCAGGTGGCGTCCTGCGCGGCCTCGACCAGCACCGAGCACGACGAGCTCCAGGAACTCGACCCGGCCACCGGCAAGGTGAAGTGGACCCAGCCCCTCAAGAAGGGCTGGCAGGTCAGCCGGGTGTACTCGATGAACCCGCTGGTGGTCTATCTGACCAACGAGGACAAGAAGACGTGGAACATCTCCACCTTCACCTCGGACGGCAAGTTCCGCTCGCAGGTCAAGGTGGACGAGAAGTTCTCCCCGAGCTGCGGCTGGGCGATCCTGGAGCGCGACCTCCAGGGCTGCCAGGGCGTCGCGGCCGACGCCGACACGCTCTACCTGCCCACGTCGGCGACCTCCAGCGCCAACGAGATCGTCGCGATCAGCCTCTCCACCGGCACCGCGAAGTGGCGGGTCAAGTCCCCGGCGGACGAGCCGATGGCGCCGATGAAGACCGAGGGCGGCAAGCTCATCGCGTATGTGCAGCCGTCGTACGACGCGGGCGGCCAGGTGGTCTCGATCGCGACCGCCGGCGCCACCCACACCCCGGTGAAGCTGCTCCAGAACCCGCAGGGCACCGCGCAGATCGAGGACACCTTCTACAACGGCGTCATCGACTGGGCCGACGGGCGCTTCATCATCTCGGCCGGCCGGCTGAACGGCAGCGACCAGTCGAAGGAGAAGCTGATCATGGCCTTCGGCAACTGAGCCCGGCCCGCTTCCCGGCCTTCTCCCGTTCCGTCCGCCGTCCGGCCTTCCGAGTGTCACCGAGGTACCCGAGCCATGACC
>NZ_MUNF01000853.1 GCF_002154555.1 Streptomyces murinus
CTGCTGCGGCGCCCCCTACGGGGCGCCGCAGCAGAACCCGTACGCCATGCCCACCCAGCCCATGCAGCAGTCCGGGCAGCCGGGCTACGGCTATCCGGGCCAGCCCCCGACCATGCCGATGCAGCAGCAGGGCGCCGGTAGCGGTGGCGGGCGGAGCAACACCGCGCTGTACATCGTCATCGCGGCGGTCGTCGTGATCGCGCTGATCGTCGGCGGCGGCATCTGGTACGCGGGCTCCGGCGACGGCGGCACCAAGCAGGACACCGCGTCCTCCGGCGGCAACAGCGGCGGCCAGGACAAGGGTTCCGGCGGTTCGACCGGCGGCAAGGAGAAGGTGCCGGCGAACCCGGCGGCCAAGGTCCTCTTCCAGGTCCCCTCGCCCTCCGTCAAGGACACGGTGAGCACCTCCGGCTCCTGGCTGACCGACAAGGTGTACGCCAAGACCGGCGTGAACGAGATCGTCGGCTACGACCCGGTCAAGGGCACCGAGCTGTGGACGGTCAAGCTGCCCGGCCCGGTCTGCGCGGCCAGCCGGCACATCACCGCCGACGACAAGACCGCGATCACGTACCAGCCGACGAACAAGAAGTACCAGGGCTGCTCCGACATCGCGGCGATCGACCTCGACGCGGGCAAGAAGCTGTGGACGAAGACCGTCAACGTCGGTGACTACCCGGTCAATTACCAGAACGTGACCGTCTCCCAGCACACCGTCGCGCTCGGCGACAGCAACGGCGGCGCGGCCTTCGACATCGACTCCGGCAAGCCGCTGTGGCAGCCGAAGCCGGGCGAGGACTGTTACGACTCGGGCTACGGCGGCGGCGCCAAGCTGGTCGCGGTGCGCAGCTGCGGCGACTCGGACAACACCCAGCTGTCCATCCAGACCATCGACCCGACGTCGGGCAAGGTCCTCTCCGAGTACAAGATGGACCCGGGCATCGAGTACGCCTCGGTCGTCTCCACCGATCCGCTGGTGGTCGCCGCCGACGTCGGCGACAGCGCGGGCGACGGCAGCGGCATCTCGGACTACTTCTCCATCGACAACAAGACCGGCAAGCTGCTCGCCCGGATCTCCGCGCCCGGCAAGACCTATGGCGGCCGCTGCGACGGCATCACCCGGATCGAGGACTGCCACGAGGTCGTCGTCGGCGGCGGCAAGCTGTTCGTGCCGACCGAGGAGCACGACGGCAGCGGCACCTCCTACAGCACCACCAACGAGGTCGTCGCCTTCGACCTGGCCACCGGCAAGCCCACCGGCCAGCGCGCCGAGGCCGGGGACGGCTATCTGCTGTCGCCGCTGCGCATGGACGGCGCCAACCTGATCGCCTACAAGAAGCCGCCGTACGACAAGGGCGGCCAGATCGTCAGCATCGACGGCTCCACCTTCAAGGAGACCAAGCTCCTGGAGAACCCCTCCACGGAGAGCGTCCGGCGCGCCGAGGGCAGCATGCTGCCGGACTACGCGGAGATCCTCTTCGCGAACGGCCGGCTGTACATGTCCGACGTCTTCGTCGACAAGGCGGACCCGAACGACGACAAGTCGTATCTGGTGCTGGCCTTCGGCACGGACGGCTGACCGCCGCCACACAATCACCCGAACGGGTGACTTGGTCAGCAGTGCCCCGGATGTCATCGGTCCGGGGCACTTCTGCTGTCCAGGGGCAGCGCGGCGTCGAACAAGCGTGTAGCTTCCGGGGGCATGCAAAGGGGCGGGGTGCCGG
>NZ_MUNF01000854.1 GCF_002154555.1 Streptomyces murinus
GGCGGGGACGGGCACGCGGAGGCGGTACGGCTCGTCGCGCACATGCTGGACACGGCACCGGCCGAGCGCACCGCCGAGGCGGTACGGCCCTGGGCCGAGTCCTGTTCCGCGGTCTCGCTGCGCGTCCACCGGCTGCTCGACCCCGCCGCCGAGGGCGCCCCGGACCCCGCCGGGACCGAGGACCCGCCGCCGCTCGTCGCCGCCGAGCTGCGCCGTCAGATCACCGTGCTGGAACTCCTCGAAGGCCACGGCAAGCAGGGCCTGCGCCGGGCGCTCGATGTGTCGGGCGAGGGACGCCGGGTGCTGCGCGCGGTGGTCTCGCGGCGGGTTCGGGGGAACGCGGAGAGCGGGGTGTGACGGTCGTGCGGTGGCGGTGGGGTGGTCCTGCGACGGTTGGCGAAACGGTTCCTCGGAGGGTGACGAAAGCTTTGCCCCGCTCGCTCTTCCTTATGTGAACGCCCATGTGACGGCCCATGTGACGGCCGATACGACCGCTGCCGCGACCGCCCCGGACGGGACGGCCGCGCAGGAGACCAGGCCCCATGCCGCCGCGAAGCCCGTGCGCTGGGCGGCGGACGCGGTCGCGACCATGCGCGAGGGCGCCCGGGTGCGGCTCGACTACTCGGCGCAGAGCCTGTGGCGCGTGGACCGCATGATCGAGGAGATACGACGCGAGAGGGCGCCCATCGAGGCGGTCGCTGACGTGCTGCGGGGCTTTGGCGCGTACGCCGGTGAGGTGGTCGTCCGCCGCACCGGCGCCGAGTGGTGGGCGACCGGCGGCGAACACTGGGTGCGCACCCCCGACGGCCGGCTCTGGGACCCCATCGAGGAGGCCCGGCGCTCCTTCCTGGGCCATGGTTCGCTGCGGCTGCTGTGCAGGGACGCGACGGCGGACGCCTGAGAGCGCGGCGCCCTGCACCTGACGGGCCGTTGACTGTGCCGCATCCGCCGGGGCGTTCGCTGTGACACTTCTGTCAGGGCGGACGCTGATGACCGTGGAGGGCGAAAGACACGGCCGGAGCGTGTCGCACCGTGCGGGACGCGCCGGTGGCCATGAACTCGGCACGACGAGGACGGTCTTGGGCCAGGGAGGGCAGCCCCGCAGCCGGCGGCCGCGGGACGGGGAACTGGGCGCGGCCGTCGCGCGGGCCCAGGACGGCGACGAGAGCGCCTTCGCGGTGGCCTACCGGATCGTGCAGCCCGGCCTGATCGGCTATCTGCGCGGGCTGGTCGGCGAGGACGCGGAGGACGTGGCCGCCGACGCCTGGCTGGAGATAGCGCGGGACCTCGGCCGGTTCACCGGTGACGGCGCGGGCTTCCGCGGCTGGACCGCGACCATCGCCCGCCATCGCGCCCTGGACCATCTGCGCCGCCGCCGCACCCGGCCCCGTACCACCGCGCTCGACCAGGAGGCGCTGGACCGGGCGGCCCCGCACAGCACACATGAGCAGGCCCTGGAGTCGCTGTCCACCGCGCGCGCCCTCGCGCTGGTGCGCTCCCTGCCCCGGGACCAGGCGGAGGCCGTGCTGCTCCGGGTGGTCGTCGGCCTCGACGGCCCCGCCGCCGCACGCGTCCTCGGCAAGCGCCCCGGCGCGGTCCGTACCGCCGCGCACCGCGGCCTCAAACGCCTCGCCCACGCCCTGGCACCCGACCCGGGCGTGCCGGATGAGGGCCCCGGAACGCCGGGGAAGTCGAAGTGAACGGCGGCACGGGGGACGAGGACGGAGTCGGACATGGAATCGGACATGGGTGAACGCGACGACGACCGACGGGGCACCGGGCGCGCCGCGCCGCCCGACATCGAGTCCCACCTCGGCACGGCCCTGCGCGCCTACATCCCCGACCCCGAGGCCGAACGCCGCGCCCTGGCCGCCTTCCGCACCGCCCACGCATCGGCCCGCACCCCACGCACACGCCCTCGCGACGACTGGCGCCCTGCCTCCACTGATGGCGGAGTCTTGAATTAAAGAGACCGGTGATACGAGTGCATCGAGGGATTTCAATGGGGGTGCCGGGAAATCAGGAACACCTAAACGCAAACATTCTTCACCCGATTGGGTGATCCGAGTTCCAGCTAAGTGTTTGGATCTCTCTCAGTCGCCATGCTCAGCTGCGGAGGGGTGGAAACAGTTTAGGGGGGCTAGTCGTGGTGGATGTCTTCGATCGCATTGAGTGGAAAGTTCGGGAGATTTTCGGGAAGGGCCCGGTCTGCGTACACGTGGGAGACGTCAAGAGATGCGACATCAAGCGGCACCCGACCTACTCGAAGTTTCGGAAGGAGGCGCTCTCGGCGGGAATTCGGTCGGCTGCTATTTCCCGTGTGTGGGAGTCCCTGATCGCCATGGGGAGGTTGTCCGACCTGGATGGTGATGACACATGGCGGCTGGTCATTCTCGATTGCATCGTCCCCTGCTTCCGTGGAGTGGCCGCGAGGGTCTCCCGAGATTTCCGGGTCGAGCGCGAGGAAGTTCAGTCCGCCATGGTGGTGGCTGCGCTGGAGGTGTGGCGGGACACCACCCATGGGGTTCCGCCGCGCAACGTCAGGGACAAGATGGTCAAAGCGGCCTTCGAGGTTGCCTTTCGCTATGCGAGTGGGGCATCGAGCGAGTGGTCGTCCGATGAGATCGAATTAATGATCCAATCGGAAGTGTTCACTCAGGAATCCGTACTCAAGGCGTCGTCGGTCATCGACATCAACAGTATTCGCGACGCGGATGTCGCGGAACAGCTCAGGGGTAAGCGGATCGGGGCACTGTTTCAGCTGCTGGGTCATTTCGGTGTCGTTCGTGAATTTCACGACGACCTTCGTGCCGGCCGTCGTTCCGGATCGGTTCGCCAGACGATGACGACGTCGATGCTGCTCCGGTCTCGCATTTCCGGCCCGAGTCTTTACTACTACACTTCCGATCTCTACCCTCCATACATCGGGCTCCGAGAGGCCGCAGCTGTGATGGGGGTCCCCGAATCTGCCGCACATCGCCTTATCAGGGTCGGGCAGTTCCCCTTCCCTGCGGCAAGGGCGGGGCGGAGTTACAAGGTCTCCGTAAAGGCCCTCATGCATTTCAAGGATATTCCGGATGTCATCGTCCATGTCGATGACGTCGAGAACGGCGCCCTGCATGTGAGCGGCGGCCTGTAGGGGCGCCGAGAGTCAGACGGCCCGCCAAGGGCAACGGCCGGGGCCGCCAGCCTGGCCCAACTAGTACTGCAACGGTGCTT
>NZ_MUNF01000855.1 GCF_002154555.1 Streptomyces murinus
GGCGGGGCGGGCGGAGGGGTGGTGCGCGGGCCGGGGGAGTACGGCCTCACGCGCGCCAGTGCGGGTCGTAACCGCTGGTCAGCTTCTGCTTGTTGTGCCGCCAGCGGGGCTCGTGGTTCACCATGTCGTTGGTGATTCCGCGCAGTCGGCGGATGACCGCTCCGTACGGCTTGATCACCATCGACGAGAGCGTGCCGCCGGGGGGCTCGTCCATGAACGGCATGAAGGCGTCGGGGAAGCTCGGCATGGTGCAGCCGATGCAGATGCCGCCGACGTTCGGGCAGCCGCCGATGCCGGACATCCAGCCCCGCTTGGGCACGTTGCAGTTGACGACCGGACCCCAGCAGCCCACCTTCACCTGGCACTTGGGCGAGTTGTAGTCCTTGGCGAAGTCGGCCTGCTCGTAGTACGCGGCCCGGTCGCAGCCCTCGTGCACGGTCTTGCCGAACAGCCACTGCGGCCGCAGCATGTGGTCGAGCGGCGGCGGGGGAGCGGTGCCGGCGGCGTGCTGGAGCACCCACACCAGGGTCTCCATGAAGTTCTCCGGCTGGATCGGACAGCCGGGCACGTTGACCACCGGGAGGCCCGAGCGCGCCTTGAACTCCCAGCCCAGGTAGTCCGCGAGGCCCATGCAGCCGGTCGGGTTGCCGGCCATGGCGTGGATGCCGCCGAACGTGGCGCAGGTGCCGGCCGCGACCACCGCCCATGCCCTGGGCGCGAGTTGGTCGATCCACGAGTTCAGGGTCTGCGGTTCGCCGGTCGCGGGGTCGTTGCCGAACGACGTCCAGTAGCCGTCGCCCTCGATGATGTTCTGGTTCGGGATCGAGCCCTCGATCACCAGGATGAACGGCTCCAGCTCACCGCGGGCCGCCTTGCGGTACGGGGCGAGGAAGTCCTCGCCGCCCAGGCTCGGGGAGAGGACCTTGTTGACGAGGTTGACCTTCGGCAGGCCCGGGATGAGGCCGAGCACCACGTCCTCGATGGACGGCTGCCCGGCGGCGGTCAGCGACACGGTGTCGCCGTCGCAGCTCATGCCCTCGGAGATCCACAGGATGGTGATCTCGTCGAAGCCCTGGGGGGCGTCGGCGCGGGCCTCGGTGGTACCGCTCTGTGTGGTCATCTCTGCGGCCTCCGTCGCAGTCGGTCGTGGGCCCGGCCGGGGGCGGCCGGGGTGCCCGTGGTTGCGAGGGGTTCGACCTCGTCGGGCCGGAAGTAGTGGAAACGGCCGTACCAACCGTGCAGTTCGGCGGCCGGATCGTCGTCCACGGTCACGGCGAGCCGCACACTGCCGTCCACGTCGTGGAAGACCCCGGCGACGGTGGCGGACCGCCCGTCCAGGAACATGTCCTGGGCGTCGGCCCCCCGCGCGCGCGGCCGCAACAGCACCGGACTGCCGGCCCCGAGGGGCACATCGCCCACGAGCACGGTGTCGGTCGCCGGCGAGAGCCCCTCGTCCCCGCCCTCCTGCCACCAGGCGGGGCGCTGGGGGGTGGCGTTCGGTCCGGACGCCGGGGG
>NZ_MUNF01000856.1 GCF_002154555.1 Streptomyces murinus
CGGGGGTGTGGGTGATCAGGACGCTGCCGTCGGCCGTGGTGTCGCCCGTGCCCAGTTGGGGGGTGGTGCCGGCGGCGCTGCCGATGTCGGCCGGGCCGTCGCTCGGGGTGGGGGACGGGTCCGGGGTCGCGCCGCCGTCCGTGCCGCCGGTCGGGCCGCCCGTGGTGGGACAGGTCTCGGAGGGGACGAAGGCGAACTTCTCCTGGTAGGCGGCGCCGGGCTGGAGGACCAGGCCCGTGGCCTCCTGGGAGGGGTCGGGCAGACCCGTCGCCGCGTCGCCCGCCGCATGCCGTACGACGGCGATCTTCGCGAGGTCCGCCGCGCCCTGCGCGCGCGCCGCTCACCGCGCAGGGCCCGGAGGAGACGTTGCTGACGCGGAACGTGCCGTACACGATCCCCGTGGAGTCCGGCGCGGCCGCGCTGCCCGTGACCGAGCCCAGCTGGGCCGGCGTGCACACCGGGACACCCGCCGTCAGGGTGGCCGAGGGGTTCGCGCCGGCGGCGGCACCGGCGTCGCCCGCGCCCCCGCTGTCCTTGTCCCCCGGCTTCCCGGGCCCCCTGCCCGGCTGGACCGGGCTGCCGTCCGTGCCCCTGCCGCCGTCCGTGCCGCTGCCCTTGTCCTTGTCGTGCCCGGAGCCGGACCGCGCCTGCGAGGACTGGCCGGCCATCGCGGTGTCCGGGTCGGAGCCGCCGGAGTCGGAGACATGCACCAGGGCCGGGATCGCCGTACCGAAGAACAGGGCCGCCGCCGCCATGCCCACGGCCGCCTGCCGCTTGCGGGCCCGGCGCGCGGG
>NZ_MUNF01000857.1 GCF_002154555.1 Streptomyces murinus
TCGTCCGGAGTGGTACGGGCGACCGCGCGTCCCCCGCCGGGGAGATCGCGGCGGCCGCCCGTACCACTCCGGACGAGGCGATCGCGAGACTGTACGAACTCCGAGCACTTGGATACGTCGAACGACATGGCGATGGCTGGAAGTTGACACGCCAGGCGGTGATCTCGGCCCGCGCGGGTCGCCCCCCATGCTGACCGAGCGTGTTCGGCCGTCCGGGGGAACACCCGACGCCCTTGGGGTTTCCCGGAGTTGGCGCCCATCGGCCATCACACAGAGCGACCTGCGGAAGGTGATGCCGAAGGGGCCTCCGGGGACCCGCGCAGGGGTGGCGCCTCGTCGTTCGCACACCGCGACTCCCCAGTCACGCTACGCTCACGAAGACGTCTCCACAGACCACCCAACTCGACATCAGACCGACACCTCACCCAGGCGGCCCCCTTTCGACCCGTGACCTCCCCGCACCGCACCCACGGTCACGGCACTTGACGGCACTTCACGGCAGAACGGCACAAGGCGACGAATGCCCCAGCACACCTCCGGGTCCGACCGGGCGGCGATCCCCCCAGCCGCCCGCGACGGTGGCAGCGTGCGGCCGCCCGCTCCCTCGACGCTCGACGAGCTGTGGCGGTCGTACAAGGCGACGGGGGACGAACGGCTGCGGGAGCAGCTGATCCTGCACTACTCGCCGCTCGTGAAATACGTGGCGGGCCGGGTGAGCGTCGGGCTGCCGCCCAATGTGGAGCAGGCCGACTTCGTCTCCTCCGGGGTGTTCGGGCTGATCGACGCGATCGAGAAGTTCGACATCGACCGGGAGATCAAGTTCGAGACGTACGCGATCACCCGGATCCGCGGCGCCATGATCGACGAGCTGCGGGCGCTGGACTGGATCCCGCGCTCGGTGCGGCAGAAGGCGCGCAATGTCGAGCGCGCCTACGCCACCCTGGAGGCCCGGCTGCGGCGCACCCCGAGCGAGAGCGAGGTGGCCGCGGAGCTGGGCATGGAGGTGGAGGAACTGCACGCCGTCTTCAGCCAGTTGTCGCTCGCCAACGTGGTCGCCCTGGAGGAGCTGCTGCATGTCGGCGGCGAGGGCGGGGACCGGCTCAGCCTCATGGACACGCTGGAGGACACCGCCGCGGACAACCCCGTGGAGGTGGCCGAGGACCGGGAGCTGCGCAGATTCCTCGCGCGGGCCATCAACACGCTGCCCGACCGGGAGAAGACCGTCGTCACGCTCTACTACTACGAGGGCCTCACACTCGCCGAGATCGGCAATGTCCTCGGGGTCACCGAGAGCCGGGTCAGCCAGATCCACACCAAGTCGGTGCTCCAGTTGAGGGCGAAGCTGGCGAGCTTCGGACGCTGAGCGGACGCCGCTTCGCGCGGGCGCGTCCTAAAGTGGTCGACGTGCCAAGGATTCGAGCGGCCTCCGTGGCCGAGCACCGGTCGATGCAGCGAGCCGCCCTGCTGGACGCGGCTCGTTCCCTGTTGTCCGAGGGCGGGACGGAGGCGCTGACCTTCCCCGCGCTGGCCGAGCGCACGGGACTCGCGCGCTCCTCGGTGTACGAGTACTTCCGCTCCCGGGCGGCCGTGGTCGAGGAACTCTGCGAGGTCGACTTCCCGCTGTGGGCGGCGGAGGTGGCCGCGGCCATGGAGCTCGCGGACTCGCCCGAGGGGAAGGTCGAGGCGTACGTCCGCCGGCAGCTGGCCCTCGTCGGGGACCGCCGGCACCGGGCTGTGGTGGCGATCTCCGCGAGCGAGCTGGACGCCGGGGCCCGGGAGAAGATCAGGGCGGCGCACGGCGAGCTGGTCGCGATGATCGTCGAGGCGCTGGGCGAGCTGGGGCAGGCGCAGCCGCGGCTGGCGGCGATGCTGCTCCAGGGCGTCGTGGACGCGGCGGTCCGGCGGATCGAGATCGGCGCGGAGGACCCGGCGGCAGTGACGGAGGCCGCGGTCAGGATGGCGCTTCGGGGCGTACGGGGCTGAGCGCCGCGGGGGTCAGCCCCGTACGCCCCGAAG
>NZ_MUNF01000858.1 GCF_002154555.1 Streptomyces murinus
GCGGCCTCCTCGTCGCCCGCGGGGATCACGGTGCGGGCGTTTCGCGCGGGCGACGAGGAGGCCGCGTACCGGCTCACCGAGGACGCGTTCGACGAATGGCAGCAGCGGCGCAAGCCGTACGCCGAGTGGGCGCGGCTCACGGTCGGGCGGGCGACGTTCGCCCCGTGGGCGTCGCCGCTCGCCTTCGAGGGCGATTGGCTGGTCGGCGCGGTGCTGTCGCTGGACACGGGGGACCTGGACGGCGGCGAGGGGTACATCGAGCGGGTCGCCGTCCACCGCGACCAGCGCAACCGGGGTATCGCTCGGCTGCTGCTGCGAGAGGCGTTCCGCGCCTTCTACCTCCAGGGCAGGCGGAGCTGTGTCCTGTGGACGCATTCGGACACGGGGGCGTTGGCGCTGTACGAGCGGATCGGAATGACGGTGCGGCGCAGTTCCACGGTGTACGGCAAGCCACTCGTCGCGGGGTAGCCGACCGAGGGGCTTCCGCTCCGCCCCCGCTCGCGGGCTGGTGCTGTCCCCCGTACCGGTCCGGCTGCCAGCCGGAGTGATCGTGCCGTGGGCGATCTCTACCGTGGTGCGCATGGCAATTCCTTTACCTTTTCCCGCGCTTCGCAGAGGTGCCGCGCTCGTGGCCTGGGCCGTCACCCTGGTCCTGCTCGCCGCGCCCCTGGCCGCCGCCCGGACACCGGACGCGTCCCGGCCGTGCGGCACGCACGAGGCGGTACGGCGGTCGGTGCACCGGCTGGTCGCCGAGGACCGGATCCCCGGAGCCGCGGTCCTCGTCAACGGGCGGGCCGCGGCGCCGGGTTGCGCCCGCTGGTCCGTCACGGACGGGGTGGCCGACCTGCGCACCGGCCGGCGTACGAACACCACGGACCGGCTGCGGATCGGCAGTATCACCAAGACCTTCACCGCCACCGTGGTCCTGCAACTCGCCGCCGAGCACCGGCTGTCCCTGGACGCCCCGGTCGAGCGCTATCTGCCCGGCCTGATCCAGGGGCATGGCTACGACGGCCGCCGGATCACCGTCCGACAGCTCCTCCAGCACACCAGCGGTCTGCCCGACTACCTCGAAGCACCCGAGTGGGCGAACCCGGAGGCGCTGCGCCGTCGCCACTTCGAACCGCGTGAACTCATCGCCGGCGCGCTCCGGTTGCCGCGTCCGGAACAGACCTGGCACTACGCGACCACCAACTACGTCGTCGCCGGGCTGATCGTCCAGGCGGTCACCGGCCACTCGCCCGAGTCGGAGATCACCCGGCGCGTCATCCTGCCGCTCGGGCTGCGCGACACCTACTGGCCCGGCGACGACCCCCGGATCCAAGGCCCCCATTCCCAGAGCTACTTCACGGACGCCAAGGGCCACCGGACCGACGGCACCGACTGGAACATGACCTTCGGGGACGTCGGCGGCGCCCTGGTGTCCACGCCGGAGGACCTGGCACGGTTCGCCACCGCGCTGTTCGGCGGGCGGCTGCTGCCCATGGCCCAACTCGCCGAGATGCGGCGCACGGTGGCCGCCGACCCCGACCGGCTCTGGCCCGGTGCGCGCTACGGACTCGGTGTGATCACGACCCCGCTGTCCTGCGGCGGCGCCTGGTGGGGGCATGCCGGGACGGTGCCGGGCGGGCACCGTCCCGGCATGCCCC
>NZ_MUNF01000086.1 GCF_002154555.1 Streptomyces murinus
GGTCGGCCAGAGCCTTCAGCAGGCCGGGCGCGTCCGGAGCGAGGGCCGACAGACCCAGGTCGGCCATCCGGCGGACGCCCTCCAGACCATGGCCCGGCAAGGGGCGGTAGCCGATCACCGGCAACCCGGACGAGAGGGCCTGGACGGCGGTCTGGCCGGCCGCGTTGTCCAGCAGGGCGTACGACGCGCCGAGCAGCCCCGGCATGTCCGCGACCCAGCCGAGGGCGAGCGCCCCGGGAACCCGGCCGATCCGGTCGTACAGCCGCCGGTTACGACCGCACAGCACCACCGGCAGATACCCGGCACCGGCGAGCAGCGCGGCGGTCGCGTCCGGCCGGGACGCCGCTCCCCAGGCACCCGCGGACAGCAGCACCGGCGGCCGGCCGGGCGCACGACCGGCGAACCGCTCCCGCCAGCGCGCCGCGCCCGGGGCCGGCGCCGAGAAGGGCGGGGCCACGGCGGGGCCGGTCGGCACGGCCGCCACCCCGAGACTCCCGCGCACCTCCCGGGCCGCCGCGTCCGTCAGGCACAGATAGCGGTCGTTGCCCGGGTGCAGCCACTGCCGGTGCACGGCGAAGTCGACCAGATAGACCGCGCTCGGCACCCGCAGCCGCCCCCGCGCCCGCAGATGCCCGGTCAGCTGGGCGGCCAGATGGAAGACCGACACCACGACATCGGCGTCCACCCGGTCCACGAGGGTGAGCAGCCGCTCCCCGGCGAGCCGCGCCAGCGGCACCCCGCTCGGCCGGGTGCCGCCCGGGCCGCCGCGCAGGAACGCGTCGTAGACCCCGGCGTACACCCAGGGCGCGTGCCGGACCACCGCCTGGTACCAGCCGCGCAGCCCCGCCCCGAGCCCGCGGGGCAGCAGCGTCAGCACGTCGACGACGTACGGCTCATGGCCGTACCCCCCGGCCCGCCGCGCCAGTTCGGCGGCGACCGTGTCATGTCCTGCCCCCATGCTCGCGCTCAGGATCAGCGTCCGGCGCCGCCGGGGCACCTCGGCGGATGCGCACACGGGGACCGATTCTCCGGGGCCGGGGCGGCCGAACCGGACAGGCCGGGCCGTGTCGCACCGCCTCGATGGACCCGACTGGCCGACTCCTCCGTGGCGGGACGCCCGGACCGTGCCAGAGTGAAGCCAGGCGCGCGTTCACGCCGGACCCGCACGCGCGCGGCGGTGAGCACGGGAGGTGCCGTGAGTCGGTTGCGGCGCGGCCTGCACCGCGCTTGGCGGTGGATCCGCGTCCAGGCCCTGTTCGCACACGGCCGGGAGCTGGAGCTGATGCACCGGGCCATGGGTTTCGCCACCCTGGCACTGGTGACACTGGCCCCGCTGCTGATCGTGGTCGCCGCCGCCGACCCGCTGGTGCAGGGCGGGTTCGCCTCCTGGCTGACCGACGGGATGGGACTGTCCGGCGCCTCCGCGCGCGTGGTCACGGACGTCATCAGCCCCCCGCACAACGTCATCGGCACCACCAGCGCCTGGAGCGCCGTGCTGCTCGCCGTGTTCGGCGTGTCCTTCGGGGGCAGCGTGCAGAACGCCTACGAACGCATCTGGGGCCTCGCCGCCGGGCCCTGGCACCGGGTCTGGCGGCAGGCCACCTGGCTGATCGTACTGACCGCCTACCTCTACCAGGAGGTGGCGACCAAGGCCGCGCTGCACGGCTCCCAGCGGATCCTGCTGTCCGGGCTCAGCGGTGTGCTGTTCTTCTGGTGGGGGCAGCACTTCCTGCTCGGCGACCAGGTCCGCTGGCGGGAACTGCTGCCCGGCGCGCTGGCCACCATGGTGGGCCTCGCCGGGCTGCGCGCCTTCTCCTACCTCGTCTTCACGCCCCTCATCGTCACCAACGCCCTGAGCTACGGCGCGGTCGGCACTGTCCTCGTCCTGGAGTCCTGGCTGATCGGCGTCGGCTTCGTCATCTACGGCGGCGCCCTGTTCGGCCGCTGGTTCTGCGAGCACCACTGGGTGATGCCGGTCCATCTGCGCCACCATGAGGACGAGGACAGCCGGGAGAACGGGGACCCGGGGGAGAGCGGGGACCCGGGGGAGGACGAGGCCCCTTAGGGGACCTGCCGTGGCCGGGACGCCACGCGCCGTGTACGACGGCCCGGACCTACGTCAACTGCCGCCGCACCAGTTCATGCAGCCGGCCCGTCGTGTCCGCGAGCAGCTCGGCCGGGCTGCCCTGCTGGACCACGCGGCCCTCCTCCATGACGATCACCCGGTCCGCGTCCAGGACCGTGGACAGACGGTGGGCGATCACGACGCGGGTGGCGTTCAGTTTGCGGGTGCTGTCGATGACGATGCGCTGCGTGTCGTTGTCCAGCGCGCTGGTCGCCTCGTCGAAGAACAGGATGCGGGGGCGGCGGATCAGCGCCTGGGCGATCATCAGCCGCTGGCGCTGCCCGCCGGAGACCGAGCCGCCGCCGGAGACAATGGTGTGCAGACCCATCGGCATGCGCTGGATGTCCTCGGCGAGCCCCGCCATCTCGGCCGCCGCCATCGCCTCCTCGGGGGTGTACGGCTCGGTGCCGCAGATGACGTCCAGGAGGGAGCCGGTGAAGGGCTGGGCGTGCTGGAGCACCACCCCGCACTGCCGGCGCACCGCCGATTGGTCGAGGGCGGCGAGGTCCTGGCCGTCGTACAGGACGCTGCCCGACAGGGGCCCCTCGAAGCCGATCAGCAGCCGCAGCAGGGTGGACTTGCCGCAGCCGCTGGGGCCGACGACCGCGACGAACTCCCCGGCCCGGACGGCGAAGTCGACACCGTCCAGGACGAGCGGGCCGTCCTCGGAGTACCGGAAGGACAGCTTGCGGGCCTCCAGCGCGCCGGTCAGCGGACCGGGCCGGGTGCTTCCGGCGCGGACCTCGGGGGCGGCCCGGAGGACCGGCCGGATCTCCTCGAACAGCGGCAGCGCGGCCACCGCCGACACCAGCGAGCCGGTCAGCTGGGTGACGGAGGTCAGCACCATCGTCACCGAGGTGTTGAAGGTGAGGAAGTCCGCCGCCGACAGCGTGCCCCGCGCCGGGCCCGCCAGCAGCATGAACATCAGCAGCGAGCACACCGGCAGATAGACCGCGCCGAGCACCGCGGTGAGGTTCTTGATCCGCCCGGCCTTCTGCTGGAGCTCCCGGCTGCGCGCGAACTCCCGTGCCCAGGCGGCGTACGCGTAGTTCTCGGCGGCCGCGACCCGCAGCTTGGGCAGCCCGCGCAGGGTCTGGAACGCCTGGTTGTTCAGCTGGTTGCCGAGCACCACCAGACGCCGCTGCCAGCGCACCTGCCACAGCCCGAGCCCCAGGAACACGGCCGCGATCACGACCAGCATGCCGATCGCCGCGAGCGCCATCGGCACGCTGTACCACAGCAGCAGACCGAGGTTCATCGCGCCGACCGTCACCGACTGGGCGACCACCGGACCGATGCCCGCCAGCATCCGGCGCATCGCGCTGATCCCCATGGCCGCACTGGCCAGTTCACCCGTGGAGCGCTCGGCGAAGAAGCGGGTGGGCAGCCGCAACAGCCGGTCCCAGACGGCCGGTTGCAGCGCCGCCTCCACACGCCCCTCAAGGCGCAGGATCGACAGGTTCTCCAGCAGGGTGAACGCCGCCGACACCACCCCGCTCACCAGCACCGCCAGGCACACCTGGACGATCAGGCCCTCCTCGGCCCTCGGCACGTACTCGCCGAGCACCTTGCCGGTGGCGATGGGCACCAGCGCGCCGATCGCCACCGTCACCAGACCCGCGAGCAGCAGCCCGAGCAGATCGCCGCGGGCGCCGCCCAGCGTGAACCGGAGCAGCCCGAGCGGTGAGAGCGCCTTGTCGGGCAGCGGCCGGTAGAACATCACCGCGCGCGGCTCGAACTCCTCGGCGTTCGCCCTGTCGACGGGTGTCTCCCGGCCGCTTGCGGGGTGGACGGCCGCATAGCCGCCGCGCCGCCACAGCAGGGCGACCGGCGCCCCGGACAGCGCCCGCCGCCCCACCAGCGGGCCCACGTTCTCCCGCCACCAGCGCCCTTCGAGCCGTACGGCACGGGTGCGCACCCGGGAGGCCAGCGCCACCCGCTCCACCGGATCGAGGCGCTCGCTCTCGGTGCCGCTCCGCGCGGGCTCGGCGAGCCTGATCCCGGCGGCCTCGGCGACCAACGCGCAGGCCGCGTACGTGGCATCGGCGTCGGCGGCCGTCGTACGACG
Organism: Streptomyces murinus; assembly: GCF_002154555.1. Lineage (GTDB taxonomy): Bacteria > Actinomycetota > Actinomycetes > Streptomycetales > Streptomycetaceae > Streptomyces > Streptomyces murinus. The sequence goes on from NZ_MUNF01000086.1 coordinate 4,194, forward strand.
CCCCGAGCGGCGGCCGATCGAGGCCAGCAGGGTGCGGTCCGCCTGGGCGCCCGCCGCCTCACCCGCCTTGATCCCGGCGGCCGTCCGGGTCTCATGGCTGCGCTCCAACTGCTCGATCCAGCGGTCCAGCGCGGTCAGCAGCCGGTACTGCTGGTCGACCAGCGACTGCCACAGCGCCGGGTCCATCAGCAGATCGGCGGCGGCCTCCGCGCCGTACAGGGAGCCGTACTGGACGCTGCCGGGCGGCACCTGCATCCAGAACACATCGTCGTCCGTGGGGACTTCGGGCCGCTCCTCGGCCAGCGGGGCCTGGAAGAGGACGGACAGACCGCGGCCGACGCCGAGCGCGAGGGCGTACTCCAGCGGGCTGGACGCGGGCGGCACGTACTGCGGCCGCCCGTACTCGTCGTACGACCAGGTCTGGGTGCCCGTCTGCTGGTACAGCTCACGCAAGTTCACCCGGTGCACCACGCAGTCCCGCGCCGGGCGGGCCACCAGGGTGTGCCGGGTACCGGCGACCGGGCCGAGCAGCAGCGCGCCCGCGTCGAGGCGGCCCAGATGGTGCCAGTGGCCCTGCTGTTCGGCGTCCACCGCGAACAGGTCCAGGGCGCCGGCCGCCACCAGCCACAGCACCTGGGGGCCCGCCAGATCGAGGCGGGTGAGCCCGGCGCAGTCCACCCGGGTGCCGAGCGCGCCCAGTGCGCCGAGCACCAGGTCGCCGTCGTACCCCTCCTGCCCCTCCTGCCCCTCCTGAACGGATGTCATCAACGCTCCCTGACCAGCGCCGCGTACGCGCCGCCGCGCGCCACCAGCTCCTCGTGCCGCCCGCGTTCGACCACCGTGCCGTGCTGGAGCACGACGATCTCGTCGCTGTCGCGGACCGTGCTCAGCCGGTGCGCGATCACCACACAGGCGCAGCCGCGCCGCCGCAGGTTGTCCATCACCATCAGCTCGGTCTGCGCGTCCAGCGCGCTGGTCACCTCGTCCAGCACCAGGACGCTCGGCCCGCGCACCAACGCCCGGGCGATCTCCAGGCGTTGGCGCTGCCCGCCGGAGAAGTTGCGGCCGTCCTGGTCGACCCTGCCGTGGATGCCGCCGGGCCGGCGCGCCACCACCTCGTACAGGGCCGCGTCCTTCAGCGCCTCGACGACCGCCTCGTCAGGGATCGAGGGGTCCCACAGGGCGACGTTGTCGCGGACCGAGCCCTCGAAGAGGAACACCTCCTGGTCCACGAAGGAGACGGAGGCGGCGAGCGCGCCGCGCGGGATGTCCTCAAGGCGCCGGCCGTCGATCCGGATCACCCCGTCCCAGGGCGCGTAGAGGCCCGAAATGAGCCTGGACACCGTGGACTTGCCGCTGCCCGAGCCGCCCACCAACGCCACCTGCTGCCCAGGCCCCACGGTCAGGTCGAACCCGCTCAGCAGCGGCTTGTCCAGCGGGCTGTAGCCGAACGCCACGTTCTCCAGCTCGACATGGCCGCGCAGCCGCCGTGTCTCGTCGCCGGGCCCGCCCCGCGCGTAGAGCGGATCGGCCTGGAAGTTCTCCACGTCCTTGAGCCGGGCCACATCGGCCGCGAAGTCCTGGATGCGCCCCGCCACCCCGTTCAGCCGGGTCAGCGGCGCCGTGAAGCGGGTCACCAGCGCCTGGAAGGCCACCAGCAGACCCACCGAGATATGCCCCTCGACGGCGCGCAGCCCACCGATCCACAGGATCAGCGCGCTGTTGAACGTGGCCAGCGTCGGGGCGACCACCCCGAGCCAGGCGCTCGGCACCCCGAGGCGCTGCTGCTCCTCCAGCGTGGCGGCGTGCTGCCCGGCCCACTTGCGGAAGTAGCCGTCCTCACCGCCGGTCGCCTTCATCGTCTCGATCAACTGGAGCCCGGTATAAGCGGTGTTGGTCAACCGGGCGGTGTCCGCGCGCAGCTTGGCCGTGCGGGTCGCGCGCAGCCGTACCACCAGCCGCATGGCGACGATGTTCAGCAGCGCCACGCCGATGCCGAGGAACGTCAGCTGGGGGTCGTAGGTGTAGAGCAGCACCGCGTACAGCACGACCACGATCGCGTCCACGCCGGCCGCCGCGAGGTCGCGGGCCAGCGTCTCCGCCACCTGGTCGTTGGACTGCAGGCGCTGCACCAGGTCGGCGGGGGAGCGCTGGGCGAAGAACGTCACCGGCAGCCGCAGCAGATGGCGCAGGAAGCGGGCGCTGCTCAGGGTGGAGGAGATGATCCGGCCGTGCAGCAGATTGGCCTGCTGGAGCCAGGTCAGTACCAGGGTGAGCAGCACACAGACGGCCATCGAGGTGAACAGCACGCCTAGCAGCGAGGTCTGCCCGCCGATCAGGAACATGTCGATATAGGTGCGGCTCAGCGCGGGTACGGCCGCGCCCACCGCGACCAGCAGCAGGCTGGCCAGCACCGCGGCGGGCAGGGTGCCGGCGGTGCCGCGCAGCCGGGCCGGCAGCGCGCCGAGCACACCCGGTCTGCGTCCGCCGCGGGTGAAGTCCTCGCCGGGCTCCAGGACCAGGACGACACCGGTGAAGCTGCCGTCGAACTCCTCCAGGGGCACGAAACGGCGGCCCTTGGCGGGGTCGTTGATGTGGATGCCGCGCCGGCCGAGGCGGCGGCCCGTCCCGTCGTAGACGACGTAGTGGTTGAACTCCCAGAAGAGGATGGCCGGGGCGCGCACCTCGGTGAGGGCGGCCAGGTCCATCTGCATGCCCTTGGCGGTCAGGCCGTAACCGCGCGCCGCCTTCAGGAGGTTGCTGGCGCGCGAGCCATCCCGGGAGACGCCGCAGGCGATGCGCAGCTCCTCCAGCGGGACGTGCCGGCCGTAGTGGCCGAGGACCATCGCGAGGGCGGCGGCGCCGCACTCGACGGCCTCCATCTGGAGCACGGTGGGCGTACGGACCGTGCCGGTACGGGACTTGGGGGCCGGTTGCCGGGCGGGGGCGGCGCGTCTGCGGCCGCGGGTCTCCTGCGGAGCGGTCGTCACGGGAGCAGCCAATCGACGGGGTGCTGGTCGGCCAGCCGGATGGAGGCGGAGGCGAGGGTCATGGAGTCCGGCCGGAACGGCGGCCCGTCGGCGGTCGACCACCGGTAACCGCTCTTGGCGGTAGGGGACTTGTCCAGCTCCACGGTGACCGCGACCGGACGGCCGTCCTTGGTGAACTGCCGGCCGAGCTGGCTGTCGCCGAGGAACGCGGCGATCGACTGCGCGGACTGCGCGGCCCGGTCCACCGAGCGCACCCGGCCGCGCAGCACGCCGTAGCGCTGCGCCGGTACGGAGGAGACGGTGAGGTCCACGGCGGCGCCCGCGGGGATGGCGGCGGCGTTCTCGGCGGGGACGTACACGGTCGCGTACAGCGGGTCGTCCGCGTGGGCTACCTTCTCGACGGCGGCCACATCGGTGCCGGTCCGCACGATCTGCCCGATGGTGGCGGCGAGCGTGGTGATCCGGCCCGCGGCGACCGTGCGGACGACCGAATCCCCTTGCGGGGTACGGACCTTGATCACGGGGGCGTTCGCGGGCAGCTGCCGTCCCTGCCGGGCGAGGACGGCCGTCACCTGCCCCGCCACGGGACTCTGGAGGACGTAACTGCCCTGCCCGTGGGTGAGGATGGCGCCCGCGCTCACCGTGGAGGCGACCGATCCGGTCACCGCCCAGACGGAGGCCGCGGCCATGACGGCGACGGTGACCCCGAGCGCGAGTCGGCCCTGCGGGCGGGCGAGCCGCACCGGGAGGTCCAGCTCCTGGGGCGACTGGAGTTTGGCGAGGGCCTGTTGGCGGAACTGCACGGAACTTCCCTCACCTGTGGGGGAGTCGCGGGTGGTTCGGGACGCCCGAGAGCCCCGGAGCCGGGGGACGGCTCCGGGACCGACGGGTTTGCAAGGAGGGCTCGGTCAGAGACCGGCGACCAGGCCGGTGACCGGGGCCACGTTCAGGCCGGTGACACCCTCGACGGTGCCGATGGCCGTGTTGGCCAGGTCGGAGACCGGGGCGATGCCGTTGACGGCGCCGGTCACGGTGCTGAGGGCGTTCACCTGGAGACCACCGGAGACGGCGTCCAGCTCGGCGTCGGCGATCTCGGCGGTCTGGACCTGGGGGGTGGAGTTCATGATGGAACTTCCCTTCATATGGATATTCACAAGGGGGGAACGAGACCCTCTCCGGTCGACAGGCGATCAACAGGAGGGGGCCGCGGTGCGAAGGATCAAAGCACGCACGTCGTCCGCCCTTCCACTCAAACAGGGCTCTCACCAGGGAACTTGATCCACGACGGGGTGCAACCGTGCAGGCGCGGGCACGGCTTGTCGGCGACTTTTTCACATGCGGCACGGCATCGTCGCGGCCACGGGCTTGCCTCCGGCGGCGCGTCCGGCACGGCGGCCGCCCGGGGTGGGCCGGGGGCGCCCGGATGTGCAGAAGCGCTGACCGCGGTGGCTTGGTTGAGCATTCAATGTGCAGATTCGCTGAAGCGGGGATTCCGGTACGTGCCGGGAACTGAACGTCATGGACCGGTCGCGGAACGTGTTCTTCCGGGTGTCCGGACTCTCAGTCGTCGCGCGCCCGCAGGAGCAGCAGCGCCACATCGTCGCGGCGCGCCCCCGCCGGCACGCTCCGGCGCACCAGTTCGTCCGCGAGGGTCTCCAGCGGCAGGTCGCCCAACTCCGCGAGGCGTGCGCTCAGTTCCGCGAGGGCGTCCTCGATGTCCACGCCGGGGGATTCCACCAGGCCGTCGGTGTAGAGGACGAGGACCGAACCGGGGGTGAGGGCGACCTCGGTCGTCGGGTACGCCGCCGACGCGTCGATGCCGAGCAGCGGGCCCCCGGCCAGGTCCAGCACCCGCACCTGCCCGTCGGGCCGCCTCAGCAGCGGCGGCGGATGTCCCGCGCGCGCCATCACGGCGAGCCCGGCCGCCGGGTCGAGGCGCAGATACAGACAGCTGGCGAACAGCTCCACGCCCAGGTCGATCAGCAGCCGGTTGGTGCTGGCCATCACCTCGTGCGGGCCCTGCCCCACCGCGGTGTACGCCCGCACCGCGGTGCGCAGCTGCCCCATCAGGCCCGCCGCCGTCACGTTGTGCCCCTGCACGTCCCCGATCACCGCCGCCGTCAGGGGCCGGGCGGCGACCAGGTCGTAGAAGTCGCCGCCGATCTCCATGCCATGGGTGGCCGGCAGATACCGGGCCGCCGCCTCCACCCCCGGCAGCGACGCCAGCGAGTGCGGCAGCAGCGCCTGTTGCAGCCCGTGCGCCAGCTGATGCTCGGCGTCGTAGAGCATCGCGCGCTCCAGGGCCTGTGCGATCAGCCCGCCGAGGGCGGTCAGTACGGCCCGTTCGTCGGCGGGGAAGAGCCGCGGCTCGGCGTACGCCAGCACACAGGTGCCGACCGGCCGCCCGGAGGCGATCAGCGGCAGATACGCCCAGGCCGCGAAGCCGTCCGGGCTCTCCTCCCGCTCCGGGTAGAGCCGCCCCAGCTGCTCCCGGGACTCGAAGAACGCGGGCACCCCGCTGCTCAGCGCCCGCATGCCCGGGGTCCGCTCGGACAGCGGCAGCCCCTCCCACCGCTCCACCGCGCGCGGATCGTCGTATCCCCGATGCCCCAGCAGATGCAGCCGCCCGCCCTGCGGCGCGGCGATCGTCAGCGCCCGGCAGCCCACCGCGGGCGCCAGCTCGTCCCAGACCAGCCGCACCACGTCCCGCACCCCCACCGCCTCGGTGAGCGCGCCCGCCAGGTTCAGCACCTGGGAGATCGTCACCAGCCGGGACGGTCCCGCCTCCACCGGCGCGGCGGCCGGCGCCACATCGGCCATCGGGTGGGTCCGGCCGATGCGCACGCTCAGCCCGGTCAGATTCGGATACAGCCGGAACGACAGCCAGTCGCCGGGCGGCCGCAGCGCCACGAACGAGGTCGGCTGCTGGCTCAGCAGCGCGGCCCGGTAGCGGTCCTCGTACGTCGGATCGTTCAGCCAGGGCACCGCGATCCACGGCAGGGCGCCGAGCAGTTCGTCCGGGGTCTTGCCGAGCAGGGTGGCGGCGGCCGGGCTGACGTAGCCGATCCGGCCGTGCAGATCCAGCGACGCCAGGCCGTACGGCAGCCGGGCCACCATCCGCGCGGCCTCGACGGAACCCAGGGTGCCGGCCACCTCGGGTCCGGGCGCCGCGAGCAGATCGCGCTCCCGGCCCAGCGGCCTGCGCTCCTTCGCGGCCCGGGCCAGCCGCAGCGCCAGCCGCTTGCAGGCCGCCGTCAGCCGGACGCGCTCCTCGGTGGACAGCTCCGCCGGATGGCTCCCGGGCCAGGTCACGAACACCGCGCCGTACACCTCGTGCGCGGTCGCCAGCGGCAGCGCGGCCAGCGCGAACGGGTACGGCAGCACCACCGCGATCCGCGGATAGTGCCCCGCCATCTCCTCCTCGCCGCCCACCCACACCAGACGCCGCTTGCGCACCGCGTCCGCCACCGGCACCGACGCGCCGAGCCCGAGCCGCTCCCAGGGCGCCGCGAACGCGCGGGGCAGGCCCGCGTGCACCGCCATCTCCAGGACCGGCTCGTCGGGTCTGAGCAGGTACACGGCACCGGAGTGGGCGTGCACCTCCTCCATCATCGCGGCCAGGGCGACCGACAGCACCGGCTCACCGGGGGGTGTCCCGGCGGCCGCCGCCCGTGCCGGCCCTGGCCCGTCGGACACGCCGACCACCTCCTCCTACGGCCGCGTGTCGCATCCCGGATCAAGACTCCCCCGTGACGGCGCCCGGCGCACGGCGAGCACGCCCCCGGCGGCATGCCACCCGCCGGGGGACGGTACGGCGCGCCGTGGTGCCGGAGAGGGTGCGACGCGTACGACTCGCCGTCGTGAACAGCGGCGGAGCCGCGGCGCGGCCACCGGGAGCCCGTCGGGCGTGTCGGAGCGCTTGGTTGCGGGTTGGACAGGCGCGCCGACGGGACCGCGCCTAGATTCGATGGGGTGGCACACACCTTCGAGGAACTGGTGCAGAAGCAGCGGGCGGCCGACGCGGCCCACACCACGGTCGAGGAGCTGCGCGAGACGTACGGTCCGCCGGCCGAACGCGGCATGACCGGCGCTCAGTCGGGCACCTACGAGACCGCCCTGCGGGCCTGGCGCGACCTCGCCCGCGAGGCGCAGACCGCGCTGAGCGAGTACGCGAAGGACACGGGCCGCCCGCGCGCCGACATCGAGGCCGAGGTGGAACGCGCCGCCGCGGCGCCGGGGGAGAGACCGCCGACGGGCTGACGGGCCCGACGGGCCTGGCGGGCCGAGGGTCTGGCGGGCCGAGGCTCTGGCGGTCGGCCGGGCTGGCGGGCGGCCGGGGAAAGGCCCCTGTGCGAGCCGGTATTCGTCCGCCCGCCCCGGGTACCCGGCGACCATGAACACTGCCATGTACGAAGCGGCCACCAGCAGGCAGGTCTTCGGCTACGTCCTCATCCTGGTCGCCGGGGTCGTCCTGGTCGGCGGGCTGATCTGGGCGTTCCGGCTGGGCTTCAAGGTGCGTCAGCGCGAGCCCGCCCCACCGCTCCCCGAGGAGCAGCCCAAGCTGCCACCGACGGGCCCGGTCCGCGAGACCAGCGAGATGCGCGAGCCCCGCGATGTGCCGAGGACCGGCGAGGAGAGCGAGCGGCTCACCCCGCACCAGCTCGACAACATCCGCTCACGGCGCGCCGACGACCAGCGGCGTCCGCGCTGGTCACCGGGGTCCAGCGGGTCCTTCGGCGGCGGTGGCGGCGGCCGTACCTGAACGGCCCGCCGCCCGGCTCCCGTTTACGGGTCACGCCGGGCGGATACCCGCAGCGGATAGTCCAGACCAGGTCCGCGGGGCCCGACACGCCGGTCCCGCCGGCCGCCGTACACAGAGGGTGGATGACACGACGTGATCGCGCAGCCGACCAAGAAACCGGACATACCGCGGACCGAGACCGGATGGGCGCAGGCGCACAACCGCCGGGACCGGCCGGACCTGGGGGTGCGCACCTGCGTGCCCGCCGTGCCGGACCGCACCGGGGCCTGGCGGCCGGGCAACGGCGCCGAGGACACCATCGTGCGCGGCGAGGACTGAGCGCACGGCACATCCGCGGCCCCGGACACCGCACCGGCCCGGCCCCCCGCACCTACGGGGGAACCGGGCCGCCGCGCTGTCCGGCCACGGGGTTCAGCCGTGCGTCGCCGGAGCCGGGGTTCAGCCGTGCGTCTTCGCCAGCAGCTCCAGGACCTCCGCCGTGGTGCCGGTCTCGCCCAGCCGCGGGAAGATCTTCTCGACGCTGTGCGCGTGCGTGGCGGCGTCGCGGTCGGCCATCGCGTCGGTGGCCAGGGTGACGTGGTAGCCCATGGCGTAGGCGTCACGCGCGGTGGACTCGACGCCGATGCTGGTGGCGATGCCGGTCAGCACGATCTGGGTGACACCGCGGCGGCGCAGCTGCACATCCAGGTCGGTGCCGAACAGGGCGCTCCAGTTGTGCTTGGTGACCTGGATGTCGCCCGCGTGGCCGGTCAGCTCGTCGACGATGACGTCCCAGCCCTCGGGGAAGGCCGCGCCGCCGCCCTGCTGCTCGGTGCGGCCGGGCATGGCGTCGGAGAAGTCGGGGGCGAAGGACACCCGGACCAGGACGACGGGCAGGTTCCGGGCGCGGAACGCCTCGGCCAGCTCCACCGAGCGGGACAGCACGTCGGCGCCCGAGTGCGGCTGGGTGGGGGAGCCCACGATGCCGTGCTGGAGGTCGATCACGACGAGGGCGGTACGGGGGTCGAGCGTGGTGAGCGACATGAGTCGGTCAGGCCTTTCGAGGGGTTGTTTCAGGGGTGTTCAGGGGTGTGCGGGGTTTCGCGTGTGCGTTCGGTGGCTACGGCCGCGACAGCCGCTGCATCAGCTCCAGGGCCGCCAGGATCGTCTGCCGTTCCGCATCGCTGTACCGGTCCTGGAAGGCGCGCGCCAGCCACTCCTCGCGCACCTGCTTGTTGCCCTCGATACGGGCCCGGCCGGCGTCGGTCAGGGTGACCAGCTGACGGCGGCCGTCGTCCGGGTCGGGGGCCCGGCGGATCAGACCGTGCTGCTCCAGCCCGGCCAGCGTGGTGGCCATGGACTGCGGGCGCACCCCCTCGGCGGCGGCCAGCGCGCTCGCGGTGGCCGCGCCGTGCTTGCCGACCAGGGTCAGCGCCGACTCCTGCGACGGAGTCAGGTCCGCGTCCCGGGCGACCTCGCGGATACGGCGCCGCAGCCGGCTGAACGCCACCCGCAGATCGCGCGCCGCCCGGACCGCGGTGTCGGAGATGTCTTCCACGCCGGTCACCCTAGGTCCGTCAGGCTGGACTGTCCAGCCGAAACTGTTCAGCTTTGCCTGAAGAAACTCTCGGGTACTCGTCGGACGGCCCGGGAGCCCCCGGAAAGGCGGCCGGAGAAAGCGGTCCGGCGGACGCGAGGAGCACGGATGACCCCTGGGGACATGAGCGGCACCGGCGACACGACCGACCGCGCCGCACTGATCGCCGCCCTGCGCGCCGAGGTGGACGGCGAGATCCGCTTCGACGCGGGCAGCCGCGGCGCCTACGCCACCGACGGCTCCAACTACCGGCAGGTGCCCCTCGGCGTCGTCGTCCCCCGCACGGTCGAGGCGGGCGCCCGCGCGGTCTCGGTGTGCGCGCGCTTCGCCGCCCCCGTGCTGTCCCGGGGCGGCGGCACCAGCCTGGCCGGACAGTGCACCAACACCGCCGTGGTGATCGACTGGAGCAAGTACTGCACCGGCCTGATCACCGTGGACCCCGAGCGGCGCACCTGTGTGGTGGAGCCCGGCATCGTCCTCGACGAACTCAACGCCCGACTCGCCCGCCACCGGCTCCAGTTCGGCCCCAAGCCGTCCACCCACAGCCACTGCGCGCTCGGCGGCATGATCGGCAACAACTCCTGCGGCGCCTCCGCCCAGGCCTACGGCAAGACCGCCGACAACGTCCGGCGCCTGGAGATCCTCACCTACGACGGGCAGCGCGCCTGGGTCGGCCCCACCCCGCCCGCCGAGCGGACCCGGATCATCGCGGGCGGCGACCGGCTCGCCGAGCTGTACACCGGCCTCGACCGCATCGCCACCGACCACCTGGCCGACATCCGCCGCGGCTACCCGAAGATCCCGCGCCGCGTCTCCGGCTACAACCTCGACTCCCTGCTGCCCGAGAACGGCTTCGACGTGGCCAAGGCGCTCGTCGGCAGCGAGGGCACCCTCGTCACCGTACTGCGCGCCGAGCTCGACCTGGTGCCCGTCCCGCCGTACCGGTCGCTGCTCGTCCTCGGCTACGACGACATCTGCGCCGCCGCCGACGACGTCCCCCGCCTCCTGGAACACTGCTCGCCCACCCAGCTGGAGGCCCTGGACGGGCGCATGGCCCAGCTGATGCGCGAGGAAGGGGCCTACCTCGACTCCCTCGACATCCTTCCCGAGGGCGACAGCTGGCTGATGGTGCAGTACAGCGGCGACAGCCAGGAGGACGTCGACGGGCAGGCGCACGCCCTGCTGCGCGCCGTCGGCCGCGACGAGAACAGCCCCGCGGTCGCCTTCTCCGACGACCCCGGGCGCGAGCAGAAGATGCTCAGGGCCCGCGAGGCCGGGCTCGGCGTCACCGCGCGCCCGCCGGACGACCGCGAGACCTGGGAGGGCTGGGAGGACTCCGCCGTACCGCCCGAGCGCCTCGGCGACTATCTCCGCGACCTCAAGGGACTGTTCGAGGAGTTCGACTACGACCACCCTTCCCTGTACGGCCACTTCGGGCAGGGCTGTGTGCACACCCGCATCCCCTTCGGCCTCAGGACCGCCGAAGGCGTCGCCGACTTCCGCCGCTTCCTGGAACGCGCCGCCGACCTTGTGGCCTCCTACGGCGGCTCGCTCTCCGGCGAACACGGCGACGGGCAGGCCCGCGGCGAACTGCTCACCCGGATGTTCGGCGAGCGACTGGTCGGCGCCTTCGGCGAGTTGAAGGCCCTCTTCGACCCGGACGACCGGATGAACCCCGGGAAGATCGTGCGACCCCAGCCGGTCGACGGGCAGTTGCGCCTCGGCGCCGACTGGCGGCCCGACACCCCCGAGACCCGCTTCGGCTTCCCCGACGACGAGCACTCCTTCACCCGCGCGGTGCTGCGCTGCGTCGGCGTCGGCAACTGCCGCAGCCACTCCGGCGGGGTCATGTGCCCCTCGTACCGGGCCACTCGGGAGGAGGAGCACTCCACGCGCGGCCGGGCCCGGCTGCTGTTCGAGATGCTGAACGGGCACGCCGACTCCGCGATCCGGGACGGCTGGCGCTCCACCGCCGTACGCGACGCCCTCGATCTGTGCCTCGCCTGCAAGGGCTGCCGCACGGACTGCCCGGTCGGCGTCGACATGGCCACCTACAAGGCGGAGTTCCTCTCCCACCACTACGAGGGCCGCCCCCGGCCCGCCGCGCACTACGCCCTCGGCTGGCTCCCGCTCTGGGCCCGGTTGTCCCGCCTCGCGCCGTCCCTTGTCAACTCCGCGCTGCACGCGCCCGGTCCGGCCCGCGCGGGCAAGCTGCTGGCCGGGGTGGACGGCTCCCGCGCGGCTCCCGTGTTCGCCGAGGAGTCCTTCGTGCAGTGGTGGCGCGCTCGCGCCGACGACCCGCCGGACCCGGCCGACTCGCGCACCGTCCTGCTGTGGCCGGACACCTTCACCACCTACTTCCACCCCGCGATCGGACGCTCGGCCGTCCGTGTCCTGGAGGACGCCGGATTCCGGGTCGCCGTCCCCACCCGGCCGGTGTGCTGCGGCCTGACCTGGATCTCCACCGGCCAACTCGACACCGCGAAGCGGGTGTTGCGCCGCACCCTCGATGTGCTCGCGCCCTGTCTTGAGGCCGGCACTCCGGTGATCGGGCTCGAACCCTCCTGCACCGCCGTCTTCCGCTCCGACGCCCCCGAACTGCTCCCCGACGACCCGGACGTCCGGCGCCTCGCCGGGCAGGTCCGCACCTTCGCCGAACAACTCGTCCACCACGCCCCGGACGACTGGCGGCCGCCCGCGCTCGCCCGCCGGGCCCTTGTACAGACCCACTGCCATCAGCACGCCGTCCTGAAGGACGACGCCGACCGCGCGCTGCTGCGGCGGGCCCACCTCGACGCCGACGTCCTCGACGAGGGCTGCTGCGGACTCGCCGAGAACTTCGGCTTCGAACGCGGCCACCACGAGGTTTCCATGGCCGTCGCCGAACGGGGCGTGCTGCCCGCCGTGCGGGGCGCCGCGCCCGACAGCCTGGTCCTCGCCGACGGCTTCAGCTGCCGCACCCAGATCGAGGAGGGCGGCACCGGCCGCCGCGCGCTGCACCTCGCCGAGGCCCTGGCCCTCGCCCTCGACGGCAACCTGCCGAGCGACCATCCCGAGCGGCTGGCCGATCGCCCGTCCCCGCCGTCCCGCGCGGCCCGCTGGGCGACGACCGCCGCTCTGCCCCTGGGCGCCGCACTCGCCCTGCGCCTGCTGCGGCGCCGCGCCTGAGGAGCCCCCGTATGAGCGACCTGCCGGCCATCGACGCGCTGGACACCGCCGTCCACACCGTGCGCACCGACGCCCCCGAGGCGGACGGCACCCTCGCCTGGGACCGCACCACCCTCGTCCTGGTCACCGCCCGCAGCGGCCACACCACCGGACTCGGCTACACCTACGCGCCCGCCGCCACCGCCCGCCTCGTCCAGGAACTGCTCACCGGCACCGTCACCGGCCGCCCGGCCCTCGATGTGCCGCGCGCCAACGAGGAGATGCTCCGGGCCGTACGCAACGCCGGACTGCCCGGGGTGGCCGCCCAGGCGATCTCCGCCGTCGACATCGCCCTGTGGGACCTCAAGTCCCGCCTCCTCGGCCTGCCCCTCGTCCACCTGCTCGGCGCCGCCCGCGACGCGGTGCCGGTCTACGGCAGCGGCGGCTTCACGACCTACGACGCCGAGCGGCAGGACCGCCAACTCCGGCACTGGACACATGAGTCGGGCATCCCCCGGGTGAAGATCAAGATCGGGGAGTCCTGGGGCCGCCGTAGCGAACGCGACCTCGAACGCGTCGACCGGGCCCGGGCGACCATCGGCGACGACGCGGAGCTGTACGTCGACGCCAACGGCGCCTACACCGGCGGCCAGGCCCGCCGCCTCGCGGGCCCCCTCGCCGACGCGGGCGTCACCTGGTTCGAGGAACCCGTCTCCTGCGACCACCTCACCACCCTCGCCGACCTGCGCCACCGGCTCCCGACGGACGTCACCGCCGGTGAATACGGCTACACGCTCCCGCACTTCGCGCAATTGATCACCGCCGGAGCCGTCGACTGCCTCCAGGCCGACGCCACCCGCTGCGGCGGCATCACCGGCTGGCTGCGCGCCGCCGCCCTCGCCCACGCGCACGGCATCGACATCTCCGGCCACTGCGCGCCGAGCGCCCACGCCCACGCGGCCGCCGCGGTGCCCGGCCTGCGCCATCTGGAGTGGTTCCACGACCACGTCCGCATCGAACGGCTGCTCTTCGACGGCGTCCTCGACCCCGGCGGCGGAAGCATCACCCCGGGCGCCGCCGGAGCACCCGGACTGGGCCTCACCCTCGCCGAGGAGCGTGCGGAGCCGTACCGGGTCCAGTGAACTCACCGAAGCGTAAGCCGAGTGAACTCACCTAGAGGGAAAGGGAGTCGAGCATCATGCCCACGACCGTCGTCATCACCGGTGCGAGTGCCGGGATCGGCCGTGCCACCGCGCGCCGCTACGGCCGGCGCGGAGCCGACGTCGTCCTGGTCGCGCGGGGCGAGAGCGGCCTCGAAGCGGTCGCCGACGAGGTCGCGGCGCTCGGCGGGCGCCCCCTCGTGCGGCCCGCCGACATGGCCGACCCGGCACAGGCGGAGGCCGTCGCGGCCGCCGCCGAGCGGGAGTTCGGCCCGATCGACATCTGGATCAACTGCGCCTTCGCCTCCGTGTTCGCGCCCTTCGACCGGATCACCCCGGACGAGTACCGGCGCATCACCGATGTGACCTATCTGGGCTTCGTCAACGGCACCCGCGCCGCCCTCGCCCGGATGCTGCCGCGCGACCGGGGCACCATCGTGCAGGTCGGCTCCGCGCTCGGCGAACGCTCGATCCCGCTGCAATCCGCGTACTGCGGCGCCAAGCACGCCATCAACGGCTTCACCTCGTCCCTGCGCACCGAACTCCTGCACCGCGGCAGCCGGGTGCGCGTCACCGTCGCCCAGCTGCCCGCCGTCAACACCCCGCAGTTCGACTGGGTCCGCAACCGTCTGGACCACCACCCCATGCCGGTCCCGCCGATCTACCAGCCGGAGGTCGCCGCCCGCGGCATCATGTACGCGGCCGACCATCCGCGCCGCAAGCAGTACTACGTGGGCGCCTCGACGGTGGCCACCATCTGGGCGAACCGGCTCTTCCCCGCCCTCCTCGACCGCTACCTGGCCCGCACCGGCTACGACGCCCAGCAGACGACCGCTGTCCCGCCCACCGGCGCGGACAATCTCTTCACGCCGATCGACCGGGATCCCGGGGAGGACCGGGGAGCCCACGGCGCGTTCGACGACAGCGCGCACGCCCACTCCTGGCAGGAGGCCGCCCTGCGCCACCCCGCCACCATGGCCGTCGGCGCGGCAGCGGCCGCATGCGCCGCCGTCGCGGGGGTACGGCGGCTGAGGCGGTCGGTGAAGGGGGCATGCTGAAGCCGTGCGACTCCTGCTCATCTCCGACACCCATCTGCCCCGGCGCGCCAAACGGCTCCCGGAGGCGCTGCTGGCCGAACTCCCGCGCGCGGACGTCGTGTTCCACGCCGGGGACTGGGTGGACACCGCCACGCTCGATCTGCTGGAGAGCCGCAGCCGCCGGCTGATCGGGGTGTACGGCAACAACGACGGGCCCGGACTGCGCGCCCGGCTGCCGGAGGTGGCGTACGCCGAACTCGACGGACTGCGCTTCGGGGCGGTGCACGAGACCGGATCCGCGCAGGGCCGCGAGGCCCGGTGCGCCGCGCGCTTCCCCGACCTGGACGTGCTGGTGTTCGGGCACAGCCACATCCCCTGGGACAGCACGGCCCCCGGCGGGCTCCGGCTGCTCAACCCCGGCTCCCCGACCGACCGCCGGCGCCAGCCGTACCGCACCTACATGACGGCCGAGATCGAGGGCGGGACGCTCGTCGAGGTGACCCTGCACCGGCTGCCCCAGGGGTAGTACGGCGTGCGATCATCACCGGATGATCTTCAGCGCAGGCATACCCGGCGTCGTACCCGCGGGCCGCATGGCCGACGGCGGGCAGCCCGTTCTCGATCTCGCGGAGGGCGCCGAGCTGCGGCCCTGGCGCCCGGACGACGCCGACGCGCTGCTGGCCGCCGCGCGGGATCCGGAGATCGGGCGGTGGAACCTGTTCACCGTGGCCGACCACGCCGACGCCCGGCGCCGGATCGAGCGGATGCACGAGCGGTGGCGGGGCGAGACCGGTGCCGTATGGGCCATCGCCCGGACCGGCGGCGCCGCGATCGGACTGATCGGGCTCAATGACATCGACCTCGCGGGCGGCACCGCGGAGCTCGTCTACTGGCTGCTGCCCGAGGCCCGCGGCACCGGCCTCGCCCCCGCCGCGACCCGGCGCCTCACCCGCTGGTCCCTCGACGACCTGGGCCTGCACCGCCTCCGCCTGTGCCACTCCACCGCCAACCCCGCCTCCTGCCGCGTCGCCGAGAAGGCCGGCTTCACCTTCGAGGGCACGATGCGCGGCGCCCTGCTGCACGCCGACGGCTGGCACGACCAGCATCTGCACGCACGGGTGGCGGGCGACCCGGAGTAGGGCGGGACGGCCGCTTCGGACACGGCCCGCGCGCTGTGTCCGCCGACCGGAGAAATCTCCGCCGGCGCCTTCTCACCTGCGCCGCTTATGCCGCAGCGGCAAGAGCGGCGCGCGCCGCCGCCAGTGCCGCACGCTCGGCCAGGGGGAGGCCGGCGATGCGCGGAAGAAGGTCACCGTCACCGGGCCGGCCTCCACCTCCACCTCCACCTTCACCGAGTCGATCACGGCCCTGCCGTCGATCGACGCTCGGCCCCCGCCCCCACCGCCGCACCGGTG
>NZ_MUNF01000859.1 GCF_002154555.1 Streptomyces murinus
GGGCCCGCCGTGCACGGCCGGGTGGACGACCTGGACGTCGGCGGGCGCCCGCTGCACGCGGACGTGCCGGACCTGAGCCGCTTCTTCCGCCCGCAGTCCGTCGCCGTGATCGGCGCCTCGGACACGCCGGGCCGCCCCACCACCGGCATGACCCGGCAGCTGCTGGACTGGGCCGAGCGCGTCGGCGCCCGGGTGCACCCCGTGCACCCGACCCGGCCGGCCGTCTTCGGCATCCCCTGCGCCCCGTCCGTCGCCGCGCTGCCCGAACAGGTCGACCTGGCCGTCCTGCTGATCGCCGACCCGCTCCCGGTGATCGGCGAACTCGCCGAGGCCAAGGTGAAGTTCGCCGTCGCCTTCGCGTCCGGCTTCGCGGAGACCGGCGAGGCGGGCGCCGCGGCCCAGCGGCGGCTCACGGAGGCCGCGCGCCGCTCCGGGCTGCGGCTGCTCGGCCCGAACACCAACCTGAACGCCTTCGAGCACTTCCGGGACGACCTCACCGGACCGGCGATCGCGCTGATCACCCAGTCCGGCCACCAGGGCCGCCCCGTCTTCGCCCTCCAGGAACTGGGCATCCGCCTGACCCACTGGGCCCCGACCGGCAACGAGGCCGATCTGGAGAGCGCCGACTTCATCTCCTGGTTCGCCGAGCAGCCCGAGGTCGGCGCCATCGCCGCGTATGTCGAGGGCCTCAAGGACGGCCGCGCCTTCCTGCTGGCCGCCGACCGCGCCGCCCGCCGGGGCGTGCCGGTGGTCGCGGTGAAGGTGGGCCGCACCGAGACCGGCGCCCGTACGGCCGCCTCGCACACCGGCAAGCTCACCGGCGCCGACGACGTGG
>NZ_MUNF01000860.1 GCF_002154555.1 Streptomyces murinus
GGTCGGTGGGTCTGTGCGGGGGCGGCCCCGGCCCCGAGGAACGCCACCACTCCCGCTCGACATACCGACCGGCGCCGCCCCCGCACAGACCCACCGACCCGGGCTGAGACGGGGCGCGCGGCAGGGGCCGTACCACCGCCGCTTCCTCACCCGAGGGCGACCGATCAGGCCGCTCTGAGTCTCGGGAAGAGGGCCTCCGCGCTGCCCCGGTTGATGGCATCGAGCCCTCCCGGCTCGTAACCGTCGTAGCCGTCGAGCATCGCGTCGAAGAGCCTGCCGTGTTCCTCCGCGGCGAAGGGCGAGTCGCTGCCGTAGAGGACGTGGCCCGGAGCCGCGAAGGCGAGCAGGGAGGGCAGGGCGGAGGGGCTGGCGGAGAGGGCGGTGTCGAAGTAGAAGCGCCGCAGATCGGTCAGGATGCTCTCGGGCGTGGTGCCGGGGTTGAACTGGGCGCCGAGGGTGAACCGCCAGGCCGCGTAGGGCAGGAAGCCGCCCGCGTGGGAGAGGATCACCTTCATCCGGGTGTGCCGGCCCATCACTCCGTTGACCGTCATGTGCAGCGCGGTGCGGGTGGTGTCGAAGGGGAAGTCGACCACGGGGCCGGGCAGGCCGTCGAGCATGGGCAGGGCCGAGCCGGTGGGGTGGATGAACACCACGGCGCCGCGGGCGTCCAGCTCTTCCCAGAGCGGGGCGAACTCCTTGTCGCCGAGATAGCGGCCATGGGCGTTGGACATCAGCACCACACCATCGGCATGCAGTTCGTCCAGCGCGTACGCGGCCTCGGCGATTGCGCCGTCCACGTCCGGCAGGGGCAGGCTCGCGAAGAGTCCGAAGCGGTCGGGGCGGTCCTTGACCAGCTCCGCGCCGTACTCATTGACACTCCGGGCCACCGCGCGGGCCTCCGCGTCATCGCCGAAATGAGTGCCCGGTGAGCTGACCGAGAGGACTCCGGTGGCGATCGAGCGGCGGTCCATCATCGCGATCGCGCTCTGCGCGTCCCATGCGGGCGTCGGCCAGCCCGCGGCCGTGGCGCCATGCCGCTCCATCACCTCCCGATAGGCCCCCGGGATGAGGTGCTGGTGAACATCGATGCGTCGAGAAGCAGCCATCGTCTCTTGCCCTCCTAATATTTAGCTTGCTAACGATTGCTTTGCTAAAGTAGCACCCATGAGCGACAGACGCAACAGCCTTCGCGCCGCCGACGAGTCGTCCGCGGACGACCGCCCGCAGACAGCCGCAGACGCCCAGCCGGCGGCGGACCAAGACCAGCGGGCCGCGGACCAGGGCCGGGGGGCGGCGAATCAAGGCCAGAAGCCCCCGAACCGGGGCCGGAAGACCGCGGATCCGGATCGGCGATCTCGGAAGACCGCGGATCCGGATCGGCGATCTCGGAAGACCGCGGATCCGGATCGGCGGGCGGCAGATCACGCCCGGTCGGCAGCGCCTGACCAGTCGGTGGCGCATGACCAGACATCGGCGCCTGACCAGTCGCCGGCGCACGGCGACATCGGCGCGGAGGAGATCTCCCAGGCCGCCGACGCCCTCTTCTTCGCGATGCGCCGGGCCCGTACGACCAGCGCGGAGCATTACGGCGGCCTCTCCCTCCCCCAGGTCGCCCTCCTCGAACCGCTGGCCACGGAGCCGGACCTGCCCGTGGGCCGGCTGGCGAGCAGCGCCGACGTCAGCGTCCCGACCGCGACGCGGATGCTCCAGCAGCTGGAGACGAAGGGGATGGTCGTACGCCGCCGCTCCCCCGAGGACGAACGGCGTGTCCTGGTCAGCCTCACCGACGACGGCGCCGAGCGGCTCGCCGTGCTCCGGGGCCACCTGCGCGAGCGCCAGGCCCGCGCCTACGAGGCATTCACCCCGGCCGAGCGCGCCCTGCTGGTCACGCTGCTGCACCGCCTCACTGACCTGGTCGCCGACCCGGGCACAAGCTGAGTCCCCCGGCCGGTTTGGCCGACCCCCCGCCCCGGTTGCCCATGGCCGCATGGTCCCCACCAAGGTCGCCGAGACCGATCCTGCCGGAACTCGCTCCCTTCGCCCGCGCCGTGCAGGCGAGGCGGCCCGACGACGGCACCTGGTGCGAGGCGTGGACGGTGCGGGACGTGCTGATCCACCAGACGGGGACGCCGAGGAACTGGCCCGTGCCCTTGAGGCGTTCCTCGCGGGCGCGCCTGTGGAGGCCCGCGGTTTCAATCGCGAGGCCCCTTATCACCGGCCGGGCCGTGACGGCCCCCTTCTTCGCCGAGCACATGCGCGAGGAGCTGATCCAGCACGGCTGGGGCCTGACCGGTGACGGCCGTACGACCGTACGGCCGTATGAGCGCTCGACGAGCCCACGTCGGCCGTCGGATCGGTGAAGCCGTCGAGGACGAGGGTGCGCGGGGCGCCGTACTTGCCGTCGAGCAGGTCGGTCGGGGTCTGCGGGTCCAGGTCGCCGGGCAGGTACAGGTGGCCGGCGACCGGGCCGAGCCGGTCCAGCAGGTCGTTCACGGTCGCTTGCGTGAGCTCCATGACGGACAGTGAAGCGCATGGCACTGACAGTGCAACATGTTACTGCCCGGTAATGAGTGCGGGCAGCTTGCGCATGTCATGGAAGACGACGGTGCCGGGCCCCGCGAGCCGCTCGGCGGGCGTCAGTCCCCCGGCGTACCCGAACGCACGCATCCCCGCGGCGCGCGCGGCCCGCACACCAGGCCCGCTGTCCTCGACCACCACACAGGCGGCCGGCTCGACGCCCATGCTCCGGGCGGCGTGGAGGAACAAGTCCGGCGCGGGCTTGCCGCGGGCGACCTCGGTGGCGCTGTAGATGCGGCCCGCGAAACGGTCGTACAGTCCGGTACGGCCCAGGGTGTGCCGCATCTTGCCATGGGACCCGCTGGAGGCCACGCACGTCGGCAGCGTGATCGTGTCGAGGTCCTCCACCAGCCCTTCTACGGGCGCGAGTTCGGTGTCGACGGCCTCGCGGTGCAGCTCTTCGAAACGCTCCGCCCAGATGGCGGCGGTCTCCGCGCCCAGCCGGTCGGCGACCTGTTCGCGGATCGCGGCGTGCGAGCGGCCGATGAACCGGCCGACGACCTCGTCCTCGCTCAACGGCCAGCCCAGTTCGGCGCCGAGGGCGATCTGGAGACGGGCGGCGATGCGCTCGCTGTCGACCAGTACGCCGTCGCAGTCGAATATGACGAGCTTGATCGGCTCGGTCGGCTTGATCATCCGGGCAGCATAAACGCCTGCCGCTTGCCCGGCGTGCTGCCCTCTCTCCCAAGAAGAGGTAGCACGCCGGGCCTGGTGTCCAGCTGTCGTGGCGCTACTTGTCCCAGCCCGGGTCCCTCCCCCGTGCGGACCTGGCCTCGAACCCCCCGCGCATTCCCCGACCGCTGGTTCCCCTCAACGTCGTTCAGCAGATGTGAAGCGAGAGCGAGCCGGCCGAGGCGGTGCGAACGTCTCGGTCGTCCTCCTCCAGCTGATCCTCGACGCGATCCAGCAGCGCCTCCCAGCTCACCGGATCAATCTCCTCCGGTGGCTGCCGAGTTGGTGCCCGGCATGCCTCCGCCGCCTGGCGGAGTACTTCGAATGTTGGATACATCCCGCGTGTTCCCTCCCGAGGTGCGTGTGTGGCCCTTGTCGTTTTCCGGGTCGCTAGGACCCAACCTGGGCTCACGGGAGGCGACTGGTGGGCCCCCTCCCGTGAGTCCGAGTAGCGGCACTAGCTCGTCACGTCGCCCAGTACCTCGTCGTAGATCGTTTCCTTGTAGGGCTCCAGGGCCTTGCACACGTCCTTGAACCGGCGGCCCACCGTATGCCGGTCGATCTTGAGGCAACGCGCGATCTCCGCCTGGCTGAGGCCCTCGACGATCGCGAGCCTGCCGACCGGGTACAGCCGCTCCGTCAACTTCTCGGCGAGGAAACGGTCGATGGCCTTGAGGCGGACCTCCCGCGTGTGCTCGCCCTCGTCCGCTTCGACCGGCACCTCGGGGAACTCGCGCACCGGGGACGAGAGATCACGGTCCCTGCCGCGCACCGCGTCCGCGATGACATCGCGCATGACCTTGCGCGCGAAGGCCCGTCCGCCGTCTCGCCGGTCCAGGACGAAGTCCGGCCGCGACCAGGCGCGCACCAGTTGGAGCAC
>NZ_MUNF01000861.1 GCF_002154555.1 Streptomyces murinus
GGCGGGGTGCGGGTGCCGTCGGCGCGGATGTCGTGGACGCGGGGGTTGAGGGCGGCGGCGAACCCGTCTCCGGCGCAGGGCCGTCGGCCCGCGGTCCCCACTGCCTCTCCAGCGCCGCCACCGTCCGCTCGGCCCCCTGCCGCGCCTCCCGGTTGGTCCACCACAGCTGGTGCGCCACCAGCAGCAGGAGCAACACCCCGGCGGTGACGAGCAGTTCGCCGCCGCCGAACAGGATCCGCCGGCGCCGGACACGTCTGCGCCGATCCCCGTGCCCGACGACCCGGACGTCCGCCGCGGTCCGCATCCGCACACCACCTCCACCACCGGGAGCCGCCCGCACGATAGGCGCGCCTCCCTCAACTGGCCAGAGGAGAAGCCGATTTCAGGGGGTGCGCGCGGTGGGCAGCGGAAGGGCGTCCTGGTAGCCGTTGATGGGCCGGGGCACCTTCTTGACGGTACGGGCGTCCAGCGCGACCGCCGCGGAAGAGGTGCCCAGGGTGCCGGCGGGGTGCCAGACGCCGGTGACCGTGACCCAGGTGTTCGCGGGCAGCACGGGACCGCCGTAGACCCGTACCTTCACCGACTGGGCGTCCGCCGCACAGCAGTTGATGATGATCCGGGTGAGATCCCAGCTGCCCTTCCCGTGCGGTGTGACGATGCCGGTCATCAGGACGGTGCGCCCCTTGATGGCCCGCGCGCGGTCCTGCTGGACCCGGCTGGTGAAGTCGGACAGGGTCATCGGCAGCGGGGAGATGGCGGTCAGCGGCGCGAACTCGCTCTGCTGGACGATGGGTTTGGGCGGCTGCCGGGAGGCGGTGTAGGCGCCGAGGGCGGGCGGGGCGTAGCAGAGCAGGCTGAGCACAGGCAGCAGCAACAGCCAGGCGACGCGCGGCACATGGGAGTGGTCGTGCCCGTGCGTGCCGTGCTCCCGCTGCCGCCCCCGCCGATCGAGAATCGCGCTCACGACCCCCAGCAGCACCAGGACGCACCCGGAGGCGATGAGCAGGGGCCGCATGCTCTCCTTGACGTACCGCAGGCACAGGTCGGTGACGAGGGAGATGCGCAGCAGGCCGAGCCCGCACAGCACCAGCAGCCCCGATTGCAGGATCCGCTTCACAGCAGGGCACCTCCGATCAGCGCGCTGCACGCGACGGCGACGACAAAGGTGGCGGCGGAGAACCGTACGGCGAAGGCCCGCCCGAACGTGCCCGCCTGGAGGGCGATCAGCTTCAGGTCGACCATGGGCCCCACCACCATGAACGCCAGCCGCGCCACCGGCGGGAACCCGGTGAGCGAGGCGGCGAGGAAGGCGTCCGCCTCGGAGCAGACGGCGAGCAGCACCGCGAGGGCGGCCAGGAAGAGCACGGCCAGCCAGGGCGTGCCGGTGAAGGTGGCGAGCACGGAGCGCGGCACGCCGACGTTGAAGGTGGCGGCCGCCATCGCGCCCAGCACCAGGAACCCGCCGGCGTGCAGGAAGTCGTGCTGGAACCCGGCCCGGAACTCGTCCCACCTGCTGTGCCCGGCCTGATGCCCGGTGTGCCGTACGGCGGGCCGCAGCCACTCGCTGCGCCCGAACCGCAGCCACAGCCACCCCATGGCGACGGCCGTCGCGAGGGAGGCGAGCAGCCGGGCCAGCACCATGGCCGGGTTGCCGGGGAAGGCGATCGCGGAGGCGGTGAGGACGACGGGGTTGATGGCCGGCGCGGACAGCAGGAAGGCGAACGCGGCGGCCGGGGTGACCCCCCGCCCGATGAGGCTGTTGGCCACCGGCACGGACGCGCACTCACAGCCCGGCAGCACCACCCCCGCGACTCCCGCCACGGGCACGGCGAGCAGGGGCCGCCGGGGCAGCATCCGCCGGAACACCCGCTCGGGCACGAAGGCGTTGATCGCCCCGGACAGGGCCGTACCGAGCAGCAGGAACGGCAGCGCCTGCACCGTCACCGCCAGGCACACGGTCCGCCACGCCTCGACGGCCGGGGCGTCCCCCCACCGCCCGACGAGGAAGAGCAGGGTGCCGGGCACGACGGCGGCCCCGACGAGCAGCAGCGGCCAGTACCGGGGCAGCGCCCCCGCGCCCTCGCCCTCCGCCCGGGCCGCGTTCAGCCCCTCCTGCTCGGCGTGGACCAACTCCCCCGTCACGCGCATCCCGACCCACGACCCCACGTCCAGATGTCCACACAGACCGGATGTCTGCGTGGATGTCGATGTACGCACAGAAGATAGCGAGTGGTCCTGTGTACGGCGGGGCGGGGCGGGCCGGGGCGTGACGTCCCCGGCACCCCCGCACATCCACGGACCGGCGGACCGGTATATCCCGACAGTGGCCGTCATATGCGAGATGTCCCTCTCAAGGACCACCCCACCAGACCGCCCTCACGTTTGTCGGCGCCCGGCAGTACGGTGTCCCCCATGCGCCCCGACACGCCTGCCGAGAACGTCGACCACACCGCCGAAGCGGCACGCCTGGAGCGGACCGCCGGCCTGTACCCGGAGGACGCCGAGGCCCTGCTCCTGCGGGCTGCCGCCCACCTGGAGCTGTCCGGCGACCGCCCCGCGGCCACCACCCTCTACGACCGCCTGCTGTCCACCCCGGCCGCCCTGGAGAACCCGTCGCTGGTACGGGCCCTGAAGGCGTCCAACCTCTGGGAGTACGGCCATGAGGCCGAGGCCCGGGCGATCATCGACGGCATCCGTACGACGGCCCCGCGCGAGCCGGGCCCCTGGGTGATCATCGCGGAGTCCCTGGAGGCCCACGACGAGCTGGAGTCGGCGGAGGAGACGTTCACGGAGGCGGCGCGGCTGCTGCTCCCGGACGCCGCGGAGCCCCCGCAGGCCCTCCACCCCCTCCTCTACGGCCGCCACCGCGTCCGCCGTATGCGGGGCCTGCCGCACGACGACTGGGACACCCTGGCCGACGCCCTGCACACCGCGCCGGTCACCCTGGACGAGCTCCATGACCCCAAGCGCGTCTGGTCCCTCGGCTCGGACAACCCGGCCGAGCTGGAGGCCGAGATCTCCCGCCTGCGCACGGAACTGGGCGCCTACCGCGAGGCCCTCTCCCGCCCCTTCCCGGTGGCCGTCCTCCACTGGCCGGCCCCTGAACTGGCCGAACTCCTCTCGGCCTACCCCACCCTCTCCGCGGAGTACCCCTCCCACGAGACCCACCTCACGACCATAGAGTCCTCCCTCCGCGAACTCGCCACCTCCGGCACCGACAACCTCGGCATCGTCACGGGCACGGTCCCCTCCTACGAGGCCTTCGCCGCCTCCGAGGCAACCTCCCCCGACGACCCGACCCTGCTCCCCCAATACGCGACGACCCTCGCGGCCCGAGGCAGGGCGGTCGCTTGGCCTCCGGGGAGGGGGGCGGGGTGCTGG
>NZ_MUNF01000862.1 GCF_002154555.1 Streptomyces murinus
TCCCGGATCCGCCGATGTCCACGCCGAAGATCTGCATGGCTCCACGTTACGACGGGCCACTGACAGTCACGCCCAGGAGGTCGTGGTCACTCCTCGGAAGCGCCCGATCCGCCGCGCTCGGCCACCAGGTTCGCCGCCTCTTCGCGCAGGTCGCGGCGGAGCTCCTTGGGCAGCGAGAAGGTGATGGACTCCTCGGCGGTCTTGACGATCTCCACGTCTCCGTAGCCGCGCTCGGCGAGCCACTCCAGGACCTGCTCGACCAGGACGTCCGGGACGGAGGCGCCGGAGGTGACGCCGACCGTGCTCACGCCCTCCAGCCAGGCCTCGTCGATCTCGTCGGCGAAGTCCACCAGGTACGCCTCGCGGGCACCGGCGAGCTTGGCGACCTCGACCAGGCGCTTGGAGTTGGAGGAGTTGCGAGAGCCGACGACGATCACCAGGTCGGAGTCGGCGCCCATCTGCTTCACGGCGACCTGGCGGTTCTGCGTGGCGTAGCAGATGTCGTCGCTGGGCGGGGAGATCAGGCCGGGGAACTTGGTCTTCAGGGCGTCGACGGTCTCCATGGTCTCGTCCACGGAGAGGGTGGTCTGCGACAGCCAGACGACCTTCGACGGGTCGCGGACCTCGACGTTGGCGACGTCCTCGGGGCCGTCGACCAGCTGGATGTGGTCGGGGGCCTCGCCGGAGGTGCCGATGACCTCCTCGTGGCCCTCGTGGCCGATCAGCAGGATGTCGTAGTCCTCGTTCGCGTAGCGGACGGCTTCCTTGTGGACCTTGGTGACCAGGGGGCAGGTCGCGTCGATGGTGGCGAGGCGGCCCCGCTCGGCCTCCTCGTGGACGACGGGGGCCACGCCGTGCGCCGAGAACATGACGATGTTGCCCTCGGGCACCTCCTCCGTGCGCTCGACGAAGACGGCGCCCTTCTTCTCCAGGGTCTGCACGACGTACTTGTTGTGGACGATCTCGTGCCGGACGTAGATCGGGGCGCCGTACTGTTCCAGGGCCTTCTCGACGGCGATCACGGCGCGGTCCACACCGGCGCAGTAGCCTCGGGGGGCGGCGAGCAGGACACGGCGGCGCGGCGAAGCGGTCATGGGTCCATCGTAGGGGGCGTACGGGC
Source organism: Streptomyces murinus (assembly GCF_002154555.1). Taxonomy (GTDB): domain Bacteria; phylum Actinomycetota; class Actinomycetes; order Streptomycetales; family Streptomycetaceae; genus Streptomyces; species Streptomyces murinus. The sequence goes on from NZ_MUNF01000862.1 coordinate 1,121, forward strand.
GCGCCGGGATCAGCTGTCCGCGCCCGGCCGGACCTCCTTGTCGGTGGCGGCCATTACGCTCGGCGCATGGCTTTGAAGACGACCCCTGAGGCGCCCCTGCCGGTCGGTGAGGTCTCCCGGTTGATCGGGGGCTGGATCGACCGGCTGGGCGCGGTGTGGGTCGAGGGGCAGATCACCCAGCTGTCGCGGCGGCCGGGCGCCGGCGTCGTGTTCCTGACGCTGCGCGACCCGTCGTACGACATCTCGGTCAGCGTGACCTGCTTCCGGCAGGTGTTCGACGAGGTGGCGGACATCGTCGGCGAGGGCGCCCGCGTCCTCGTGCTGGCCAAGCCGGAGTGGTACGCGCCCAGGGGTCAGCTCTCCCTGCGCGCGACCGAGATAAGGCCGGTCGGGGTCGGTGAGCTGCTGGCCCGGCTCGAACAGCTGAAGAAGTCGCTCGCGGCGGAGGGGCTGTTCGCGGCGGCGCGCAAGAAGCCGCTGCCGTTCCTGCCGCAGTTGATCGGTCTGGTCTGCGGCCGGGCCTCGGCGGCCGAGCGTGATGTGCTGGAGAACGCCCGGCATCGCTGGCCCGCCGTGCGCTTCGAGGTGCGCAATGTCCCCGTGCAGGGGGTGCACGCCGTCCCGCAGGTCGTGCGGGCGATCGAGGAACTGGACGCGATCGAGGACGTGGACGTCATCATCGTGGCCCGCGGCGGCGGCAGCGTGGAGGATCTGCTGCCGTTCTCCGACGAGCAGCTGGTGCGGACGGTGGCGGGCTGCCGTACCCCGGTGGTGTCCGCGATCGGGCACGAGCCGGACAGTCCGCTGCTCGACCTGGTCGCCGATCTGCGCGCCTCCACCCCGACCGACGCGGCCAAGAAGGTCGTACCGGACGTGGGCGAGGAGCTGGAGCGGGTGCGGATGCTCCAGGGGCGCGCCCGGCGCTGTGCGCACGCGCTGATCGAGCGCGAGGAGCGGGGGCTGGCGCACGCGCTGGCCCGGCCCGCGATGGAGGATCCGCACCGGATGCTCGACGAGCGCGCGGACCACGTGGCCTCCCTGGTCGGGCGGAGCCGGCGCACCCTCGGCCATCTGCTGGACCGCGCGGACTCGGAGCTGACGCACACACGCGCGCGTGTGGTGGCCCTCTCCCCCGCGGCCACGCTGAAACGCGGCTATGCGGTGCTCCAGCGTTCCGACGGGCACGTGGTGCGCGATCCGGGCGAGGTGAGTGAGGGCGAGGCGCTGCGAGCGCGCGTCGCCGACGGCGAATTCACGGTGAAGGTGGGCGAATGACCGGCAAGACGGAGACCGGCGGTACGGAAGCGACGCTCTCGTACGAGCAGGCGCGGGACGAGCTGATCGAGGTCGTACGGCGGCTGGAGGCGGGCGGCACCTCGCTGGAGGACTCCCTGGCGCTGTGGGAGCGCGGGGAGGAGCTGGCCAAGGTGTGCCGGCGCTGGCTGGAGGGGGCGCGCGCCCGCCTGGACGCGGCGCTCGCGGAGGAGGAGGAAGAAGAGGGCGGGGAGGGTGCCGAGTAGGAGCCTGCCTGCCCCGGCCGGGGCTGTGGGGTGGGTCACCTCGCAGCCAGTTTTGTTGAAAGTTAAAACTCAATGGGCGTAGGGTCGTGCGGTCAGCCGCGGTCCGGAGCGGACCGTTCGCATCACCGAGGAAGTCACGATGTCTCTCGTTCTTGACCCCGCCGCCCAGGACCTGCTGTTCCGCGAGGCCCGCACCGCGAACACCTTCACCGACGAGCCGGTGACCGAGGAGCAGGTCCGGGCGATCTACGACCTGGTCAAGTACGGCCCGACCGCCTTCAACCAGACCCCGCTGCGCGTCACCCTGGTCCGCTCCCCCGAGGCCCGCGAGCGCCTGGTGCGGCACATGGCCGAGGGCAACCGGCCCAAGACCGCCACCGCCCCGCTGGTCGCGATCCTCTCCGCGGACAACGAGTTCCACGAGGAGCTGCCGGCCCTGTTCCCGGCCTTCCCTGCCGCCAAGGACGCCTTCTTCGCCGAGCGCCCGGTCCGTGAGCGCTCCGCCGCGCTGAACTCCGCGCTCCAGGCCGCCTACTTCATCATCGGCGTGCGCGCCGCCGGCCTCGCCGCGGGCCCGATGACCGGGTTCGACTTCGAGGGCGTGCGCAAGGAGTTCCTGGACGACGACCACACCCCGCTGATGGTCGTCAACATCGGCCGTCCGGGCCCGGACGCGTCGTACCCGCGCTCCCCGCGGCTCGCGTACGAGGACGTCATCACGACCGTCTGAGCCCCACCCCGCACTTCGGAAAGGGGCCCCCGGCGTCGCCGGGGGCCCCTTTCCGATGCTCGACGGGTCACGACCGCTCGACGGGGTTCGAATGCCCGACCAGTCACGAATGCCCGACCGGTTACGGCGCGGAGGTCTTCTCCATCCGGAGCGCGGAGGCCATCTTCGTCAGGTCGGTGAAGGAGGCCGTGCCGGCGACCACGGTGGTCGAGCCGGGCGTGCCCTCCAGGACGAGGGCGTCGTAGCGACCGCCGGTGTAGTGGGTCCAGGTGCGGCCGTCGATCCGCTCGGTGGCCTTGGTGGCCTTCGCGCCCTGGGTGGCCTGGTCGATGAAGTCGGCCCGCTTCTGCGCCGACTGCTCGATCTGGACATACTGGGCATCAGGGGTCTGGAAGCCCAGGTGCCAGTAGTCGCCGTTGGCGCCGTCGTAGCTCACGGAGGTGGCCTTCCAGGTGTCGGACAGGCCCTCGGGCCCCGCCACCGGGTAGCTCGCCGCCCTGCGGGCCGTGATCAGCTCGACCCGGTAGTCGACCCGCTTGAGGTCGGGAGCGTGATTGTCGTGCGGGATGGCGAAGAGGTAGACGACCGCCGCCGCGATGCCGATCAGGGCCAGGGAGAGAATCATGTCCCGGGCCGTCTTCTGCTTGCCTTTCGAACCTGCCACGTCCCTATCGTCGCAGGTGCCTCAGGCGCTCAAACGTGGGGTCCCCTGCTCATTTTGTCTGCCTAACGATAGAGTCATGGCCAAGACCCTCATCCGGCCGTCGCCGTATCAGAAAGGTGCGCCCCGATGACCGAAAATCATCACCTGCCCTCCGAACTCGATGTTCCCGCCGAGGCTCCCGACCGCAACCTCGCCCTGGAACTCGTCCGGGTGACCGAAGCCGCGGCGATGGCCGCCGGCCGCTGGGTCGGGCGCGGTGACAAGAACGGCGCCGACGGCGCCGCGGTGCGCGCCATGCGGTCCCTCGTCTCCACCGTCTCGATGAACGGCGTCGTCGTCATCGGCGAGGGCGAGAAGGACGAAGCCCCGATGCTCTTCAACGGGGAGCACGTCGGGGACGGCACCGGCCCCGAGGTGGACATCGCCGTCGACCCGATCGACGGCACCACGCTCACCGCCAAGGGCATGCCGAACGCGATCGCGGTGCTGGCCGCCGCCGAGCGCGGCGCCATGTTCGACCCGTCCGCCGTGTTCTACATGGACAAGCTGGTCACCGGCCCCGAGGCCGCGGACTTCGTGGACATCGACGCGCCCGTCGCCGTGAACATCCGGCGGATCGCCAAGGCGAAGAAGGCGACCCCGGAGGACGTCACCGTCGTCATCCTGGACCGGCCCCGGCACGAGGGCCTGATCAAGGAGGTCCGGGAGGCCGGCGCGCGCATCAAGCTGATCTCCGACGGCGATGTCGCCGGATCCGTCTACGCGCTGCGCGAGGGCACGGGCGTCGACCTGCTGCTCGGCATCGGCGGTACGCCCGAGGGCATCATCTCGGCCTGCGCCGTGAAGTGCCTGGGCGGCACGATCCAGGGCAAGCTGTGGCCCAAGGACGACGAGGAGCGGCAGCGCGCGATCGACGCCGGGCACGACCTCGACCGGGTGCTCACGACGGATGACCTGGTGTCCGGGGAGAACGTGTTCTTCGTGGCCACCGGCATCACCGACGGTGAGCTGCTGCGCGGTGTGCGCTACCGCTCGGAGACCGCGCTCACCGAGTCGATCGTGATGCGCTCGAAGTCGGGCACGGTGCGCCGGATCGACTCCGAGCACCGCCTCAGCAAGCTGCGGGCCTACAGCGCGATCGATTTCGAGCGGGCCAAGTAAGCCACTTCGCAAGCCGTTCGGCGCCCTCTGTGCGGAGAGGGCGCCGTTCGCTTTTCCGGGCGGGAGGCGGAGAGCGCCGCCCTAGCCGGCTATGCGGTCCGTCGTCACGCGGGCCGACTTCTTCAGGTCCAGTTCGCGGCGGCGGCGCCGCGCCAGGACCACACGGCGCTCGGCGGCCGTCAGGCCGCCCCAGACGCCGTANNGTCCCGCTCCCGCGCTGGCACCCGCTGGGCCGGTACGGCAGCTACCTGCAGGGATGAATGCGGCGGTTGCAGCACGGGTCTACTCCTGACGACGGCTTCGCGAGCGAGCGACGATGCAGCAAGGCCTACCCGCTGTACGCGCGCCTATGCACTGCGTTCCCGACGGCGGGTGATTGCCGGGGAGTTCGCGACCGTCAACGGTCCAGGTGTCTGCGCAGCTTCCGCTCGACCTTGTCCTGGACCCGCTCCAGGATGTCCGAGACGAGCTTGCCGCGCTTGGGCCGGGCCTCCACATTGCCGAGGACGGCCCAGCCGTCGATGTAGACGACCGGCGCGTCCGTCTCGGTCGAGTCCAGCGTGGCCACGTCGAAGTTGCCGAGGACGCCGCCGCCGGTACCGCGCAGCGACACGTTCTCCGGGACGCGGATCTGGATGTCGCCGAAGACCGAGACGGCCTTGATCACGACCTGCTGGTACTCGAAGATCGCCTCGCTGAGGTCGATCTCGACGCTGCCGAAGATCGAGTACGCGTGCATCCGGCGCCCGGCGCGCCAGCGGCCGCGGCGGACCGCGCTGCTGAAGACGGCCACCACGTTCGCGTCGGACTCGCTGGGTATGTCGTCCGTGGGGCGCGGCGGGGCGGGGGTGTAGGCGGCGCGGGACGCGTGCTGGTGGGCGGCGGGCAGGTCCTGGATGAAGACCTCCAGCTCGCCGACCGTCTTCGCGTTGAGC
>NZ_MUNF01000863.1 GCF_002154555.1 Streptomyces murinus
GGACGCCTGGCGGTTCGCCGCGGTCGGACAGGGCTTCGACGGCGGCCTGGAGGCGCTGCTGAAGAACTTCGGCGGCGAACCGCCAGGCGTCCTTGAAGTAGATGTCGCCGAGCATGACGGCCCGCTCGGTGGAGAACTCCGCGCCGGTGAAGGAGTACCGGGCGACCTCCTCGCCGCCCGCGACGATGCGCAGGTAGCCGGGGCCGACCTGCGACATCTGCCCGGCGCCGTCGAGGGTCGCCGTGAAGGACAGCTTGCGGATCCCTTCCGGGATCCGGTCCAGCGTGACCCGGAACGACTCCGTGTCGCCCGCCTGGGCCCCGAGCAGCTGGATGGACTCCTCCGGCGACTTCGGCTGGTTGAAGAAGACGAAATACCGGTCGTCCGAGAGCCGTTCCTCGGCGTCCAGGCCGAAACAGCTGATGTCGAAGGTCAGTCCGGGGCCGGCGATCTGCACGCCTACGTACAGATCGGTGCCCGCGGTGAGGTCACTGATCCTGGCCTTGTGGCCGCGTTGGAATTCCCTGGCCATGCGATACGACCGTCCCCCATCCCGAAAGGTGTGCGTCGCGCCAGGCTAACGGCTGTGGCCGACAACCACCCCGGCCGGTCCCCGTCGGTACAGACCCGGTACAGAACCGATTCCGGCCACACACACGCGGCCCGCGCGGGACGGGGTCACTCGCCCCGTGTGTCGGGCAGGTGCGGCAGCCGGGCGGCGGCGACCACGCCCTCCAGATAGCCGCGGGCCCGCTCGGTGCGCGGATACGCCTCCAGCAGCCGCCAGAAGTCGGGGCCGTGACCGGGCACCAGAAGGTGCGCCAGCTCATGGCAGAGCACGTAGTCGATGACGTACTCGGGCATGCCCTGGAGCCGGTGGGAGAGCCGGATGCTGCCCTCGGCCGGGGTGCACGAGCCCCAGCGGGTGTTCTGGTTGGTGACCCAGCGCACGGAGGCCGGGCGGGCGCTGCCGTCGAAGAACTGCGCCGACAGCCGCTCGGCACGCTCGGCCAGCTCGGCGTCGCCGAGCACCCGCCGGCTCTCCTGGGCGGCGAGTTTGTCGAGCATGACGGTCACCCAGCGTTGCTCCTCCGCCTTCGACATCCGGGCGGGGATCAGTACGACAGTGCGATCGCCCTCGCGGTAGGCGGAGACCGTCCGGCGGCGCCGGGCACTCCTGCGGACCTCGATCGCGCTCGTCGCGCTGCGCTCTGTCTTTCCGGCGCGGTGCTGAAGTGGGTCGGCGGACACGCCCCGACGTTACCCGCTGGACAGGGGCAAAGTCCCGGCTCCCGGACGGTTCGACGCGCCTGCCGGTTCATATGAAGATCACCCATCGCCTGTGGATAACTTTCCACGCCTCGCGGGCCGAGGGGGCATGCTGGCAGGCGTCGGCGGAACACGACCAATCCACCGATGCCTTGAGAGTCGGTAGATACGCGGATTTGGGGGATCTGTCATGCATCCAGTGATGAAGCCCGCGCTGCGGCGCGGCTGGCGTGATCTGGGCACGGTGCAGTTCGGGATGACTCCCGCGCACGCGCTGACGCTGGGTCCGATGGACACCGCCACCAGCGGCTTCCTTGACCTGCTCAACGGCACCCGGGGACTGCCGCTCCTGCGTGCGGAGGGCCGCCGGCTGAAGCTGCCGGACGGCCGGGTGGACACGCTGGTGGACCGGCTGGCCCGCGCGGGCCTGGTGGACGACGCGCGCGGCGGCGGACCCGCCGCGGCCGCGCTGCGCGGGCGGCCGGAGGTGCTGCGGCGGCTGCGCCCCGACCTGGCCTCGCTCTCCCTGACCACGCCCGAGCCGGGCGGCGCGCTGGCCCGGCTCGGGCGTGGTCAG
>NZ_MUNF01000864.1 GCF_002154555.1 Streptomyces murinus
CGCCAGGACCCGGCTCCCGTACCGCCAGATCGTCCACGACCCGCACCCACCGGCCGTCGAACACCACACCCCGCATCACCCGACCCCCTTCGGCTCCCTGGGCAACCCGAGCACACGCTCGGCGATGATCGTGCGCTGGATCTGGTCCGAGCCGCCGTAGATGGTGTCGGCCCGGGAGAAGAGGAACAGCTGCTGGTCCGCGTCGATCCGGTACGGCTCCTCGGCCGACCACTCCCCGGGCCCCACCCCCGCCTCCGCGCCCCGCACCTGTACGGCCAACTCTCCCAGCCTCTGGTGCCAGTTGGCCCACAGCAGCTTGGCGACGCTGGGCGCGGCGGGCTCGTCCGCCCCGCCCAGGGTGCGCAGGGCGTGCCAGCGCATGGTGCGCAGCTCCGCCCACTGGCGTACGAGCCGGTCCCGGATCAGCGGGTCGCGCACGGCACCGCCGCGTACGGCCGCCTCCACGACCCCCCGCAACTCCTCCGCGAACCCGATCTGTTGGGCCAGCGTGGACACCCCCCGCTCGAAGCCGAGCAGGCTCATCGCCACGCGCCATCCGTCGCCCTCCGCGCCGACGACATGCTCCGCCCTGGCGCCGTCGAAGAAGACCTCGTTGAAGTCACTGGTCCCGGTCAGCTGCCGGATCGGCCGCACCTCGATACGGCCCGGCTGGTCCATCGGCACGAGCAGGAAACTCAGCCCGTGATGCCGCCGCGACCCCTCCTCGGTGCGCGCCAGCACGAAGCACCAGTCGGCCTCCTGTGCGAGGGAGGTCCAGATCTTCTGCCCGGTGACCCGGTGGTGGTCCCCTTCGCGTACGGCCTTCGTCCGCACCGCCGCGAGATCGGAACCGGCGCCGGGCTCGCTGTACCCCTGGCACCACAGCTCTTCCCCGGCCGCGACGGGCGGCAGGAAGCGCCGCTTCTGCTCCTCGGTGCCGTGCTGGATCAGCGTGGGCGCGAACAGGTTCTCCCCGATGTGCCCCGACCTGGGCGGCGCTCCGGAGCGGGCGTACTCCTCGGCCCAGACGACCTGCTCGGTGAGCGACCCGGTCCGGTTTCCGTACCCGCCCTCCGTCCAACCGAGCCCGATCCAGCCGTCTTTGCCGAGGGTCCGTTCCCAGTCCCCGCGGCCGACCGCAGGATCGACATGGCCCGCGAGCCACTCCCGCGCCTCACCTCGAAAGGCTTCGTCCTCTTCGCTGAACCCGAAATCCATACGACCCGCCTCCATTCAGACACCGGGACCGGCAGTGCCCCTCCAGCGGCGCTATCGGGCGTTCGGCCGCGCCCCCGACCTCGCCGCCTCCTCCATCTCCGAAAGCCGGGACAGCATCGGCATCGGATCCACCCCCACCGCCCCCGGCAGGAACTCCGCTATCCGCTCCGGCGTCCAGGACCCACCCTCGGCATACGCCGAGCGCAGCTCACACGGCTGGGCCCACACCGCGATCTTCGGCCCCGCCACCGAGTACACCTGCCCGGTGATCCCCTCCTCCGCCGCCCGGTCCGAGAGCAGGTACACCACCAGCGCCGCCACATCCTCCGCCGACCCCATCCCGGCCAGCTCCATGGGCACGTTGGCCGACATCCGCGTCCGCGCCACCGGCGCCACCGCGTTGGCCGTCACCCCGTACTTGTGCAGGCCCAGCGCCGCGCTGCGGACCAGCGAGATGATCCCGCCCTTGGCCGCGCTGTAGTTGGCCTGGGACACGGAGCCCTGGTGGTTCCCGCTGGTGAATCCGATCAGCGTCCCGGACCGCTGGCGCCGCATCACCGCGGCGGCCGCCCGGAAGACGGTGAACGTGCCCTTGAGATGGGTCGCGATGACCGGGTCCCACTCCTCCTCGGTCATGTTGAACAGCATCCGCTCGCGCAGGATCCCGGCGACGCACACCACCCCGTCGAGCCGCCCGTACGCGCCCACCGCCGTGTCCACGACCCGCTGTCCGCCCGCCATCGTGGAGATGTCGTCGGCGACCGCGACCGCCTCCCCGCCCGCCGCCTCGATCTCCTTCACGACGGCCTCGGCGACCTCGCTGCTGGGCGCGGTGCCGTCCGTGGCGACGCCGTAGTCGTTGACGACGACCCTCGCCCCCTCCCGCGCCCAGCAGCGAGGT
>NZ_MUNF01000865.1 GCF_002154555.1 Streptomyces murinus
CCGCATCAGGCCGATGCCGAGCAGCCAGGCCATGGCGAGCTGGGCGCGCAGGGTGCCGTCCTCGGCCTCGGAGAGGGCGGCGAGCGCGGCGGCGTACTCCTCGCCCAGGGCGCGGACCGTCTCCGGGGCGGCGTCGGCGCTGCCGATGGAGCGGAGGTAGACGGCCAGCCGGTCCGCGTCGGCGCCACCGCCCTCCGCGAGGACACCGCGCAGCGCGGTCTCGAACAGCAGCTCCGGGGGCGTGCTGCTCACCTGCTCCTTGCCGTCCTGCGCCATCACCTCGGTGAGCAGGGCCTGCTTCGAGCCGAAGTAGCGGAATATGAGCGCCTGATTCACCCCGGCACGGGCGGCGATGTCCCGGACGGTGGCCGCCTCGTACCCCCGCTCCGCGAAGACCGCGCCGGCCGCCCGCAGGATGCGCGCGCGGGTCTCCCTGGCATCGCGCGGACGCCCCGCCGGCTCCCCGCCCGGCGCGGCTCCGGCGCTCCGGTGCTGGTCCCGCGTGTACTCGCCGCCGTCCACCCACTGCTCCTTCGCCGCCCCGCGCCCGACGCGCGTCTGCAAGGACCCGCAGAGTAACGGCCGATTCGCGTCGTTGCGCGCCCCGGGCGCAGCTCCTAGCGTTGTAAGCGTGTGCTTACACAAGGGAGACAGCTGTGACGGCAACCGACCACGCACCCCTCGCCTACCCCTTCAACTCCGGCCAGGACCTGGATCTGTCCGAGACGTACGAGCGCGCCCGTGACACTCCCGGGCTGCTGCGCGTGCGGATGCCGTACGGCGAGCCGGCCTGGCTCGCCACCCGGTACGCGGACGCCCGGCTGGTCCTCGGCGACCAGCGTTTCAGCCGCGCGCTGAGCCTCGACCACGACGAGCCGCGCGCCTCCGAGGGCCGCCGGGACAGCGGGATCCTCAGCATGGACCCGCCCGACCACACCCGGCTGCGCTCGCTGGTGGCGAAGGCGTTCACCGTGCGCCAGGTGGAGAAACTCCGGCCGCAGGTACGCGAGTTGACGGCATCCCTGCTGGACGCGATGGAGGCGGCAGGCCCGCCCGTCGATCTGGTCGACCGCTACGCGCTGCCCATCCCGGTGGCGGTGATCTGCCGGCTGCTCGGGGTCCCGGAGCAAGACCGCCCCCAGTTCCGGGTGTGGAGCGACGCGGCGCTGTCCACCAGCTCCCTGACAGCGGCGGAGTTCGACCGCAACCGCGAGGAACTGCGCGCCTACATGGCCGAGTTGATCGCCGCGCATCGCGCCGCTCCTCAGGACGACCTGATGACGGCGCTGATCGAGGCGCGCGACCACGGCGACCGGCTGTCGGAGCTGGAGCTGGTCGACCTGTGCGTCGGCATCCTCGTGGCCGGTCACGAGACCACCGCCACCCAGATCCCCAACTTCGTGCTCACCCTGCTCGATCACCCGCAGGCGCTGGCCCAGCTGCGGGCCGACCCCTCGCTGATCACGCAGGCGATCGAGGAGCTGCTGCGGTTCGTCCCGCTGGGCAGCGGGGCCGGGCAGGCCCGGTACGCCAAGGAGGACGTCGAGGTCGGCGGCACCCTGGTGCGGGCCGGGGAGCCGGTGCTGGTCGCCATCGGGGCGGCGAACCGGGACGCGCTGCGCTTCACCGAGGCCGGGGCGCTCGACCTCACCCGCGGCGGCAACGCGCACCTCGGCTTCGGCCACGGTGTGCACCACTGCCTGGGCGCTCCCCTCGCCCGGCTCGAACTCCAGGAGGCCATCGGGGCGTTGGTGACCCGCTTCCCCGGGCTGCGCCTCGCGGGTGACATCACCTGGAAGACCGAGATGCTGGTGCGCGGGCCCCGCGTGATGCCGGTGGGCTGGTGAGGCGGCGATGAGCTGGCGACTGAGCGTGGACCCCGGCCAGTGCATGGGCTCCGGGATGTGCGCCGGGACCGCGCCGGAACTGTTCGTCCTCGACGGCGACCACGCGCGTCCGGTGCGCGAGCAGATCCCGGAGGGCGACGAACGCGCCCTGGACGCGGCCGACATCTGCCCGATGCAGGCCATCACCGTCCGGGACGCCGAGGGGAAGGAGATCGGGCCCCGCGCGTGACACCGGACCGGCTGTTACAAGACAGGGACAAATCGTGAGTGAACGCCCGCGCTCGTGGTGACGTCGTTCCAAGTGACCGCGCCAATCGGCATGTTCCTCTCCTTTGGCGTGAACAGTTGAACTCACCACAGAAAAGGACAGATTCATGATGGTCACAAAGCGGCGTTCCCTGCGCGTTGCCGTCGTCGGCGTCCTGGGCGCGACCTCGCTCGCCCTCGCGGGCACGGCCATGGCCGCCACCCCGGCCGTCCACACCGCGACGGTCGCCGGTGCCCGTACGGCCGCGGCCGCCAAGCCCACCATCACGGCCACGCCGTCGGTGTCCTCGGTGCACGCCTGGACGCTGTTCCGGGTCACCGGCAAGACCACCGGCATCAAGGCGGGCGGCAAGGTGACCCTCCAGCAGAAGCAGCACGGCAAGTGGGTCGCCCTGTCGGCGTCCACCCCCGTCAACAGCGGCGGCTCCTACGCGCTGCGCGTCGAGCTGGGCCTGAAGGGCAAGAACGAGCTGCGCATGGTCAGCGGCAGCACGGCGTCCCCGGTCTTCGACGTCACGGTCAGCTGAGCGACCGCTTTTTCACCTACGCTCCACCCCCGAAACACCGGTGCCGGGACGGATCCCTCCGTCCCGGCACCGGCATGTCCGGGCCTCCGACGGCCTCATATGGCCCCATTTCCCGCCCGGCCCGAAAGTCTTACGAAGATTTTCATAGGGTTCCTATATAGGCGGGTGATACTTAAAGAGTGTGGATCACTCTCACAGAGATGCGGACGTGCAGCGGACCGCACAGTCACTGGCGGAGACGGCATCTGCCGTGATCAGGGTCGTGACGGATCACCGGGACCTCAGTTTCACCGCGGCCTCCACCCTGGCGCGGCTGGAACGCGAGGGCCCGGTCCGGCTCACGCTCCTCGCGGCGGCGGAGGGCGTGGCCCAGCCGTCCATGACCCAGTTGGTGCAGCGGCTGGAACGCCAGGACCTGGTCATGCGCGTCGATGACGCGGTGGACGGCCGGGTGACGCTCATCGCGGTCACGGACGCCGGGCGGGAGGTGCTCGCCGCCCGCAGGCGGTCACGCGACGCCCGTCTGGCCGACCTGATGACCGGCCTCCCGGACGACGATCAGCGCGCGCTCGCCGAGGCCATGCGCGTCGTCGCCCCGCTCGTACGGCGCATGCTCACCGGCACCGCCAAGAGCGCTCAGCCCGCCCAGCCTGCCCAGTCCGCCCAGCCCGCCCTTCAGCCCGAACGGCCTGACACCGGGAGCAACCGATGACGACCAAGGAGACCGACCGCATACCCGGCGCCTCCGAGACCGGGCAGCACCGCGGGCGCAGATGGATCGGCGCGGACCACCCCGGCTACAAGTGGGTGGCGCTGACCAACACCACGGTGGGCATGCTGATCGCCACGATCAACAGCTCGATCGTGCTGATCTCGCTGCCCGGCATCTTCACCGGCATCCGTCTGGACCCGCTGGAGCCCGCGAACGTCAGCTATCTGCTGTGGATGCTGATGGGCTACATGCTCGTCACCGCGGTACTGGTCGTGGCGCTCGGCAGGCTCGGCGACATGATGGGCCGGGTCCGCATCTACAACGCGGGCTTCCTGATCTTCACGATCACCTCGGTGATCCTCTCGCTCGACCCCTTCCACGGCGGCAGCGGCGCGCTGTGGCTGATCGGCTGGCGGATCGTGCAGGCCATCGGCGGTTCGATGCTGATGGCCAACTCGGCGGCGATCCTCACCGACGCCTTCCCGGCGCGGCAGCGCGGCATGGCGCTCGGCGTCAACATGGTGGCCGGCATCGCCGGTTCGTTCCTCGGCCTGGTGCTCGGCGGTGTGCTGGTCACCTGGAACTGGCGCTCGATCTTCTGGGTCAACGTGCCCATCGGCCTGATCGGCACGGTGTGGGCGTACAAGTCGCTGCACGAGACCGGCATCCGCCGGCCGGGGCGGATGGACTGGTGGGGCAACATCACCTTCGCCATCGGCCTGACCGCGCTGCTCGCCGGGATCACCTACGGCATCCAGCCGTACGGCGGCCACACCATGGGCTGGACCAACCCCTGGGTGCTCGCGGGCCTGATCGGCGGCGCCGTGATGCTCGCGGTCTTCTGCCTCGTGGAGGCCAGGGTCGCCGAACCGATGTTCCCGCTGCGGCTGTTCCGCGACGCGGCCTTCGCCGGTGGCAACGCCGCGACCCTGCTCGGCGCGATCGCCCGGGGCGGCCTCCAGTTCATGCTGATCATCTGGCTCCAGGGCATCTGGCTGCCGCTGCACGGCTACGACTACGCCGACACACCCCTGTGGGCGGGCATCTACATGCTTCCGCTGACCATCGGCTTCCTGCTCGCCGGGCCGCTGTCGGGCGCGCTGTCGGACAAGTTCGGGGCGCGGCTGTTCGCGGCGTGCGGCTTCCTGGTGATGGCGGTGTCCTTCGCCGGGCTGCTGGTCCTGCCGAGTGACTTCTCGTACTGGGTGTTCGCCGCGCTGATCTTCCTCAACGGGCTCGGCGGCGGTCTGTTCGCCGCTCCCAACACGGCGATCATCATGTCCAGCGTGCCGGCCGACGCCCGCGG
>NZ_MUNF01000866.1:0-1097 GCF_002154555.1 Streptomyces murinus
TGCATGGCCCTTCAGCGGCCGGCGACCATGACGTCGAGACCGTCATGGTCGTCGGCTAGGCCACTGCGTTGAACACCCAGATCGCCGCATCCACGGTGGCGTCCACCACCTTGGCGGCGAAAGCTGATACGAACGCGGCAAGGATGATCAGGGTAAGTTCACGCCGACCGAGCCTGCGGGCCAGTTCCCGTAAGTGCCTCAACGGGTTGTCACCTCCTCGTCGCCCCGAACCCGTTGTCCGGGGACGGAGTGGTGGAGGTGCCACGCCGTACTGGCGTGAGCAAGATTACGCGCGCTACACGTAGGACGTGGCCCGTTCGTGGAAATTACGCCTCGGCCGCCCNNCTTTCGCTACGTAGGGCGGCCCGTCTACCCCATGCTCGGAGCCTCGTCAGAGGCCGACCTGGAAATGGCTGGGCAAGATGCTCGCCCGAGAGAAGGCGCAGGGCGAACGAGCCGCGATGAAGCGGCTGTTGACTGCACTCGGATTCGAGTCCCCGAAGGGGTTTCCCGAGTTCGCGAAGCCCCGGCGCGAGGCCGTGCAGGCTGCTTTGTCCGAGGTCCAGAGGCGGCATGCGTGGATGCTGGGCCCCAGGCCGGGCGAGCCCTCTTTGAACCGTCAGGGCTTCGGCACGTGACCTGGACGCCCTGGAGTGTCAGGCGATCAAATCTTTCTGATGATGTTATCAGATTTCGATCACGAGTGTTCAAAGCTGGAGTGGTAATCACTCGATCAGGGAGTGGTGTTGTTCGATTTCCAAGGTGAATGATTCAACTCGCCCGCTCTGAGAATTCCCGTACGGGATTTCCTGGGCGTACGGCCAGGGAGTTTCCCTATAAGTATGACAATCGGGTGAGTGGGCACGGAATCGGACAACGAAGGTAGGCGATCATGAGTCAGTACTTCAATGGGATGCGGTCGGACGTGATTCAGGCGGCAGGGTGCTGGCAGAAGGCCCGGGTCAGTCAGGGTGCCGGTGCCTGCGTCGAGATGAGGAAGTTGAATGACGGTCAGGTGGCCGTGCGGAACAGCCGTTTCCCGGAGGGGCCGGCCCTGATCTTCACCGTGCCGGAGGTCGAGGCGCTCCTGTCCGGGG
>NZ_MUNF01000866.1:1139-1382 GCF_002154555.1 Streptomyces murinus
ATCGTGTAGTTCAGTTCGGGCGGCCGGCAGCCGACCCTCCGGGCTCCTGGGGTGTGCCCGCTCTGCTGCTGGGCGCGGAGATGAAGATCGAGCGCGGCAGCCTGACGCAACGCCAGGTATTGCAGAACGCAAGGATCAAGGTATCGGCATCGGTCTACAGCCGGATCGAGAACGGCGAGATGCGGATCGACAAGCCCGCCGTGGTCGAGGTCCTGCTGGATGCTCTTGGTGTTCGCCCCGGAC
>NZ_MUNF01000867.1 GCF_002154555.1 Streptomyces murinus
CCTGGAGGCCGCCCGCGCGGCCCTCCAGGACCGCCTGGCGGCCCGCGCCGTCGCGGCGGGCCTGCCCGCCCCCGCCGTCTCCCGCATCGGCGACACCAACGTCCTCGGCGAGCGGCCCGGCCCCGCCGCGCCGGTGCCCCCGCACACGGCCGAGGTCCATCTCACCGCCCAGGCCGTGCTGTTGGGCCCCTGGGGCGGCACCGGACGGGCCGGCCGGGCCTGCGGCACCTGCCTCGCGATGCGCCGCCAGCGGCTGCGCACCCGCACCGAACGGGACGCGCTGGAGACCGGCACCGAGACCACGGTCGCCGGTCGCTGGCCCGCCCTGCCCGACCATCTGGTGGACGCCGTCTGGTCCCTGCACCGCCTCATCGCCACCGGCGGCGCCCGGCACGAACCCCCGGGCCCCGACGCCGAGTTGCCCCGGGTCACCGAACTCGACCTGGAGACCCTCAAGGTCCGCACCTTCCCGCTGCTGCCCGACCCGATGTGCCCCCACTGCCGCCCGGTGACCGGCGAGGCCGTGGCCGAGGCGGCGGCCCGGCGCACCGCTGGGCCCATGACCTCCCGGCCCAAGTCCGGTCCCGACGACTACCGTTCGGGCCGACCCGGAGACTTCCCGGTGCCGGTCAAGGGGCTCGCGAACCCGGTCTGCGGGGTGCTGGGCGGCGGCACCTGGATCGATGTGACCTCGCCCACCACCGCGCCGGTCGCGGGCAGCGTCTTCATGCGGGGCTACGCCGGACTCACCGACGTCACCTGGAGCGGCCAGGCCAACTCCTTCGCCCGCAGCCGTGAGTTGGCCTTCCTGGAGGGACTGGAACGCTACGCCGGCACCCACCGCCGGCACCGCGCCCCCGTCGTCACCGCCTCCTACGACGAGCTCGGCGAACGCGCCCTGGACCCCCGCGCCTGCGGCCTGTACGCACCGCGCACCTACGCCGAGGACCCGATGGTCCGGCCCTTCGACCCGGCCCGGCCGATCCCCTGGGTCACCGGCTGGTCGCTGCGCGACGAGCGACCCGTCCTGGTGCCCGCCCGGCTCGTCTACTACAGCGCGGGCACCCGCGAGGACAACTTCGTCTTCGAGTGCTCCAACGGCTGCGCCACCGGCGCCAGTCTGGAGGAGGCGGTCTTCTTCGGACTGCTCGAACTCCTGGAGCGGGACGCCTTCCTGCTCGGCTGGTACGGCAATCTGCCGCTGCCGGAGATCGACCTGGACTCGGTCGGCGGCGCACGGGTGCGCGCGATGGCGGCCCGCGCCGAACTCCAGGGCTACGACGTCCATGTCTTCGACAACCGGGTGGACCTCCCGGTACCGGTCGTCACCGGCCTCGCCGTCCGCCGCGACGACGGACCCGGCACCCTGGCGTTCGCCGCCGGCGCCTCCTTCGACCCGGAGACGGCCGTGGAGTCGGCGCTCTCCGAGATCCTCACCTACATCCCGCACCTGCCCCGCCAGGTCGCCGAACGGCCCGCGGAACTCGCCTCGATGGTCAAGGACTTCGACAAGGTCGTACGACTGCCCGACCACGCCGCCCTGTTCGGGCTGCCCGCCATGCGTGAGCACGCCCGCAGCTATCTGGCCCCGCCCCGAGTGGCCCCGCTCGCCGAGCTGTTCGCCGACTGGGAGGAGCGCCGGCCGCGCACCGCCGATCTGCTGGACGACGTCACGCTGCTGCGCGATCTGCTGGCCGACGCGGACTGCGATGTCATCGCCGTCGACCAGACCACCCCGGAGCAGCGGCGGATGGGGCTGCGCACGGTCGCCACGCTCGCCCCCGGGCTGCTGCCGATCGACTTCGGCTGGCCGCGCCAGCGGGCGCCGCACCTGCCGAGGCTGCGGACCGCGCCGTACCGCGCGGGGCTGGTGCCCGCCCCGCTGCGCGAGGAGAACCTGCGGCTGGTGCCGCACCCCTTCCCCTGACGGTTCCGGGAACGCGAAAGGTCCCCGGCAGGGCCGGGGACCTTTCCACCGACGTCGGACGTCAGGCGGTGCAGGAGGTGGTGCTGGTGGTGCTGGAGCAGGTGCTCGTGGAGGAGCAGCTCGTGGACGAACCGAGCATGACCTCGCTGGCGTCCGAGTAGTCGGTGATCTCGAAGGTCTCCGACTCGAGGTCCAGGATCTCCTGGGCGAGGGAGGCGAGGGCGTTGTCAGACATGACGACTCCTTCCGTTTCGGGGACGGTGCGGTACGGCCGGTCGGGCGGTTCGGGTCGCAACATCCAGCATCCGCAGGGGCGTTGCGGCCTTCCGGCACTCCACAGTTCTACGCGCGTCCGCGTGCACCCCCCTTGCCGTTCGCTGTCACCTCGCTGACACCTGCCCGAGGAGCCACTGACATGAGCACCAAACCCACCCGGACCACCCAGGAACTCCCGGGTCTGGCCGAGCTGTTGGCGCCGACGGCCGAGTTCTATCTCGACCTGCACCGCCATCCGGAGCTCTCCGGCGCCGAGGTGCGCACCGCCGCCCGGTTCGCCCAGCGTCTTGACGCCGACGGCTTCCGGGTGCTGCGCGGCATCGGCGGCCACGGTGTCGCGGCCGAACTGCGCAACGGGGAGGGCCCCGCCGTCCTGCTGCGCGCCGAACTCGACGCCCTGCCGGTCGCCGAGGCCACCGGCGCGCCGTACGCCAGCACCGCCACCGCCACCGGGCCCGACGGCCGCCCGGTCCCCGTGATGCACGCCTGCGGCCATGACGCCCATCTCGCCTGTGTGGCGGCCGCAGGACGCTGGCTCGCGGCCCGGCGGGACCGGTGGCGGGGCACGCTGCTGCTGCTCGGCCAGCCCGCCGAGGAGACTCTCGGCGGCGCGCGGGCCATGCTGGAGGACGGCCTGTACGACCGGGTCACCCCGCCCGACGAGGTGCTCGCCCAGCACACCGCGCCGTTCCCGGCGGGGATGGTGGCGCACGCCGAAGGCCCGGTCCTGGCCGGCAGCCGCACCCTGGCGGTGGCCTTCGAGGGCGACGGGGGTCACGCGGCCACCGCGCACCTCGCCGCGGACCCGTTGCGGGCGGCGGCCGGGCTGGTCACGCGGCTGCCCGAGGTCGCGGCAGGCGAGAGCGGGCGCCCCACCGTGACCGCCACCGCGCTGCGGTCCGGAGACGCCGGGCACCCGGGGAACGTGCTGCCCGACCGCGCCGACCTGCTGATCTCCCTGCGCGGCTTCTCCGAGCCGGCCCTCGACCGGGCCGCCGCGGATGTCTCGCGCCTGGCCCACGCCGAGGCCGCGACGGCCGCGCTGCCGCC
>NZ_MUNF01000868.1 GCF_002154555.1 Streptomyces murinus
CGGGCACCGCCCTGGTGGAGAACCTGCTGTGGTCGGTGGACCCCTACCACCGGGAGATGATGGACGGCGACTTCGCGCTGAACGCCCCGCTGGAGGGCCGCGCCCTGGGCCGGATCACCGCCTCGCGCACCCCGGACCTGCCCGAGGGCGAGATCGTCTTCCACCGCCAGGGCTGGCGCACCCACGCCGTGGTCACCCCCGAGGAGGTACGACGGCTGCCCCACCACCCCGGCGTCCCGCTGACCGCGTACCTCAGCGTGCTGGGCGGCACCGGCCTGACGGCGTACGTCGCCCTGACCCGCGTGGCGCGGCTGCGCGCGGGCGAGGACGTGTTCGTCTCCGGCGCGGCGGGCGGTGTCGGCACCGCGGCGGGCCGCTTCGCCCGGCTCCTCGGCGCGGGCCGGCTGATCGGCAGCGCGGGCACGCCCGAGAAGGTCAAGTATCTGACGGAGCACGTGGGTTACGACGCCGCCTTCGACTACCACGAGGGGCCCGCCGCCGAGCTGCTGGCCGCGGCGGCGCCCACCGGCGTGGACGTCTTCGTGGACAACGTGGGCGGCGAGCAACTCGGTGCTGCGATCGGTGCGTTGCGTCTCCGTGGCCGGGTGGCGCGGGTCGGCACGATCAGCCAGTACAACACCCCCGACGCCCCGCCCGTCGTCCTCGACCACACCGCCGTGGTGGAACGCAGACTGCGCATCGAGGGTTTCCTGGTCT
The DNA here is from genome assembly GCF_002154555.1 of Streptomyces murinus. Classification (GTDB taxonomy): domain Bacteria; phylum Actinomycetota; class Actinomycetes; order Streptomycetales; family Streptomycetaceae; genus Streptomyces; species Streptomyces murinus. Next base: position 718 of record NZ_MUNF01000868.1, read on the forward strand.
CCGACCACCGGGACGCGCAGGAGGAGTTGTACGACTTCGCCGTACCGCATCTGCGCAGCGGCGTGCTGACGGCGGACGAGACGGTGATCGACGGCTTCGACCGGATCGTGGACGCGTTCCTGCTGATGCTGCGGGGCGGGAACACGGGGAAGATCCTGGTGCGGAAGGCGGATTGACGGGGCCCGTGTGCCCTCGCCTCGCCGTGCCGCTACGTCACATCGCCGTCGCGCCAGTCGAGCACCAGCGCATCGGCGGGGTCGAGGCCGGGCCGGGCATCGGG
>NZ_MUNF01000087.1 GCF_002154555.1 Streptomyces murinus
GGCGCCGCGCACCGTGATCAGGTCGGCGGCGCCCGGAAGCTCGCCGCCTGCCAGGTCTGTCTGTACGCGGGCAGCCTCGTCCCCCGCAAACTGCTGGCCGAATGCCCGCCGGACGCCCGCCTGGTGGACACCGCCCAGCTCGACCTGGACGAGATCACCGCCGAGCTGCTCCGCGCCCACGAGGAGGGGCACGACGTGGCGCGGCTCCATTCCGGCGATCCCTCCGTGTTCAGCGCGGTCGCCGAACAGATGCGGCGACTGGACGCGGCCGGGGTCCCCTATGAGGTCGTCCCCGGTGTCCCCGCCTTCGCAGCGGCGGCCGCCTCCCTCAAGCGCGAACTGACCGTGCCCACCGTCGGCCAGACCGTCATCCTCACCCGGGTCGCCAACCGCGCCACCGCCATGCCGGAAGGCGAGGACCTGGCGACGCTCGGCCGCAGCGGTGCGCTGATCGTGCTGCACCTGGCCGCCAAGTACATCGACCGTGTGGTGGCGGAACTCCTCCCGCACTACGGCGCCGACTGTCCCGCCGCGGTCGTGGCCTACGCCTCCCGCCCGGATGAGCTGATCATCAGGGGCGCCTTGGACGAGATCGCCCAGAAGGTGAAGGAGGCGGACGTCCTGCGCACCGCGGTGATCATGGTGGGGCGGACGCTGGGAGCGGAGCAGTTCCGCGACAGTCATCTGTACTCGCCCGAACGCGAGCGGCATCTGTGCTGAACAGAGCCGCGGGAGCCGTTTGTTAGGCTCCCCCTGCCTCCCGTGGGGGAAGTCCGGTGGAAGTCCGGCGCTGACCCGCAACGGTGTGCACGACGACCGGTCCGACGGTCGTCGTGCGAGCCCGATCGCCTGCGGGGGCGGATCGACCCGTTGACTGCTCGCCGTGGACTGCGAGAAGGGGGCCGGGCCGCCTGATCGGCCGCCCGGACCGCTCCTGCCCGACGTCCAGCAGGCGGCCCGTGTGAAGGACGTCTCTCCCGTGCGCCGAAGTACGGCCCCCAGCCGCATACCCGTGCTGCCGCTCAGCCTGGCCCTGGCGCTGCTGCTCCTGCTGTCCCTGGTGAGCGGGGTCGGACTCGGGGCCGCCGGTGTCGGCCGGGCCGAGGTGCTGCGCTTCCTGTGGGCCGGACTCACCGGCGGCACCGTGCCCGCGCGTGACGAGGCCGCCTACACCATCGTCTGGGAGATCCGGCTGCCGCGGGTGCTGCTCGGCGCCGTGGTCGGAGCCGGGCTCGCGGCCGTCGGAGTGGCCGTGCAGGCGATGGTCCGCAACGCGCTGGCCGACCCCTTCGTGCTCGGCATCTCCTCCGGCGCGGCGGTGGGTGCCAACGCCGTGATCCTCCTCGGAGCGTTCGCCGGGCTCGGGGTGTGGGCGCTGTCCGCTTCGGCGTTCGCCTCGGCACTCGCCGCCATGGCGCTGGTGTACGCCGTGGCCCGTTCACCGCGGGGCCTGACGCCGCTGCGCCTGATCCTCACCGGCACGGCGCTGGCGTACGGATTCGAGGCCGTCACCACGGTCATGGTGTTCGGCGCGGCCCGGGGCGAGGCGGCCCGATCGGCGATGATGTGGCTGCTGGGGAGCCTGGGCGGCGCCACCTGGGCCCAACTGCCGCTCGCCGCGGTGACCGTCGCGGCGGGATGGGCCTGGCTGCGGTGGCGGGCCGAGCCGCTCAACGCGCTCGCCATGGGGGACGAGACCGCGGCCGCGCTCGGCGTCGGACCGGCTCGGCTGCGCCGGGAGCTGTTCCTCGTCACCGCGGCCGTGACCGGGACGGTGGTGGCGGTCAGCGGAGCCATCGGGTTCGTTGGGCTGATGGTGCCGCACGTCGTACGGATGCTGGTCGGCGCCGACCACCGCCGGGTACTGGCGGTCGCCCCGCTCGCGGGCGCCGTGCTGCTGGTATGGGCGGACCTGCTGTCCCGATGGCTGTTCGCTCCCGCCGAGCTGCCGGTCGGGGTGATCACCGCGATGGTCGGTGTGCCCGCGTTCCTGCTGCTGATGCGACGGCCGGGCTATGCGTTCGGAGGCCGTTGAGCATGCGACTCGACATCGATGACGTGACGATCGAGGCGGCCGGGGTCCGTCTGGTCGAGCACATCGCCCTCACCGCGGACAGCGGGGCGTTCGTCGGACTCGTCGGCCCGAACGGCAGCGGCAAGTCGACCTTGATGCGCTCCCTGTACCGGGCACTTCGGCCGGCCGGGGGAGCGGTACGGCTGGACGGGGACGACCTGCACGCCATGGACGGCCGGGCCGCCGCCCGGGCGCTGGCCGCACTGCCACAGGAGTCCTCCGCCGACTTCGACTTCACCGTCGCCGAGGTCGTCGCCATGGGCCGGCTGCCGCACCAGGGCCGCACGGCCGCCTCGGACCGGGAGATCTGCGCCCGGGCGATGGAGCGCACCGGCGTCGCCCACCTCGCCGACCGCGGACTCCTCAGCCTGTCCGGCGGCGAGAAGCAGCGGGTCCTCATCGCCCGGGCCCTGGCTCAGCAACCGAGGATTCTGGTCCTCGACGAACCCACCAACCACCTCGACATCGCCCACCAGTTGGACATCCTGTCCCTGGTCCGAGCCAGCGGCCTGACCGTGCTGGCCGCCCTCCACGACCTCAACCTGGCGGCGGCCCACTGCGATGTCCTCTACGTCCTCGACGGCGGCCGGATCGTTGCCTGCGGACCACCCCGTGACGTCCTCGAACCCCCGCTGCTGGCCAAGGTGTTCGGCGTCCGGGCCCACGCCGTCCGGCACCCCGAGACGGATGCCGTGCAACTCCTGTTCGACCTGCTCCCGCCCACCATCTGAAGGACGACCATGCGCAAGCAGCTTCTCGCCACCGCCCTCTGTCTCGCCGCGACCGCCACGGGATGCGGCGCGACGGTGGAACGGGCCCAGGACGCAAAGCCCTCGTCCTCGGTCACCCTCACCAACTGCGGTCGCCAGGTGACCTACGACAAGGTTCCCGAGAGGGTCGTCACCAACGACGTCGGCATCACGGAGCTGATGTTCGCCCTGGGCCTGGAGGACCGCATGGCCGGCTTCGCCATGCCCGACGACAAGGGCGACCTGCGCGATGTGCCCTGGAAGGACGGCTACGACAAGGTCAAGTGGCTGTCCAAGGACCAGCTCACCAAGGAGAACGTACTCGACGCCCGCGCCGACCTCGTCTTCGCCGGCTGGAACTACGGCTTCCGGGAGGACGGCGGCTTCACCCCCGACGGCCTGAAGAAGCTGGGCATTGCCTCGTACATCCTCACCGAGTCCTGCCACAACGGCCGGGGGAAGTCCGCCCGGGGCATCATGCCGCCTCTGGACGCCCTGTACGCCGACCTCACCAACCTCGGCAGGCTCTTCGGTGTCCACAAGCGTGCGGCCGCGCTGATCGCCGGTTTCAAGAAGCAGATCGCGGACGTGCGGGCCAAGGCGCCCCAGGGCTCCGGCCGTCCCTCGGTCTTCCTCTACGACAGCGGTCAGGACACGCCCTTCACCGCCGGCCGCTACGCTGCCCCGGAGCAGATCATCACCGAGGCCGGCGGCGTCAACGTCATGCACGACCTGGCGGACTCCTGGACCACGGTCGGCTGGGAGAGCGTCGTACAGCGCAACCCGGACGTCATCGTCGTCTGCGACTACGGCGACGTCAGTGCCGAGCAGAAGAAGAAGTTCCTGCTGTCCTACCCCCCGCTGCGGAATGTCGCCGCCGTCGCACACCGGCGGATCATCTCCCTGGACTACGCCGACCTGGTGGAAAGCCCCCGTAACCCGTCGGCGATCGCACGGCTCGGCGCCTATCTGCGGACCGTGCCGGCCGGCCGGTGACGCGGCGGCTCAGCGGACCGTACTGCGCCCTACTACGGTGCCGGCCCGGTCGATGCAGATGACGTCCACGGCGACCGGCGCCCCGCGCAGCACGGCCAGGGCCTCGTCCCGGGCGAACCGCGCCACCAGGTCGCCGAGCGGCACTCCGGCCGCCTGGCACAGTTGCAGTGCGGCGAGACCGGTGTTGGCGGCAGCCACCCGGGCAGTGAGTGACTCGTCCGCGCCGCCGCCGCGGGCCAGTTCGGCCAGGAAACCCTTGTCGACCTGGGAGCGGCCGGAGTGCAGGTCCAGATGGCCCGCCGCGAGCTTGGAGAGCTTGGCGAAGCCGCCGCAGACCGTGAGGCGGTCCACCGGGTGCCGACGGATGTACTTCAGTACGGCGCCCGCGAAGTCGCCCATGTCGAGCAGCGCGTCCTCGGGCAGGCCGTACTCGGCGACGACCGTCTTCTCGGACGTCGACCCGGTGCAGCCGGCGACATGGGTCCGCCCGGCCGCGCGGGCCACGTCCACGCCCCGCCGGATGGAGTCGATCCAGGCCGAGCAGGAGTACGGCACGACGATGCCCGTGGTGCCGAGGATGGACAGGCCGCCCAGGATGCCGAGCCGGGGGTTCCAGGTGGAGCGGGCGATCTCCTCGCCGTGGTCGACGGAGACGGTGATCTCCACGTCGCCGCCGCCTCCGTGCCGGGCCGCGACCTCGGCGACGTGTTCGCTCATCAGCCGCCGGGGGACAGGATTGACGGCCGCCTCACCGACGGGCAGCGGAAGACCCGGCCGGGTGACGGTGCCCACGCCGGGGCCCGCCTTGAAGACGACGCCGCTGCCCGCGGGCAGCCGCCGTACCGTGGCCCGGATCAGTGCGCCGTGCGTGACGTCGGGGTCGTCGCCCGCGTCCTTCACGATCCCCGCCATGGCGGAGCCGGAGGCCAGTTCCTCGGTGGCCAGCGCGAACGAAGGAGTCTGCCCCTTGGGCAGCGTGATCGTCACCGGGTCGGGAAACTCACCGGTCAGCAGGGCGGTGTACGCCGCCGTCGTGGCCGCCGTCGCACAGGCCCCCGTGGTCCAGCCGTGGCGCAGCCCCGTGTGCTCCAGCTGGGCGCGGCGACCGCCCTTCACCTCACCCGTCACCCGGGACCCGCCCGTACCGCTCGCCTTCCCCACGCCCCTGCCCTCACTGCTCCCCATGAACGGAAACCACACTCTCATGCACGTACTGATCCTCGGCGGCACCACGGAGGCCCGCCGCCTCGCCGAACTTCTCCATGGCACCCCCGGCCTGAGACCGACCAGCTCCCTCGCCGGCCGCGTCGCCAGCCCCCGGCTGCCTCCCGGCCAGACCCGCGTCGGCGGCTTCGGCGGGGCGGAAGGACTGGCGGCGTGGCTGCGGGAGCACGGCGTCGACGCGGTCGTCGACGCCACCCATCCCTTCGCGGGGACGATCAGCTTCAACGCGGCACGGGCCGCTGCCGCCGCCCATGTTCCCCTGCTCGCGCTGCGCCGGCCCGGCTGGGTCCCCGTCGAGGGCGACCGGTGGCACGAGGTGGGCTCGCTGGAGGAAGCCGCCCGGGCGCTGCCCGCGCTCGGCCGGCGCGTCTTCCTGACCACCGGCCGTATGGGCCTGGCGGTCTTCGCGGGCTCGAACGACCTGTGGTTCCTCGTACGGTCCGTCGACGCACCCGAGCCACCGCATCCGGCCCGCATGGAAGTACTGCTCGACCGCGGCCCCTTCACCCTCGACCATGAGCGCGAACTGCTGCGCCGCCACCGTATCGACGTCGTCGTCACCAAGGACAGCGGCGGGGCGGCCACCGCGCCGAAACTGACCGCGGCCCGGGAGGAGGGGCTTCCCGTCGTCGTGGTCCGCAGACCACCGGTCCCCGCGGGGGTGCCCGTGGTGCCGGATCCCGAGAAAGCGGCCCAGTGGGTTCGCGGGCGCCTTCACCAGGGAGCTTTTCCGGTCATTGACTGAAACCTGATGCGGGCTTTGCTGCAGCCGTCTTGTAGCTGCAACCCATGCGCAGAAACCTGGTAGACGCGGCTGAAAACAGCCGATCGCCGAGAAGTAAGGGTCACGCCCCATGACCACCGCTCCTGATTCCGCCTCCGCACGGCCGACCGCTCCGGCCGTCGGCCGCGGCATCTCGTGGCACCGCATCCGCACCTCGATGACCCGCAAGGAATGGGCCGGCGCCGGCGGCATGGCCGCCTTCATCCTGGCCCTGCACATCATCGGCTGGTTCACGCTGGTCGCGATCGTCGCTCCCCAGCACTACAGCCTCGGCACCAAGACCTTCGGCATAGGCATCGGAGTCACCGCGTACACCCTCGGCATGCGTCACGCCTTCGACGCCGACCACATCGCCGCCATCGACAACACCACCCGCAAACTGATGAACGAAGGCCGGCGCCCGCTGTCGGTCGGTTTCTGGTTCTCCCTCGGCCACTCCACCATCGTCTTCGCCCTCGCCTTCCTGCTCTCCCTGGGCGTGAAGGCGCTGGCCGGCCCCGTCGAGAACGACGACTCGTCCCTGCACAACGTCACCGGCTGGATCGGCACCACCGTCTCCGGGACCTTCCTCTACGTCATCGCGATCATCAATCTGCTGATCATGGTGGGCATCTGGAAGGTCTTCCGGCAGATGCGCACCGGCCACTTCGACGAGGCCGCCCTGGAGGAGCAGCTCAACAACCGCGGCTTCATGAACCGCCTGCTGGGCCGCCTGATGAAGTCGATCACCAAGCCCTGGCAGATGTACCCGCTGGGTGTCCTGTTCGGGCTCGGCTTCGACACCGCGACCGAGATCGCCCTGCTGGTCCTCGCCGGCTCCGGCGCCGCCTCCGGACTGCCCTGGTACGCGATCCTCACCCTGCCGGTGCTGTTCGCGGCCGGGATGTCGCTGCTGGACACCATCGACGGCTCGTTCATGAACTTCGCCTACGGCTGGGCGTTCTCCAAGCCGGTCCGCAAGGTCTACTACAACCTCACCATCACCGGCCTGTCCGTCGCCGTGGCGCTCATCATCGGCACCGTCGAACTCCTCGGCCTGGTCGCCGAGAAGGCGGACCTGCACGGCGCGTTCTGGGACTGGGTCTCCGGCCTCGACCTCAACATCATCGGCTACGTCATCGTCGGCCTGTTCTTCGCCACCTGGGCCGTCGCCCTGCTGGTGTGGAAGTTCGGCCGCATCGAGGAGAAGTGGACGGCGGGTCTGGCCCGCCCGGCCACGGCCGCGGAACACGGCGAGTAGCACAGGAGGCGGTGCCGCGGGCAGCCCGTGGCACCGCTCATCCTCAGACCTCCGGATACCGGCGCGGTGTCCAGACGATCTCCTCGCCCGCACCCCGCCGTACCACCTGTGTCTGCGAGGAGCCGACCAGCAGGATCGTGCGCATGTCGACCTCGGCGGGGTCCAACTCGTCCAGCCGTACGATCCGCACCCGCTCTCCGGGGCCGCCCACGTCCCGGGCGACCACCACCGGCGTAGCCGGTGCCCGGTGCTCCAGCAGCAGTTCGCGCGCCTTGCCCACCTGCCAGGTCCGGCTGCGCGAGCCGGGGTTGTACAGGGCCAGCACCAGGTCCGCCGAGGCCGCCGCCCGCAACCGCTCCGCGATGACCTCCCACGGCTTGAGCCGGTCGGAGAGGGAGACGGCCGCGTAGTCGTGGCCGAGGGGAGCCCCGGCCCGCGCCGCGGCGGCGTTCGCGGCGGTCACGCCGGGCAGCACACGCACCGGCACGTCCTTGTACGCGTCCTGCGAGGCCACCTCCAGAACGGCCGTGGCCATCGCGAAGACGCCCGGGTCGCCGCCCGAGACCACGGCCACCCGGCGTCCCCGCTGCGCCAGTTGCAGGGCGAACTCGGCGCGCTCGGCCTCGACCCGGTTGTCCGAGCCGTGCCGGATCTGGCCCGGCCGCCGGGGGACCCGGTCGAGGTAGGTGGTGTAGCCGACCAGATCGTCGGCGGCGGCCAGCGCGCCCCGCGTCTCGGGCGTCAGCCACAGCGGACCGGCGGGACCCGTTCCGACCACGACCACCTCGCCGTACTCCCGCACGGGCCGTTCGGCGTCCACCTGACTCGGCAGCACGGCCACCGAGAAGTACGGCACCGACTCGGCTTCCACATCGGCCAGTTCGGCGACGCGCTCCCCGCTCATGGTGGCCCGCTCCACGTACCGGGCCTCACCCAGCCGCCCCGAACCCTCCAGCGCGCGCCGGACCTTGGGGAAGCTGCGCCCGAGCTTCATCACCACCGCCACGTCCGTGGCGGCCAGCCGGGCGGTCAGCTCCTCCTCCGGCAGGGTGCCCGGCAGGATCGTCAGCACCTCCTCACCCTCGGCGAGCGGTGCGCCCAGACGGGCCGCGGCGGCCGACACGGAGGTGACCCCGGGGACGACCTCGGTGTCGTAGCGGTCGGCGAGCCGCTTGTGCATGTGCATGTACGAGCCGTAGAAGAGCGGATCCCCCTCGGCGAGCACGGCCACCGTACGGCCGGCGTCGAGATGGGCCGCCAGCAGGGCGGCCGCCTCGGTGTAGAACTCCTCCATCGCGCCCTTGTAGCCGCCCGGGTGGTCGGTGGTCTCCGTCGTGACCGGGTAGACCAGCGGCTCCTCGATGTGGTCGGCGCGGATGTGCTTCGCCGCGATCGAGCGCGCGATGGACCGGCCGTGCCGGGCGCTGTGGTACGCGAGCACATCGGCCTCGGCGATCACCTCGACGGCCCGTACGGTCATCAGGGAAGGATCACCGGGGCCGAGGCCGACCCCGTACAGCTTGCCGCTCACTCTTCCTCACTCGCGATCGCGTTGAGCGCGGCGGCGGCGATGGCACTGCCACCGCGGCGGCCGCGCACCACCAGGTGCTCAAGGCCGGAAGGATGCGCGGCCAGGGCATCCTTGGACTCGGCCGCGCCGACGAAACCGACCGGAACGCCGATGACGGCGGCGGGCCGCGGACCGCCCTCCTCGATCATCTCCAGGAGGCGGAAGAGCGCGGTGGGAGCGTTGCCGACGGCGACGACCGCACCCTCCAGCCGGTCACGCCACAGCTCCAGCGCGGCGGCGCTGCGCGTGGTGCCCATCGTGGCGGCCAGTTCCGGGACGGCCGGGTCGGACAACGTGCAGAGCACGTCGTTGGCGGCAGGCAGCCGCTTACGGGTCACACCGCTGGCCACCATCTGCACGTCGCAGAAGATCGGCGCGCCGGCCCGCAGTGCCTCGCGGGCCCGGGCGACCACGGCGGGTGTGTGTGCCAGGTCCTTGACGAGGTCGACCATCCCGCAGGCGTGGATCATGCGCACCGCGACCTGGCTGACGTCGGCGGGCAGAGCGGTGAGGTCCGCTTCGGCGCGGATGGTGGCGAAGGACTGGCGGTAGATCGCCGCCCCGTCCTTCTCGTAGACGTGGGTGGTCACGGTGTTCTTCTCACTGCTCTCGGTCGTCTTGCGGATCATGAGGTGATCGCCGCCAGGGCGGCGCCCATCCGGGCAGGGCCTGCTGCGGACGCGGTGCGCGTACTGCCGTCCGTCGTGGTCGCCGACAGGCGGTACCCGCCGTCCGGAATCGCGAGCACATCGACATGGGCACCACGAGGATGCCCACAGCGCCGTTCGCAACCGGACCAGTACAGGGGGAGGGCGGAGCGGCCCGTCGCCTCCAACGCCCGCGCCGCGTCCGCCCGTACGTCGCCGTGTGCCTTGGCGCATCCGGGGCGGCCGACGCAGGCGCCCACGCGGAGCCAGGACGACGCGGGGTCGGTGACCAGCCCGGCGTCACGGAGACGTCCGAGCGACTCGACGCCCCGCGCGGCGATGGCGCCCGCGATGGGGACGACCACGCCACGCCAGGGGGTCAGCCGCAGCTCGGTGTCCGCGGCAACCGCCAACGCCTCCCACTGGAGGGCCGAGAGCCGTCCCAGGGGAACGTGTACGGACAGGGCTCCGCCCACGGCTCCCGGGGGCGGTCCGTCGGCCGAACCGACCGGCTCGGGACGGTCGTTCTGCTCGATACCCTCGGTCGTCAGCCGGTCACGGACCAGGCGGTCCAACTCGCCTTCCCGCAAGGGAAGGTCGGACACCCTCCAGGTGCGTGCCGCGTGCGACCGCGCGGCCTCCAGGAAGGTCTCGGCGGCCATCAGCGCCGCGCGTGGTGCGTCGGCGGCAGCCACCCGCACCGACCCGGGGGTGAGCCACGCTCCGCCGTCCTCGGTCGCGCGCACCAAGACGTCCGCGCCGAGGCCGGCCACATCACCGCGCCCGTCGTCCAGGGCGAACAGGAACCGGCCCGACAGACCCCTGGCGGCATCGCTCGCGCACAACGCGGCGTCCAGGGCCGTCAGCCAGGGGCGTACGTCTCGTGAGCCCCCACCGTCGAGGCCGGACAGGGGAGAGGCGACGATGTTGCGCACCCGCTCGTGCTCGCGCGAGGGCAGCAGGCCGACCGCGTCCAACGCCTCCGCCAACTCCCCGCCGCACCCGGCCGCCAAACCACGCAACTGCACATTGCCACGCGATGTCAGATGCAGGTCGCCGTCGCCCAGCCGCCGGGCGGCATGGCCGAGCGCCTCCGCCTGCCCGGTGGTCAGGATTCCGCCGGGAAGCCGGATACGGGCAAGGGCGCCATCGTCCGCCGTGTGCAGACGCAGCGCTCCGGGGCAGACATCGCCGCGGCCCCGCGCGGCCGGTGCGACCTGGGGCGATGGGGGAAGGGCTGCCGTTGGCATGGCGGTGAGCATACCTACGATCATCAGCAATGTATGCCCCGCGTTGGTCCGACGACCCTTACTATGCTGCACAGTGGATCACCTGATCCACGAACCGCCACCACGGCGACACGAGAGGAAGCCGGTGCGAATCCGGCGCGGTCCCGCCACTGTGAATTCGGCCCCGCCAGGCCGGATGAGCCAGGAACTCCCTTCCCTCGCCTTCGGCTTGCGCCGGGGGAGAGACCCATTCCCACACCGCCCGGGGCGCGGACCCCGAGGAAGGCCAGACGACGTATGCCCACTTCGTCCGGGGAGCGAGTCCCGCCCGCCCAGGAGATCCTGCTCCTGTCGACGTCCGACACCGATCTGCTCAGCGCCCGCGCGGCCGGCGGCCCGGTCGGCTACCGCTTCGCCAACCCCGCCCGCCTCGCCCTGGACGACCTCCCGGTCCTGCTCGAAGGCGTCGACCTGGTGGTGGTACGTCTGCTGGGCGGCATCCGTGCTTGGCAGGACGGCATCGACCTGTTGCTGGCGGACGGGCGACCGGTGGTCGTCCTGACCGGTGAACAGGCTCCCGACGCCCAGCTGATGGCCGCCTCCACCGTCCCCGTCGGCATCGCCGCGGAGGCCCACGCCTATCTCGCGCACGGCGGCCCCGCCAACCTCGAACAGCTCGCGCGGTTCCTCTCGGACACCGTCCTGCTCACCGGTCACGGCTTCGACGCGCCGGCGCCCGCTCCCGCCTGGGGCCCGCTGAAGCGCCCGGATCGGCCGGCCGACGGCCCGACCGTCGCCGTGCTCTACTACCGCGCTCACCACATGAGCGGCAACACGGCTTTCGTCCATGCCCTGTGCGACGCCGTCGAGGAAGCGGGCGGCCGGGCGCTGCCCCTGTACGTCGCCTCTCTGCGGGCGCCCGAGCCGGAACTGATCGCCGCACTCGGGGCCGCCGACGCCATCGTCACCACGGTCCTGGCGGCCGGAGGTACCAGGCCCGCCGAGGCATCGGCCGGCGGTGACGACGAGTCCTGGGACGCGGGCGCGCTCACCGGCCTCGACGTCCCCATCCTCCAGGCCCTGTGCCTGACCGGCTCCCGCACGGCCTGGGCGGCGAGCGACGAGGGCGTCTCGCCGCTGGACGCGGCCAGCCAGATCGCGGTCCCCGAGTTCGACGGCCGTCTGATCACGGTGCCGTTCTCCTTCAAGGAGATCGACGCCGACGGCCTCCCGGCCTACGTCGCCGACCCCGAGCGGGCGGCCAGGGTCGCCGGAATCGCCGTACGCCACGCCCGCCTTCGCCACATCCCACCGGCGCGCAAGCGTCTGGCCCTCGTCCTGTCGGCGTACCCCACCAAGCATTCCCGGATCGGCAACGCGGTGGGCCTGGACACCCCCGCCAGCGCCATCGCCCTGCTCGGACGCCTGCGCGACGAGGGCTACGACTTCGGCTCCGTGACGGACGTCCCCGGCCTGGCCTCCGGCGACGGCGACGAGCTGATCCGCGCGCTCATCGAGGCGGGCGGCCACGACCAGGACTGGCTCACCGAGGAACAGCTCGCCCGCAACCCGGTACGGGTCCCCGCGGCCGACTACCGACGCTGGTTCGCCACCCTGCCGAAGGAACTGCGCGCGGCGGTGGAGGAACACTGGGGCCCGGCGCCCGGCGAGATGTTCGTCGACCACAGCCGCGACAAGGACGGCGACATCGTCCTCGCGGCCCTGCGCTTCGGCAACCTGCTCGTCCTCATCCAGCCCCCGCGTGGCTTCGGCGAGAACCCGATCGCCATCTACCACGACCCGGACCTGCCGCCCTCCCACCACTACCTGGCCGCCTACCGCTGGATCGCCGCCCCCCAGTCGGAGGGCGGCTTCGGAGCGGACGCGATGATCCACCTCGGCAAGCACGGCAACCTGGAGTGGCTGCCGGGCAAGAACGCCGGCCTGTCCGCCGCCTGCGGCCCCGACGCCGCCCTCGGCGACCTCCCGCTGATCTACCCCTTCCTGGTCAATGACCCCGGCGAGGGCACCCAGGCCAAGCGCCGCGTGCACGCAACCCTCGTCGACCACCTCGTCCCGCCGATGGCCCGCGCCGACTCGTACGGCGACATCGCGCGCCTGGAACAACTCCTCGACGAGTACGCCCAGATCGCCTCCATGGACCCGGCCAAGCTGCCCGCCATCCGCGCCCAGATCTGGACCCTGATCCAGGCGGCGAAACTGGACCACGACCTCGGCATGGCGGACCGCCCCGACGACGACGGCTTCGACGACTTCCTTCTCCACGTCGACGGCTGGCTCTGCGAGATCAAGGACGCCCAGATCCGCGACGGCCTTCACATCCTCGGTAGCCCGCCCACCGGCGCCGACCGCGTCAACCTCGTCCTCGCCATCCTCCGCGCCCGCCAGATCTGGGGCGGCGCCAAGGCGCTGCCCGGCCTGCGCGAGGCCCTCGGCCTGGACGAGTCCTCCGCCACCCGTACAACGGCTGACAGCGCCGAAGAGCAGGCCCGTGCCCTGGTCCAAGCGATGCAGGACGCGGACTGGGACCCGGCCGCCGCCCCCACCGAGCACGGCGAACAGGTCCGGGCCATCCTGGAGTTCGCCGCCCGCGAGGTGGTCCCGCGCCTCGCGGCGACCACCGCCGAACTCGATCACACGGTGCACGCACTGGCCGGCGGCTTCGTCCCCGCGGGCCCCTCCGGATCCCCGTTGCGCGGCCTCGTCAACGTCCTGCCGACCGGCCGCAACTTCTACTCCGTCGACCCCAAGGCGGTGCCCTCCCGCCTGGCCTGGGAAACCGGCCAGGCCCTCGCCGAATCCCTCCTGGAGCGCTACCGCGCCGACAACGGCGACTGGCCCGTCTCCGTCGGCCTGTCCCTGTGGGGCACCAGCGCCATGCGCACCGCCGGCGACGACGTGGCCGAAGCCCTCGCCCTGCTCGGCATCCGCCCGGTCTGGGACGACGCCTCCCGCCGCGTCACCGGCCTGGAAGCCGTTTCGCAGGAGGAACTGGGCCGCCCCCGCATCGACGTCACGCTGCGCATCTCCGGCTTCTTCCGCGATGCCTTCCCGCACACCATCGGCCTCCTTGACGACGCCGTACGCCTGGCCGCCTCCCTGGACGAACCGGCCGGGACCAACCACGTACGCGCCCATGTCGAGGCAGACATGGCGGCGCACGGCGACGAACGCCGCGCCACCACCCGCATCTTCGGCTCCCGCCCCGGAACGTACGGCGCCGGGCTGCTCCAGCTCATCGACTCCCGCGACTGGCGCACCGACGCCGACCTCGCCGAGGTCTACACGGTGTGGGGCGGGTACGCCTACGGCCGCGAGCTCGACGGCCGCCCGGCCCGCGAGGAGATGGAGACGGCGTACCGGCGGATCGCGGTCGCGGCGAAGAACACCGACACCCGAGAGCACGACATCGCTGACTCCGACGACTACTTCCAGTACCACGGCGGCATGGTCGCCACCGTCCGTGCCCTGCGCGGCACCGCGCCCGAGGCGTACATCGGCGACTCCACCCGCCCGGAGACCGTTCGCACCCGCACCCTCGTCGAGGAGACCTCCCGTGTCTTCCGGGCGCGCGTGGTCAATCCCAAGTGGATCGAGGCGATGCGCCGCCACGGCTACAAGGGGGCCTTCGAACTCGCCGCCACCGTGGACTATCTGTTCGGCTACGACGCCACGACCGGCGTGGTCGCCGACTGGATGTACGACAAGCTCACCGAGACGTACGTCCTGGACCCCGTGAATCGCGCGTTCCTCCAGCAGGCCAACCCCTGGGCCCTGCACGGCATCGCCGAGCGGTTGCTGGAGGCGGAGTCACGGGGGATGTGGGCGAAGCCGGATCCGGCGCTGCTGGCGGAACTGCGGCAGGTGTACCTGGAGACCGAGGGCAACCTGGAGGGCGACGGATGACGCGTCCGCCGAGGTTGTGTGCGGGGTGCCGGCTCGGCCGGCACCTGACTACGGGCTGCACCGGACACATCGGCCGTAGAGCAGCAGTGAGCCCCCTGTGCCGGCGCGCAGTCCTGTCAGACGAGTGATCCGTTCCACGGCCTCCCCCATGTCGGCGATCGCCAGATCCTGCACGTGACCGCACTCCTCGCACACGGCGTGGTGGTGCGGTTCGGAACTGACGCCATGGCGTTTGGGACCGGGACCGTGCACGGCGTGCGCCAGACCCACGTCCGTGAAGGTCTCCAGAGTGCGGTAGACGGTCGCCTGATCGAACGACAGACCCCGTTCCTGAAGCGCGGCGCAGACTTCGGCGGAGGAGTAATGCTGCCCGGACGTGGCCAGCAGCCTCAGGGTACACAGCCTGCTGGCCGTAGCCGAGGCGCGGGACAAGGAGACGTGGGGGTCGATCAACGGCCTGGAGAAGAACCTGGCCTTCCACCTCTCCGGGCACATCCTGCACAGCATCTACTGGCAGAACATGACCGGTCCGAAGGACGGCGGCGGCGAGCCCCTCGCCCAGGACGGCGTCGGTGACCTGGCCGACGCGATCACCGACTCCTTCGGCTCCTTCGCCGGCTTCAAGGCCCAGGCCTTCTACCTCCAGTACAAGAACCAGAAGGTCGACTTCATCGACGCCATGTGGGCCGTCGTCAACCGGCAGGACGTGGCCAAGCGCTATGCCGCCGCCAAGGAGCGCGGCGACAGCCTGCTGCTCAACCCGTGACGTCCTGGTCACGCAGATGTCCTGCTCGTGATCGTCTTCTCAACCTTTCACCGGGCAGGCGCACAACGAAGGGCCCCCGCGAGCGCACCGCTCGTGGGGGCCCTTCCGTGCGGCGGCCGTGGCAGGTGAGGGCCACGCGATACCGATGAGGGACCCTGTTTTGCCGGACCGGCAAGAGAAGTGGTGTGACCGCGACGTGGTGGGCGACCGTGGGCCCGTGACCAACGACATCGCAGCAGGCTCGCCCACGTCCGACACTCCCTCGCCCATCGGCGCATACATCGGAGACCCCGCGCTGCGGGCGGAGTGGGACCGGCGGTACGCCGACCGGACACAACTGTGGAGCGGCCGGCCCAACGGCGCGCTCGTGGCCGAGGCCACCGGACTCACCCCGGGGCGGGTGCTCGACGTCGGCTGCGGCGAGGGCGCCGACGCCGTCTGGCTCGCGCGCGCCGGCTGGGACGTGACCGCGCTGGAGGTCTCCGGCGTGGCGCTGGCACGAGCGGCCGGGCACGCACACGACGCCGGACTCACCGTCCACTGGGTCCATGCCGCACTCACCGAGGCCGCACTCCCGCCGGCCTCCTTCGACCTGGTCTCCGCGCAGTACCCGGCCCTGCTGCGCACCCCCGACGCCGCGGCCGAGCGGGCGCTGCTCGCGGCCGTCGCGCCCGGCGGTGTGCTGCTGTTCGTGCACCACGCGGGGGTGGACGCCAAGCAGGCGCAGGAGAACGGCTTCGACCCGGCCGACTACGTCTGGCCCTCGACGGTCGCCGAACTGCTCGACGGCGACTGGGAGGTGGAGGTGGACGAGCAGCGCCCCCGCGTGGCACCCGACGGCGGCGCCGGCGCCCACCACGCCGACGACCTGGTGCTGCGCGTGCGACGACTGCGCTGAAGCAGTACGCCCCTGGCGACGACTCTCCGGACGGGTGAGTTACGCCTCCTGGCGGCGGCCTCCCGGACGGGTGAGCGTCCGGCGGGGCCGAGCCCTGACTCGGAGACCCTGACTCGGACCCCTGACGCGGAGTCCCTGATTCAGAGTCCCGCCTCGCCGGTGGAGTCGCCGGAGGGGCGGGCGACGGCCCAGGCCGCTTCGATCATCCGGAAGATCTCGTCCAGCGCGGTGTCCGGGTCGGACGCCGCACGGGCCAGCGCGTAGGCGTCGATCACGAACCTCGCCATCGCCCGGTCCGCCGTCGTGCCCCGTGAGAGGCCGGGATCGGCTCCGATGGCCGCCGCCAGCGACTCCGCGTGCCGCAGCCGCATCGACTCCTCGTACTCCCGCAGGGCGGGAGACCCGTCGATCATGCGAAAGATCGGGGCGGCGCCGTCCGCCGTGCAATGCCGGACCATCGACCGGACCTCACGGCGCAGCGCGGGGACGAGCGGCTCGCCCGGCGCCCGGTCGGTGACCGCGCCGGTGAGGCGCTGCTCGAAGTCGTCGTCCCGCTCGAACACCAGGGCCTCTTTCGAGGCGAAGTGGGAGAAGAGCGTGGTGACGGCCACATCGGCCTCAGCGGCCACATCACGGATCCCCACCGCCTCGTACCCCCGCTCAAGGAAGAGCCGGAGAGCGGTGTCGGCGATCTTCTGGCGAGTCGCGGCCTTCTTGCGTTCACGGCGTCCGAGCGGCACGGTCATGCCGTGACACTATCAGATACGAATCCAAACCAGCTCCAAAACACTAACCGTTAGTGCTACGGTTCGCCGTATGAAGAAAGTGAGCTTCGCCGAGTTCGGCGGTCCGGACGTCCTGCGCCTCACGGACGCCGAGGAGCCCCACGCGGGCCCCGGCCGGATACGCATCGCCGTACGGGCGGCGGGTGTGAACCCCGTCGACTGGAGGATCCGTGAGGGTCAGAAACTGGGGGCCCACCCCACCGAGTTGCCCTCCGGGGTCGGGCTGGACGCCGCCGGGGTGGTGGACGAGGTGGGCGAGGGCGTCGAAGGAGTCGAGATCGGTGACCATGTGTTCGGCGAAGGCTCCAGTACCTACGCCGAGTTCGCCGTGCTGTCGGCCTGGGCCCGGATGCCCGAGGGCCTGACGTTCGAGGAGGCGGCCGGCTATCCCTCCGTGGTGGAGACCGCGCTGCGCATCGTGCGCGAGGTCGGTGTACAGCCCGGGCAGACGCTGCTGGTCAGCGGTGCGTCCGGGGGAGTCGGCTCGGCGGTGCTGCAGATCGCCCGCGACCGCGGCATCAGGGTGATCGGCACCGCCGGGGCCGCGAACCAGGACTATCTGCGCGGCCTGGGCGCCCGCGCCACGACGTACGGCGAGGGCTGGGTCGAGCGGGTACGACGGCTCGGCCCCGTCGACGCGGCCCTCGATCTGGCCGGCTCGGGTGTGCTCCGCGAGCTCGTCGAACTGGTCGGCGACCCGAGGAAGGTCGTCTCCATCGCCGATCTCGGCGCGCCGGAGTTCGGCGTCCGGTTCTCCGGCGTGGCCGGGAGCGTACCGGACGCGCTCGCCGCGGCCGCCGACCTCATCTCGCGGGGGAGGCTCCACATCCCGGTCGAGAAGGCGTACCCGCTCGCCGAGGCCGCCGCGGCACACATCGACAGCCGGGCGGGCCACACGCGTGGACGCCGGGTCATAGTCGTCTGAGAACCGGCCGGGTGAGCGGCGCCCGAGCCTGCGGTCATGGGACCGGCCCGACGGTATCCGTACCGGACGCTACGCCCGCCGGACCACGGGCACGGAGTCGCAGCCGCGGAGCCGGGCGTCCCGGCGGGCCCGGCCCGGGGACGCTCCGGCGCCCACCACCCGGCCGTCGGCGACGGCCAGCCACTCGCCCTGGGCAGGCTCCGTCGCACCGGACGGCCGGAGCGCACCGAGGATCGCGGGGTCGGGCTCCGCGCACGACGCGGGCGGTGTAGGCCGGGGCCGGCCCGCCCGCCATTCGGCGGTGGTGCGCTCGCCGCCCCGGACCCGCCGCCACACCAGGTGCTGCACCACGATCAGCGGTCCCAGCGCCGCCAGGAGCGGGAAGGCGTCGGTCAGCACCCCCCGCGCGAACAGCACGCTGACCACGCCGGACACCGCGAGTCCGACCGCGGCCGCGAGGATTCCGGCGGCCCGTCCGAACGCCTTGACCGCCGTCAGCGGGAAGAGCACCAGAAGCAGCAGGTCACCCAGGCCCAGCGCCACCGGCGGCTCCCCGCGCGTCACCGCGAGCAGCGGCGCGAACGGCAGTCCCATGACCTGCGCCGCGAACCGGTCCATGACCGAGGTGAGCCCGGTGGCCACCAGGTCGTAGCAGGCGAGCGCGCCCGCGAACCACGCCGCCTGCGCGGACCGCATCCCGCTCTGCGCCCACATGGTGGCGACCCCCGCCACCGCCACGACGAGCAGTACGTCGGTGAGCACCATCACGGCGAGCGGACGGCCGAGCAGGGCCAGGACGCCGTTGGCGGCGACCGCGGCCACCGCGATCAGCCAGGCCCGCCCGGCGCCGGTCAGCGGAGCGAGGGTGAACTGCAACGCCGTACAGAGCACCAGGCCGAAGACGGTCGCCACCGCGGCGCGCGGCAGGAACAGATAGAGCAGCGGAGCCGCCGCCACCACGAGGCACATCACGGCGATGTCGGGCAGCTCGTACCGGCCCACCGGGGGCCGGGGCATCCGCACCCGGTGGAAGTAGGCGGCGCTCGCCACCATGGCCACCAGGACACAGCAGTTGAGGCCGACCAGGGCGGGGGTGCTCATGCCGGGCTCCCGAGCGTCGCGGCGGCCTGGCGGACCGACTCGAAGGTGTGCTCGCGCAGATCGGCGCGGACCGGGCCGGTGGCCGGCATTCCGGCCGGGTCGTCATGGAGCACGATGCCGCCCAGCGCGAGGCCCGCCGCGGTGGCCCGGTCCTCCAGCCGCCCGAGCAGACCGGCACCGGTCCGGCGGCGGGTGAGGACGTGGAGCAGCGGCCCCCCGGACCCCTCCGCCAGGGCGTAGCGGGCGGGCAGCGGGATGTCGGGCTCCGCCTCCAGCAGTTCCAGCAGCGACCGGGTGGTCACCGCCCGGCTGGACGGTCCCGACCAGCGGCCGAGAATGAGCGAGGTCGCCGGCATATGGGCCAGTTCGCACTCCGGCGCGGTCTCGGGCCGCCGGACCAGGTCGCCGGTGTCGTAGCGCAGCAGCAGGGTGCAGTCCCGGTACGGGACGTACGGCGTCTGGACGATGACACCCACCCCGCCCGGCGGTGTCGGCTCCCAGGTCTGCGGGTCGAGCACCTCCAAGTGCCCGAACTCGGTGGTGTGATGCAGATGGCCCGCGCCGCAGACGGTACCGCCGGACGGCACCGTCTCCGTCATCATGTACGAGCTGGTGATCCGGGCGCCGAAGGCCGCCTCCGCCCGCTTGCGCAGCGGTTCGGAGAGCACTTCGCCGCCGACGCCGACCGACTCCAGGCCGAAGTCGGACGCCTGCCAGTCGTGCCGCTCCGCCTCCTCGACCAGGGCGGCCAGATAGGACGCCGCGACCGTGAGATGGGTGATCTGCGGGGCCTTGCCGCGCAGCCCGAGCGGAGCCGCGAGCCGGTCGAGCGTCACCGCCGGCTCCACGGTGCCGATCGGCACGAACGCCGCGCCGATCCGGGTGACCGACTCCTCCACGTTGAGCAGCGGCAGCGTCGCTCGGGAGCAGCCCGCGTAGGCCATGCTGTGCCGGGGCCTCAGCCCCAGGCCGAGCACGGCGGACACGGTGCTCATCGCGACCATGATCTCCACCTCGGCCCGCGAGAACCAGACGCTGGTCGGGGTCCCGCTGGTCCCCGTGGTGAGCGCCATCAGCGAGGGGACCGACGCGGCGGAGACGAACGCGGCGGGCAGCCCGCGCAGGGCGGACTTGGGTGTGACCGGTACCTGTTCCCAGGTCTCCGGGGTGAGCGTGTCCGGGTCGAGGGACAGATCCTCGAAGGCCCGGCGGTAGTAGGGGGTGTGCCGGACGGCGGCGCGGGCGGTGGCCCGCAGACTGCGTGCGGTGACGGTGCGGCGTACGTCGGGATCGACGGCCCCGGACTGCCCGGGCAGCAGGACCGAGTCCTCTCCCGGCTCGCCGAACTCCGCCAGGGTCTCGATGAGATCGCGGGCGATCCGTTCGAGGTCCCCCGGACGGATCCGCCGGTTGCGCAGGATCGCCGTGCTGTAACGCAGCTGTCTGAAAGCCGTGCCGAACAAGTACGCCTCCTGGTTCCTGGACTGGGAATCCGACTCCCGGTCCAGGCCGGGACCGTTCGTCAGGCCATGCTGGCGAACATCGCCGCGGTGAGCGTGCTGAAGGCGTACTTGATGTAGTGCTTGACCATGATGGATCTCCCTTTTTCAGGCCGCTGAGAGGGCGGCTGGGCTCCGCTGGTGCACTCCCGGCTAGAGCAGCCGTTCGATGAACAAGAGGCTAGATCAAGGGAGTTGGTGGCTCAATGGAAACGCTGAACCTGAACCACGGCGTCCGCATGCGCCCCGCCGGAATCGAACACGGGCTAGGGCTTGTCTGACAATTCCCGTCGTCGCCCGGAGGGCGGCCGCGCGGCGTCAGGTGCGTGCTCTCGGGGTGCCGGGCGTAGGCCCTCGTACTGGACGTACTTGGGTCTGCGCCCGGTGCCGCGAGAGTGCGTGCATGGCGTCGCGCGGCAGACGGGAATTGTCAGACAGGCCCTAGTCCGCCCCGCTCGTCTCCCCGGCGGCCCCGGACCGGGCGCGCCGGCGATTCAGCAGGCCGCCTCCCACGATGACCAGTCCGATGGCGACGACCCTGGCGGCCCCGTAGTAGCCGGTCGCCGGCTCCTCCGGGGTGCCGGGCAGCCGGAGGGAGACCCATAGCGCCGCGAGACCGCCGAGGACGATCAGCGCGACGGCCCCCCACACCCCGAGGTCCGCCCACCACGGCACCGGACCGTGCCCCTGGTCGTCGCTCCGCTCAACACCTTTGTCTGGCACGGTGATTCTCCGGTTCGCGGCTGGTGAAGGTCGCTCAGGAAGACGAGGATCCGGTCCGGGTGGTTCACCTGGACCGGCGCCGCAGCCGCAACGTCATCAGCTCGAACGGCCGCAGACGCACCGCGATCCGGTCGCCGTCCCGCCGCGGTGCCGCCGCCTCGGGCAGGGGCCGCTCCAGCAGGTCGGTCACCGTGACCCCGGCGACCTCGAACCCGGCGGTCAGCGTGGCCCGGGCCCGGCCGCCGTGGGCCTCGTGGAAGCGCACCACCACATCGCCGCTGCCGTCGTCGGCCAGCTTCACCGCCGTCACGACCACCGCGTCCTCGTCCACCGACACCAGCGGCGCGACCTCCCCGGCGCCGGTCACCACCCGCTCGGGCACATTGATCCGCCAGCCCTCACGCACCGCGTCGGCGATGTCCGCGCCCGGCACCAGCGCGTGCCGGAAGCGGTGCAGCCCCTGGTCCGTCTCCGGGTCGGGGAAGCGCGGGGCGCGCAGCAGCGACACCCGGACCGTCGTGGTGGTGCCCCGGTCGCCGTCGCCCCGGACTGCCCGGGTCACATCATGGCCGTACGTCGAGTCGGTGACGACCGCCACGCCCCAGCCCGGCTCCTCCAGATGGACGAAGCGGTGGTTGCACGCCTCGAACCGGGCCGCCTCCCATGAGGTGTTGGTGTGGGTGGGCCGGTGGAAGTGCCCGAACTGGGTCTCGGACGCGTACCGTTCGGCGTGCACGTCCAGCGGGAAGGCGAGCTTGAGGAACTTCTCCGTCTCGTGCCAGTCCACCTCGGTGTCCAGCACCAGCCGCCGCTCACCCGCCGCCAGCGACACCACCTGGGTGACCCGGGAGGAGCCGAAGGAACGGACGATCCGCACCGACGCGCCGTCCTCGCCGGGCGCGACCGACTCGGCGTCGGTGAGGTCGGTGACGGTGTTGCGGTAGAACTCGTCCACGTCCCAGGCATCCCACATGTTCGGGAAATCCGGGTGCAGTTGGAGGAGGTTCGCGGCCCGGCCGGGCGCGACCGTCTCCCGGTCGCCCTCGATGTCGTACGCCGAGACGACCAGACCGCGGCCGTCGATCTCGATGCGCAGCAGACCGTTGTCCAGGACGTGCCCGCCGCCCTCGCGGGACGCCAGGCGGGTACGGCCTTCGGTGGTGGGGGTGGCGGCGGCGCCGGCCGGTACGCCCGCGCGGGCGTGCGGGGCCGAGTTGAAGACCAGCGGCGTGCCGCCCTCGCCCGCCAGCGCGCGCTGGGCGGTCTCGATGATCCCGTTCAGTTCCCGGGCGATGCGCCGGTAGGTCGCCCGTGCCTCGCGGTGCACCCAGGCGATGGACGAACCCGGCAGGATGTCGTGGAACTGGTGGAGCAGCACCGTCTTCCAGATCCGGTCCAACTCCTCGTACGGGTAGGGGAGTCCGGTCCGTACGGCCGCTGTCGCCGCCCACAACTCGGCCTCGCGCAACAGGTGTTCGCTGCGCCGGTTGCCCCGCTTGGTCCCGGCCTGGCTGGTGAGGGTGGCGCGGTGCAGCTCCAGGTACAGCTCGCCGACCCACACGGGCGGCTCGGGGTACTCGGCCTCCGCCTTGTCGAAGAAGGCCCGCGGGGTCTCCCACACCACCCGCGCCGAGCCCTCCAGATCACGCAGCCGGGCGGCCTTGGCGACCATCTCGCGGGTGGTGCCGCCGCCCCCGTCGCCCCAGCCGGTGGGGGCGAGCGAGTGACGGGCGACGCCCTTGTCCTTGAAGTTGCGGGCGGCGTGCGCGATCTCGCTGCCCTTCATCGAGCAGTTGTAGGTGTCGACGGGCGGGAAGTGCGTGAAGATACGCGTTCCGTCGATGCCCTCCCACTGGAAGGTGTGGTGCGGGAACGTGTTCGTCTGCGACCAGGAGATCTTCTGCGTCAGCAGCCGGGTGGCGCCCGCCGCCCTGATGATCTGCGGCAGTCCGGCGGCGAAGCCGAAGGTGTCGGGCAGCCAGGCCTCGTCGTTCTCGATGCCGAACTCGTCCAGGAAGAACCGCTTGCCGTGCACGAACTGCCGGGCCATCGCCTCCGAGCCGGGCATGTTGGTGTCCGACTCCACCCACATGCCACCGGCCGGCACGAACCGCCCGTCCGCCACCGCCTTCTTCACCCGCGCCCACACCTCGGGCCGGTGCTCCTTGACCCAGGCCCACTGCTGCGCCTGGGACATGGCGAACACGAAGTCAGGTTCGTCCTCCAGCAGGGCGGTCATGTTGGACGTGGTCCGGGCCACCTTGCGCACGGTCTCGCGCAGCGGCCACAGCCAGGCGGAGTCGATGTGCGCGTGCCCGACGGCGCTGATCCGGTGCGCGGAGGGCACGGCGGGCGCGGACAGGACACCGGCGAGCTGTTCACGGGCGCGGGTCGCCGTGCCGTTCACGTCCTGGAGGTCGACGGCGTCGAGCGCCCGGTCCACGGCGCGCAGGATCTCGTAGCGGCGCGGGGAGTCCACCGGCAGCTCGGC
The DNA here is from genome assembly GCF_002154555.1 of Streptomyces murinus. Classification (GTDB taxonomy): domain Bacteria; phylum Actinomycetota; class Actinomycetes; order Streptomycetales; family Streptomycetaceae; genus Streptomyces; species Streptomyces murinus. The sequence continues at coordinate 23,629 of NZ_MUNF01000087.1, forward strand.
CATCAGCTCGCCGAGCACCTCCAGATCGATCACCAGCTGCCACACGGTCTCGTCGAAGACCGCGAGATCCATCCGGGCCAGGGTGTACTGCGGCGCGCTGCCCGCGGTCTCCTTGTCACCCAACCGCGTGGGCAGGAAGGGGTGGTAGTCGAGGATGACGGGGTTGGAGGCGGCCTCGATGTGCAGCCGAACCTCCTCGCCGCCCGCGACGGGCGCGCCGACGCGCACCCACTGGTTGCGCGGGTTGAGGCCCTTCACCGGGCTGCCGTCGGGGCGGTAGACCAGGCCCTCGCACTGGAAGCCGGGCATGTTCTCGTCGAAGCCGAGGTCCAGGAGCGCCTCCACGGTCCGCCCGGCCCACTCCTCGGGCACGGTGCCGGTCACCCGGAACCAGCTGGTGCCCCACGGAGCACCCCACCGGGCGCCCACCCGGACCGGCTCCGGCTCGGCGGCCAGCCCCTCGGCGACCGGCACGGGCTCGCCGGGCGCGTGCCACACCGCGACATCGAGGGGGACGGACTCGGGGTACACGGCGGGGCGGACGCGCTCGTCGAGGACGCGCTTGAGCCGGGCTTCGACCAGACTGCGGTCGTCATGCATACGGGATGCTCCGTAGGTCGTGGGTCAGGTCGTAGGTCAGCTAATGGACCGGCGGTCGGTCACCTGGGGTGGGTGACGGCCGAGGGCGCGGACGAGGTGTACAGCTCTCCTACCGCCCGGACCTCGATCCGTACGGCGGGCTCGCCCGGCGCCGGTGTCTGGCCGCCGGTGAAGTACGCCCGCTGGCCGGTACCGCCCAGGAAGCCGCGGGTGCCGTCGGGCAGCACACGGTGCAGGGTGTAGTGGCGTACCGTGCCGGGCGCCGGATGCTCCCAGGCGAGGCGCAGATCGCCGCCGGACGCGGCGGTGACCCGCAGGCCGGAGGGGGCGGCCGGGGTGTCGATGCCGTCGTGGACGCAGAGGCCGCCGAGCCGCCAGCCCACCGGGCCGCCGCCGGTGGCGGTGAGCCGGACGCCGAGGGCGTGCACGGTCCCGTACAGGCCGGAGAGACGTACGACCGAGGTGCGCCAGCCGTCGCCCGACCCGGCCGGCACGGGCAGATAGGTGTACGGCGGCGCGCCCCCGGCCGCATCCGGCTCGGCGGTCGCCACGGCCAGCTCGACACGGACCGCCCCGGTGTCCGTGCGATGGGTCAGCTCGACGACCGTGTCGGGGCTGATCGGCAGCCGGGTCGCGTACAGGTCCAGTTCGGCGGGACGGTCGAGCGCGCCGGTCACCAGGACGCTGCTGCCGCCGCGCCAGGCGTCCGCGAAGTCGAAGGCGACGGAGGGCCGTTGGCCGTGGGAGCGCACCACCCAGCGCCGGGAGGGCAGCCGGTCCTGGAGCCCGAGGTGGTTCCAGGGGCGCTCGGAGACGGCCTGGCCGTCCTCGTACCAGCGCAGTCCGTGGCCGGTGTTGAAGACGGTCGCGAACGGCAGCGCGGCGACGGTCGACCGGTCGGCGACGGAGAGGGCCGGGGCCCGCCAGCTGTCGGCGGTGTCGGGACGGGACGGATCGAGGGAACGGCCGGTCCAGAACCGGTCGTCGGCGGCGTGGAAGTCCTCCGGGGTGTGGTCGGCGGGCAGGTGGCCGCGGGTCCACTCGGGCCGGTACAGGCCGAGGGAGGCGATGTGCGCGCGGTCGGTGGGCACGATCGCGTCCCAGTCCACCGAGGTGTTCCAGCCGCCCGACTCCACATCGACTCCGGCCCACAACGCGTAGCGGTCGCGCCCCAGTTGTACGGCCTTCTGTCCGGAGGCGGCGAGCGAGGAGGCGCTCCAGCGGAAGTCGACGAACATGTCGTCGGCGGCCTGGAAGAAGGCCTGGTTCTGTCCGTTCAGCGCGCCCTGCCAGCTGACCGAGCCGTTCACGGTCATCGCGTCGTACCAGGTGATCCGCTGTCCCGCGGCCGTGGCGAGCCGCTTCAGCTCCTTGACGAAGCCGAGCATGTCGGCGCCGAGGGCGCTGTTGCCGCCGCCCGTCTCGGCGTTGACGAACCAGCCGTCGAAGCCGTGGGCCGCTGCGACCGCCACGAGCTGGGCGGCGAGCGGGTAATGACCGGAGGCGTCCTTCCGTACCAGGTCGCGGGTCCACTGGAGCTGTCCGCCGTAGGCGGCGGGCGGCAGGAAGACATTGCCGAGGACGGGCACGCCGTGCCGGTGGGCGGCGTCCGCCACGGGGGCGTTCGGGGCGAGGATCAGGCCCTCACCGGAGGACCCGCCCCAGAACACCAGCTCGTCGATGTACGCCCAGTGGGTGAGGGCGTAGTAGTCGGCGGTGGTCGAGCCCTGGGACGGGTTGGACGAGGTGGGCCCGAACGAGACCAGGGACTGGACGCGGGCCTGTCCGGCGCGGGCGGTGGTGTTCACCGGGGTCGGGGTGAAGCGGGGCGCGAGCGGGACGGAGGCGGCGTTGAAGGGGAGATCGGCGTCGGTGGCGGCACGCCAGCTCTTCAGACTGCGCCAGGTGATGCCGGGCCCTGGGCTGCCGGAGGGCAGGGAGTCCGGGTACCAGTAGGAGGCGTACGGCTGGAGCGCGGCCGTCGCCTTCGGGGCGGCCTGGGCGGTACCGGTGGGCAGCGCGTGCAGGAACGCGGCGGCGGCGCCGGCGAGCAGGACGGTGCGTCTGGTGGGGTTCACGAGCGGGTGCCTCCTCGGGGGGTGCGGAGTACCTGGTCGGGTGTGACGACTTCGGTGAGGGCGCGGGCGGCCAGATGGTCCTGGTCGGCCGCCCGGGTGTCGAGGACGGTGGTGGGGCGGGCGCCGTCGGCGGTCAGCCGGAAGAACGCCTCGAAGACATCGCCGCCGGGGGCGCAGCGGGAGCGGGTGGCCGGGTCGGCGGGCACGGTGAGGGCGGTGGTGCGCGGAGCGGGTGCGTAGCTGTGTTCGCGGGCCGCGCGGGACAGCGCGCGGGCGAGGTCCTTGGGGCGGCGGTCGTTGGTCAACAGGCCGAGGCTGTACTCGAGTTCGGGGAAGTCGGCGAGGTCGCGGGAGACGTCGTGGGAGCACCACCAGGTGATGCCCCACAGATCGGGGCAGTCCAGCGCGCTGGCGACGGTGGCCTCGGTGAAGGCGGCGGCGTGCTCGGCGGGGACGAGGGGGGCCGGGGCGCCGACCTCCTGGAGCCAGACGGGCCGGTGCGGTTCCTCGGCCCAGGCCTTGCTCAGCTCGATCAGATACGCGGCGTGGTGCTCGGCGGCCACGGAGGTACGGCCGTACCGCTGGGCGGTCCCGTTGAAGACCCAGGAGTGGACGGCGGTGAGGGCGCCGCGCCGGGCCGCCTGGGCCGGGGTGAAGGGCATGTCGTCCTGGTACCAGGTGGCGTCGTACTCGGCGTGCAGATGCAGCTTCCCGGGTGCGCCCTTCTCGCAGGCCGCGAGCATGCGTTCGAGCCAGGCGTCGATCTGGTCGGCGGTGGCCCGGTCGGGGTCGGGGTGGGGGCCGGCGGAGAACTGGTTGACCTCGTTGCCGAGGGTCATGCCGAGGAAGTTCGGCCGGTCGGCGAGCGCGGCGGCGAGGGTGCGCAGATAGGCGGCCTGGCCGTCCAGCACCTCGGGGTCGGTGAAGAGGTTGCGGCGGTGCCAGGTGCGGGTCCACGCGGGCAGGAAGTCGAAGCTGGACAGGTGTCCTTGCAGGCCGTCCACATTGACGTCGAGCCCGCGTTCGGCGGCGGCGTCGACCAGTCGCACCAGATCCTCGACGGCGCGCGGGCGGATCAGCGCGCGGTCGGGCTGGAAGTACGGCCACAGCGGGAAGACCCGGATGTGGTCGAGGCCGAGCGCGGCGACGGAGTCCAGATCGGCGCGTACGGCGTCGAGGTCGAAGTCGAGCCAGTGGTGGAACCACCCTTGGCTCGGGGTGTAGTTGACGCCGAAGCGCACGGCAGCAGGCATACGGGGGTCCTTGCGGAAGTGGGGTCGGAAGGGGGCCCGGGATCAGCCCTTGACCGCGCCCTCGCCGACCCCGCGGAAGAAGTAGCGCTGGAGGCAGGCGAAGAGGGCGATCAGCGGTGCCACGGCGATGATCGTGCCGGCGGCGACGAGCCGTTCGTCGTTGGCGAAGGTGCCGTGGAGGTAGTTGAGGCCGATGGTCAGGGTGAACCTGGAGGGGTCGCTGAGCACGATGAGCGGCCACAGGAAGTCGTCCCAGGCGCCCATGAAGGCGAAGATCGCCACCACGGCGAGGGTGCCCTTGACCGAGGGCAGCGCGATCCGCAGGAACCGCTGCCACACGTTGGCACCGTCCACGTAGGCGGCCTCCTCGATCTCGTAGGGCAGATTGAGGAAGGCGTTGCGCATCAGCAGGACGTTCATCGCGCCGATGGAGCCGGGCAGGACGACGCCGATGAGCGTGTTGTTCAGGCCGAGTTCCCGCATGGTCGTGAACTGGGCGATGATGATGCCTTCCGCGGGCACGAGCATCGCGAGGACGAAGACCAGGGCGGCCACCCGGCGGCCCCGGTAGCGCAGCCGGGCCAGGGCGTATCCGGCGAGCGCGGAGCCGACGCAGTTGGTGACCACGTTGGCGGCGGCGACCTTCAGGGAGTTGAGCGTGTAGTCCCAGACGGGGATGGTCTCGGACACCCGCTCGTAGTTGTGCAGGGTGGGGTGGCTGGGCAGGAACTTCGGCGGGGAGCTGAAGATGTCCTCGGTGGGGCCCTTGAACGAGGTGGACAGCTGCCACACGAACGGGCCGACGGTCAGGGCGAGTACGGCGATCAGCAGCACATAGCGCAGGACCAGCTCCCACACCCGGACGCGGCGGCCGTGCTCGTCGGTGAAGCGGGGTGCGCGGGCACGGGCCGGGCGCCTGCCGGTCTCCGGTGCCTTCTCGGCGACGCTCACGCGTCCTCCCTCCGGTCGGCGCGCAGGACGAGCAGCATCAGGACGACGGTGACGGCGAAGACGACCAGGGAGATCGCGGAGGCGTAACCCACCCGGCCGGTCAGCCCGGTGCCGGTGCGCTGGACGAGCATCACCAGGGTGGTGTCCTCGCCCGCCGGACCGCCGCTCGGCGAGGCCAGCAGATACACCTCGGAGAACACCTTGAAGGCGGAGACCGAGGAGAGCGCGGCGACCAGGACCATGGTGGAGCGGATGGCCGGCACGGTCACGGTGAAGAAGCGGCGGACCGGGCCCGCGCCGTCCACGGCGGCGGCCTCGTGCAGCTCGCGCGGCACATTGGCGAGCGCGGCCAGATAGATGATCATGTAGTAGCCGAGGCCCTTCCAGACCGTGACGGCCATCGCGCTGAGCAGGAGCAGCCACTGGTCGCTGAGGAAGCCGACCTTGCCCACCCCGATCGTCTCCAGGAGCGAGTTCACCAGTCCGCGCTCGTCCAGCAGCCACACCCAGATCAGGCCCACCACCACGATCGAGGCGACGACCGGGGTGTAGAAGGCGGACCGGAAGAAGGTGATGCCGGGGATGTTCTTCTGCACCAGCAGGGCGAGCAGCAGCGGCAGCAGCACCAGCGCCGGGACGACGCCGACGACGTACAACGCGCTGTTGCGCAGGCCGATCCAGAACATGTCGTCGTGCAGCAGCTCGCGGAAGTTGGCGAGGCCGACGAACTGCCCCGGGATCAGGGTGCGGCGGTCGGTGAAGGCGTTGAACACCGTGGAGACGAACGGATAGAGGATGAACACGCCGGTGATCAGCAGCCCCGGGGCGGCGAACAGCCAGGGACTGGTGGACAGTTGGCGCCGTATCCGGATCGCCGGGCGCCGCTCGGGGCGCCGCGCCGGACGCGACGGGCGCGTCCGGGAGACGGTCGAGGTGGCCATGGTGCGCTATCCCTGCTGCTTCAGAAGCCGGTCACACGCCGTGACAGCGTTGTCAAGCGCCGCCTTGGGGCTCTGCTTGCCCTGGAGTGCCTTGCCGACCTCGTTGCGCAGCGCGGTCTTCATCTGGTCGCTGAACAGCACGGGCGTGTAATTGACCGCGTTCTTCAGCGACTTGGCGGCGGCGATGCGCACCCGGGTCTCGTCGGTGCCGTCCTCCTTGGTGAAGTACGGGTCGTCCAGGGAGCCGGCGGTGGACGGGAAGATGGCGACCTTCTTGGCGAAGGACATCTGATGCTCGGCGTCGGTCACGTAGTGGGCGAAGGCGACGGCCGCGGGCGTGTGCTTCGTCCGGGAGTTCACCATCACGCCCATCACATACATGTTGACGTGGCCGGTGTTGGTGATCTGGTCGGTGATGCCGATGTTCTTGTACAGGCTCGGCGCCTGCTTCTTGAAGTTGTCCAGGTCCAGCGCGCTGCCGGGGTTCATGGCGACGGCCTGCGTCAGGAACTCCTTCCCGGCCGACTCCGGCGTCGCGTTCAGCGCCTGCGCGTCCAGACCCTTGGCGTCGTACAACTCCTTGTACTTGGTGAGGAGTTCGACACCCTTGGCGTCATTGAAGGTGAAGCCGGTGCCGTCCTTGTCCATCAGGGAGGCGCCGTAGCGGCCGAAGTCCTCGATGGTGGGGATGTTGGCGAGGGTGGCCACCTTGCCGCCCGACGTCCGCGCCATCCGCACCGCGTCGGTGAAGAGCTGGTCGTACGTCTTCGGCGGCTGCTCCGGGTCCAGTCCGGCCTTCTTGAACAGGGCCTTGTTGTAGAACATCGGGCCGGTGTTCAGATACCAGGGGAAGGCGTACGTGCCGCTCATGCCGGGAACCTGGTGGCTGGCCCAGGCACCGGGCAGGTACTCGCCCTTGTACTTCCCGGCGGCCTTGTCGAGATCCATGGCCAGGCCCGCCTTGGCGAGCGGTGCGACCAGATCGGGGGAGACGTTGACGACGTCGGGCAGGGTGCCGCCGGCCGCGTCCGCGCTGATCTTGTCGGCATAGCCCTCCGCGGGCTGGTCGACCCACTTGACGTGGGTGCCCGGGTACTTCTTCTCGAAGTCGCCGATCAGACCGTCGAAGTAGTCCTTGAAGTTGGCGCGCAGGTTCCAGGTCTGGAAGGTGATGTCGCCCTCGACCTTGCCGGAGGCGTCCGTCGAGCCGCCGCCACCACCGCCGGAGCCGCAGGCGCTCAGCGGCAGGACGAGGGCGGTGACGGCGGCGGCGAGTGCTCTGCGGGATATGGGCACGGTGACACTGCTCCCTTGCGGCGTCTGCGGCTGGTTTCGGAAAGGACCATGCACGCCGTCTTCGGGGAAAGTCAATGGATTTGGAGTCGCTAAAGTCGAGAACGGGACATTAGTACAGGTCAGAGCGGTGCCAAGCGGGACTTGTCAGCCGTACTAAAGCGCTTTAGGCTGCTGCCACTCAAGCGCTTTAGCGATCACTGCCGAGAAAAGAGGCGAACATGCCGGCCAAGCGGTCCCCGGCGCGCCGGCCGACGATGAAGGACATCGCGCGCCGCGCCGGTGTCTCGGAGAGCGCCGTCTCCTTCGCCCTCAACGGCAGGCCCGGCGTCTCCGAGGTCACCCGCGAGCGGGTGCGCCGGGTCGCCGAGCAACTGGGCTGGCGGCCCAGTACGGCGGCCCGCGCACTGTCGGGCGAGGGCGCGGCCACGGTCGGCCTGGTGCTGGCCCGGCCCGCGGACACCCTCGGCGTCGACTCCTTCTTCCTCCAACTCGTCTCCGGCATCCAGGAAGTGCTGGCGGAACGTCACCTGGGCTTGCTGTTCCAGGTGGTGGAGGACGTGCCGGACGAGTGCGCGGTCTACCGCAGATGGTGGGCCGAGCACCGGGTGGACGGCGTCCTGGTGGTGGACCCGCGCACCGACGACCCGCGCCCGGACCTGCTCGACGAACTCGGCCTGCCCGCCGTGGTGATCGGCGGGGCGCCGGACGAGCGGCACTCCGGGCTGTCCACGGTGTGGGCCGACGACGCGGGCGCCATGGCATCGGTGGTGGACGGTCTGTACGCCCTCGGCCACCGGCGGATCGTGCACATCGCCGGGCTGTCCGGCCTCGCCCACACCGAGCGGCGGATCCGGACCCTGCGGGCCGAGGCCGGGCGGCGCGGGCTGACCGGAGTGGAGTCGATCACCACCGACTACTCGGACGCGGAGGGTGCCGCCGTCACCCGCCGCGTCCTGGACTCGGCCGCTCCGCCGACCGCCCTGATCTACGACAATGACGTCATGGCCCTCGCGGGCGTCGCCACCGCCACCGAACTCGGCTTCTCCGTACCGGCAGATGTGTCGGTGGTGGCCTGGGAGGACTCGGCCCTGTGCCGCATGGTCAGGCCATGGCTGTCGGCCCTGTCCCGGGACACCATGGAGTTCGGCCGCACCGCGGCCCGCGAACTGACCGCACTGCTCGACGGCGGCCCGGCCAGGACGGTCAGGGTGCCGGTACCCCGGCTGATCGAACGGGAGAGCACGGGGGCGGCACGCGGGGCGTGACTCCTTCGGGGCCGGGGGGTCTTGCCACTGGAGATCTGATGTTCCGTCATCTGCCTTCCGTGTCAGCCTCGTTGGGTGGCACGTCGACGCTTGTCGCGCTCCTGTACCTCGCTTGACCTGGGAGAACTGGGCAAACGGGTCATATCGGGGAATCTCTGGCATGTGCGCGGGTAGCGGGAGGTGAAAGCCACTCCAGTTGGGAGGCGCATCGCATGACACCGACTCGGGATGTCGTCGAGATGATCCTCGAGGATCACCGGACGATGGAAGACCTGCTCCGCCTCATGCGCAGCACGGAGGCCGATCGCCAGACCGCACTCCATGACTTCGCGCACCTGATGATGCCCACGGCGAGGCCGAGCGGGCCTCGGTGCACCCCGTCCTCGTGTCCTTCGAGGACGCGGACACCGTCGAGCACATCGAGAACGCACACCTGGAAACCGTCAAGGTCCTCTACGCACTGCTGCGGGTGCGGAAGACCGGCTCGGCCGAATGGGACTGGCGGCTCCAGCAGTTGGCCTCCGCCATGGCCCGCCACACCGACGAGGAGGAGCGCACGCTGGTCAACAAGGTGCGGGAGAGCCTCAGTCGGCGCTGCCGGGAGGAACTCGGCGCCGGTTACGCCCGGACGAAAGCCGACCTGCTGACGGCGCGCTGCGGCAGCGTCGCCCATGTGCACCGCATGGTGCGGACCGCCGTCCCCGTGTGACGCCGATGCGCCCCGCCCGACCGGCAGGACGCCCCGGACCGCCGCGGGGGAGGGACCTACGAAAGGAGCCGCCATGGAATGGAGCCTGGACACCTTCATCACCCAGGTCACCGAACGCGCACGCTACGACAGACCGCAGCAGGGAGCCAGAGCTGTACGGAACGTGCTGGAGGTCCTCGGCGCCCATCTGGTGGGCGACGACCGCACGGACCTGGCCGCCCTGCTCCCCGAAGGCTGCGGACCCCTGCTGACCGCGGCCGAGCCGGCCGGCGAACCGCTGTCACCGGCGTCGTTCGTCCGGGCCGTCGCCGACCACGGCAACGAGGACGTGGCCGAGGCCCGGCGCGAGATCGACGCCGTACTGCCCACCCTCGCCGACGCCGCGGACCACGCACTGCTGCGCCGGCTGCTCACCCAGCTGCCCCCGGGGCACGCCGGCCTGTTCGGTTGCACGGACCCCGGCTGACCGATTGGGCGGGTGGGGAGGTGCCTGGGCGTCGTAGGCATGCTGATGGTCGCGAAAGAGGCGGCCCCCCACGGGGAGCCGCCTCTTTCGTACGACGTCAGCTTCGTACGACGTCAGCGCGAGCGCCCTGTCACCGCCCGGTAGAGCAGCAGCACGATCACGGACCCCACGATCGCGGCGATCCAGGTGGAGAGGCTGAAGAAGCCGTTGATCGAGTGGACGCCGAAGATCACCTTGCCCAGCCAGCCGCCCAGCAGCCCGCCCACGATGCCGATCAGCATGGTCACCAGGCAGCCGCCCGGGTCCTTGCCGGGGGTCAGTGCCTTCGCGATGGCGCCCGCGATGAGGCCGATCAGGATCCAGGCGATGATGCCCACGAGGATGTTCCTTCCGTTCCACTGCGCGCCCCCTGAGCGGGGCTCTCACATGCTTCCGCATATCCCGCTTCCGGCGGCATATGCGGGACCAAAGGTCCCCACTTCCTCCCAGGCCCATGACGAAAGAGGGAGACGGAGCCGCCGCAGACCCGTTTCGGGGCCGGACGGAGGGAGACTCCTGACACTGAGGTGGTTCCCATGCAGCCGCTGTCAGGCCATGACATTCCTTGAGCGCGTCGACGGCTTCCAACGACGCCACCACTGGGTGGGTCTGCCGCTCGCCGTCGTCTACAAGTTCTACGACGACCAGGCCGTGTACCTCGCGGCCCTGCTCGCCTACTACGGCTTCCTCTCGCTCTTCCCGCTGCTCCTGATCCTCGTCGCCGTCCTCAGCACCTTCCTCAGCGGCGATCCGGCTGTACAACAACGTGTCATGGACTCGGCACTGAGCCAGTTCCCCGTGATCGGCGACCAGCTCGGGCACAACATCCACTCCTTCCACGGCAGCGGCATCGCCCTCGCCGCGGGCATCGTGGCCAGCATCTACGGCTCGCTCGGTGTCGCCCAGGCCGCGCAGTACGCCCTCAACAAGATCTGGGCCGTTCCCCGGCACGCCCGTCCGGATCCGCTCCGCTCACGGCTGAAGGGGCTGGTGTTCCTGCTGCTCCTCGCGGTCGGACTGTGCGCGGCCACCCTGCTGTCGGTGGCGGCCTCGCAGATCCAGCTGTTCGGCGTGCGGCTGAGGGGCGGAAGCTGGATCGCCGCGAGCGCGGGATCCGTGTGCCTGAACACCCTGCTGCTGCTTCTGAGCTACCGGCTGCTGACACAGCGCACACTGCCCCTGCGCCGACTCGCCGGAGTGGCGCTGGGCGGCGCCCTCGCATGGCAGGCGCTCCAGTGGGTGGGTTCCTACTACGTCAGCCATGTGCTGCGCGGGGCCACCGCCACCTACGGCATGTTCGGCATCGTCCTGGGCCTGCTCGCCTGGCTCTACGTCGGGGCCCTGATCTTCATCGCGGCGGCCGAGGCCGGTGCCGTACGGGTGATGCGCCTGTGGCCCCGCAGCCTGCTGACGCCGTTCACGGACCGGGTGCGGCTGAGCGCGGCGGACCGCCGCGCCTACCGCTCGTACGCCGCCACCGAGGCGTTCAAGGGGTTCCAGAAGGTCAGCGTGCGTTTCGAGCGGCCCCCCGAGCCCCGGCACGAGGAACCACCGGACGGCACGCCCTGAGGAACCGGAACGGTACGACCTGCGGTCAGGCGTGGACGACGCGGCGCACGTGGTCGACCGAGCCGCAGCCGTCCTTCAGCTGGCGCCCGCGCTCTTCCCGGAACGCCGCTCCCAGCTCCTCGCGCCGCTGCATCGCCACGTTCTCGCGCGCGCCGTTGAGGATGGTGCGCTCCTCCTCGTCGGTGTGGTGGTTGACGGCCTCGACCAGCGCCTCCAGCTTGGCGTCCCACTCCTCGGAGCCGACCTCCGCCACCTGAAGGAGGTCCAGCAGAGCCCGGTTGCCCTCGTCGTGCTCGTGCTCGCCGTGCTCCACCTCTTCGTCGTCGATGCGCTTGTACCGCTTCAGCGCGGGATAGACCTCGGCCTCCTCGGCCTGCGCGTGGGCGATCAGCAGAGCCGCGAACTCCCGGAGCGCGGCCGCCCGGTCGGCCTCGACGCTGCGCATCAGATGGAACAGATCCTCCATGCGCCGGTGGTCCTGGAGGATGAGCTCGACGACGTCCTGGGTCTCGGCCATGACAGTGGCACCACTTTCCTGCGAACGAGTGGGAGCCCCTCGCCTACCCCCGCCGACCGCGTTGATGACTCACCTGGGGCAGGAGAGTGACCCGGGCCGGGCCGTGCACGGCTTACGGTCGGCGGATCGTCCCCTGCGCCGAGATACGGGCGGCCTGCGCGCCGAAGTCGTCCTCCGACACGCCGGAGACGAGGTCGATCGCCTCGCCGCCCGGCTCCGGTGTGCCGGGCGGCACGATCCGGGTCGGGCGCAGGTTCCCGGACACGTAGGTGCCGTCGGCGCGGAGGGCGACCTGGAGCACACCGCTGGTCGAGAGGGTGCCGCCGAGGCCGAGGACCTTGTAGCCGGTGAAGTTGCCCAGGCTGTAGGCGATCAGCCGTCCCTTGTAGAACTCCATGCCCCGCATCACATGCGGGCCGCTGCCCACCACGAGGTCGGCCCCGGCGTCGATCACGGCATGGCTGAACCGGTAGCTGTCGCCCCGGTCCTCGCCGAGGAAGTACTCGGTACCGGGTTCCACGTGGGTGCGGTCCGAGCCCTCCGCGCCGGCGTGCATCGTGACGATCACGACATCCGCCATCTTCGCGGCGCGAGCGGTGAGCCGTTGCGCGGCGGGGATGTCCGTCAGGTCGTTCGCCCCTCGGTCGGGGGCGAACCCGATCAGCGCCACCCGGATGCCGTGCACCCGCTGGAGGGTGATCTGGCCGAGCCGCCCGGTGTAGCGCACGTTCGCGGAAAGCAGCGCGTCGAACGTCTCGCGCCGCCCCTGTGCGCCGAAGTCGTCGATGTGGTTGTTGGCCGTGTTCATGACCGTGAATCCGGCCTGCTTGAGCCAGTGGGCGTAGGACGGCGGGGCGTGGAAAGCGAAGCAGTTCGAGCCCTCGATGTACGCGCACTTGCTGGAGCCGCCGGTGGCGAGCGTGCCCTCCAGGTTCCCGAGCACCACATCCCCGGTGAGCAGGTCGTCGACCGGGTCGAAGAACGACGCACCGTCGTCCGGCGGCAGGCTGTCCGGCAGCGTGCCCATGACGACGTCCCCCACGGCGGCGATCCGCACGTTGCCCTGGGGGAGCGGTGCCGCCGGCGCACCGGACGCCGTGGACCCGGCCCTCGGCACGGAGGTCCGGGCAGCACCGGGGGAGCCCGAATTCCCGGACCCGCCACCATGGAACGCACACCCCGCGACGACCACCACACCGGCCCCGAGCGCGCAGATCGCGAGCAGACGGCGCCGTACCGACCCGCGCCGCGAACGCCGCTGCTGGGGGCACTGCCCACCGGACGTGATCACCGGATCATGCTACGAAGCGGACATTCGCCCTTCACGGAGGGGCACCGGCGTGTTCCGCACCATTCCCGTCCCCGCCCGTAAGTCACCGTGGTCGGCCGGTGTCCCCACCACCTGCGGTCGGCTCCCCGGCCAGAGGCCGAACCCAGGCCGGATCCGGCGAAGCACTGTCAGCCGGCGAGCAGCGCCTCCACCGTCGAGCCCGGATCCCACTCGGGGTCGAGGCCGGTCAGCCGCGCGGCGACCCGGTGCCAGGCCGCCGGATCCGTACCGAGTCCGCAGCGCACGAGGTCCGCGAGGACGGTACGGGCCTCGGCGGCATCCGGCGGTGCGTCCGTGCGCCGCGCGGCGCTGCCCAGGTAGGCGAGCAGCAGCGCGGCCGGTGCCGCGAGGCGCACCAGGTCCGCGGCGTCGAGGAGGCCCGCCGTGAGCAGCCCGTCCAACTGGGTGGACGGCGCGCAGTGAAAATGGCCGCCCAGACCGTACCGGGCCCGCTCCCGGGTGAGCCGCGCGCCGCCGCGCAGGCCGTCGGGGCCCGGCTCGGGCAGCAACGCCGCATACCGCAGCCGTACCTCCTCAGGGACGCCGTCCAGCCGGACGATGTCCTGCCAGTACGGGAGCGGTTCCTGGGCGTGGGCGGCTTCGAGCGCGGCCCAGTCCACGGGCTCGCCCGGCGGCAGGGAGGCCAGGAGGTCACGTGCGCGCGGGGCGCTCCGGGCACGCCGCAGCTTCCGGACGAGCTTGTCCGGCGCGACCTCGCGGTCGAGCCGGGCACGGATCACACCGGCGGGGTCGGCGCACGCCAGGGCCTTCACACAGACGGTGGCGGCGGAGGGCCCCAGCGCGCTCCGCCCCACGAGCCGCGCCAGCCGGCCAGCACCGCCGTACTCGAACACGCGCAGACAGCCCAGCAGTTGATGCCCGAGCCCGAGCCGCGGCCCCTCTCTTTCCAGCAGTTCCTCCACGAGGTCGAGCTCGGCGGAACACAGCCACATCGAGCCGCCGGCCGGCCAGGCGGCGCCCCCGGCACGCCAGTCGGCCAGCACCCGGGCGCCGAGGGACGGCCGCCCGGCGCCGGGCCGCGACCGGGCCACGATCCGGTGGACGGCGGGCCGGGGGATCCAATGCCGCAACAGCACGAGGTCGACCTCGGGATCATCGAGGTCCACCAGGCGCTCTACCCCGCCGCTCCGCTCCATCCAGCGGGACTGGGCGGCGAGGACACGCAGCGCCTCCCGGTCGCGGCCCGCGAGCAGCCGGTCGAGGGCGACGCGCGGCGTACGGTCGTAGCGCAGCAGGTACGCGGCGAGCAGCCAGGGCCCGTCGGGTCCGAGCCGGGGCAGGACGGCGTCGACCACCTCCGCGTCGGCGAGGCAGAGCAGGGTGCCCTCCGGCCAGGCCCACAGATGGTCACCGTGCTCCAACAGCCCGATCGCCTCGTCGGGGGTGCCCGGCCTGGTGCTGCCGCCGATGGACGTCCCCGCGCTCACCGCGGGGACGGCTGCGGACCGTGCGCGCTCCACCAACTCGGCCCAGGTCAGCCCCTCCGAGGCGGCTTCGGACGCCGTCACGGTCGCGGCCAGGCGGAGCCAGGCGTCGGGGTCGGTGCCGAGTTCGGCGCGCAGCCGGCGGGCGAGCGCGCCCCGCCATGCCTCGGCGAACGCGAGTCGCCGCCAGTCGTAGGGCAGCAGGAGCAGGCGGTGTGCGGGCAGCAGGGTGAGCAGTTCCTCGGCGGGCAACACGCCCTGCGCATAGGCGCGTTCGGTGTGCTGTGCGCCGGACCCGTACGTCTCGGGGAGTTGCGCACGCACCTGTGCGAGGCTGGGCGCCAGGCTGTTTTCGGGCACGGGGATGCCATGGAGAGCGCAGGCGGCGGCGAACCAGCGGGGGACGGCGAGGCCGGGCGCGGTCGCGGGCTCGTACTCGGTGAGCGCGCGCAGCACCTCGGGATCCCTCGGCCGAGGCGCGTCGTTCGGGGCGAGGGAGTACAGCAGGTCGAGCGCGGCCAGCGCGTGCACACGGTCGATCCGGCGGAGGGCTCTTCGGGAAGCGGGTGCCGGGGCGGGTGTCACGGGCTCGGCGGCCGGCGGTTCGGGCGCGGCGGCGGCCCCAGCCGTGGCTCTGCCTGCCTCGGCTATCAACTCCGCGATCGTGCCCCCGTGTTGGGGCAGCAGGACGTCGAACGCCGCCCAGGCCGCCCCTCGTTCGCCCAGATGCGTATCCGCCGACGCGCGCAGTTCGGCGACCGCCGCCGTGCTCAGCAGATCCCGTTCGGCGAGGCGAGCGAGCGCCGCCAGGGCATGGGCGGCGGGACGCGCGGTCCCGATCAGCTCGACCGGGTCGAGGAGCCCCGCCGCCACCATGCCCTCCGCCCAGACGGCCGCGCCCTCGTCCAGTTCCTCCTGCGCGAGCCGCAGTGCGGGCGGGGTGGTGTTCCCGGCACGACGGCCCCCGGTCGGCCACGGCTCATTGAGGACGCTCAGCCGGAACGCCCGGCGCTGCGTGTCGCTCGCCGCCTCGTGACGGGCCAACTCCTCGCAGGCCTTGGGCATGAACGGGGTCACGGCATGGGCCGCGGCGAGGGCGTCGAGATCATGGACGTACGGTTCGGACAGGAGATGGCGCAGAGTGCTGGTACCCCGCGTGGTGGCGAGCAGCGCGGGCAGCCGGGCGGGGTCCTCGTACGGCTCGCCCTGCGCGCGCAGTCGCCGTAGCCCGTCGTCCGGGGCGGCCAGGGCTGCGACGACCGCATCCACCACGGCCCGGCTGAGCCAGGGAGTCGCGGCCGGATCGTCGAGCACGGCCCGCACGGCACCCGGCCCGGACCGCTCCCAGACCCTCAACAGAGCGTATTGCTGTGCGACTTGGCGCACTTCACACCTCAACGCCGGTACCACGAGCCTCGGGTCGCCCGAGCCGAGCAGTGGGGCGAGCCAGGTGCGCGGAACCTGGTCGTGCGGCACCGTCAGCTCGGCGCGCAACGCCTCGTCCAGGGGCACGGTGTCGAGCCGCCGCACGATCGTGCGGCGCAGGGACTGGGTGGTGCGCGGGTTGCGATAGACGGCCGCGACGACGTGGCCGTCATCGATCGCCGCCAGTCGGGCCAAGGCCCGAGTGTCCAGCCGGGGATGACGGGCCAAGGCCGCCCGGGTACGGGAGTCACCGTGGCCGACGACGGC
>NZ_MUNF01000869.1 GCF_002154555.1 Streptomyces murinus
CGGCCGGAGAGGGGCGTGCGGACCGCGTGCGGGTGGGGCGTGTG
This sequence comes from Streptomyces murinus, assembly GCF_002154555.1. Taxonomy (GTDB): domain Bacteria; phylum Actinomycetota; class Actinomycetes; order Streptomycetales; family Streptomycetaceae; genus Streptomyces; species Streptomyces murinus. The sequence continues at coordinate 45 of NZ_MUNF01000869.1, forward strand.
GAGGGCGCCCGGTCGGCGGCACCCTGCCCGACGGGGCGAGCCGGGGTCGATCGGTGCGGGCGGCCGGCCGTGGACGGGCTGGTCAGGGGCCCTGGGAAAGGGATGTGAACCCACCCCGTACGACGTGCTAATGTTCTGCATGTCGGAAGGGGCCAGCCCGAAAGGGCAGAAGCCGGAAGACACACCCAATGCGCGGGTGGCGGAATAGGCAGACGCGCTGGATTCAGGTTCCAGTGCCCGAAAGGGCGTGGGGGTTCAACTCCCCCCTCGCGCACAGAGGGAATGGGCGGCATCGCGATGGCGATGCCGCCCTTCTTCTTTTCCCGCGCGCCGCGGATGTGTGAGGAAGGTCTCAGGTCCGACGGTGGCGACGAGGACCTGGACGTCGGTCCGATGTCGACCGACGCGTCGTAGCCCGACCGAAGTCGCCTTGTAGCCCATTGGAGTTGTGCCGAAGCGGTCGTGTACCTGCTGGCTCCTGGGCGAGTATTGGCAGGTCAGAGGCGTTGTGACAGTACCTGACGGGGTCTCGGTGGCAGGGTTTCCACTGGAAGTGAGTGTTTAGTCAGACCTAAAGGTGGCATTCTGGAGACACCACAACAACCGTTGTGGCGAAGCCAGTTGGGGGTCGTTCCATGAGCTTCTTCGGTCGGAGCGAGGGCAGCGCCGAGTCGGCCGGTGCCCAGTTGGCGCGGCAGGCGACCGCGTCGCTCGCGGGGTTGCTGGCGGGGCTGGGGAAGTCGCGGTCGGACCTTGCCAAGGCGATGGGGGTGAGTCCCGGCCGGGTCAGTCAGATCATGTCGGGCGATGCCAACCTGACCGTACGGACGTTGGCATCACTGGCGGAGGCGCTGGATGCCGATGTGGAGATCAGATTTTCTCCCCGCGGCGCCCAGGCCGCGGAGGCAGTGTCCGCGCACAGCGGCGAGCCCGTGCCGCTGCGTGGGAGAGATGTGGCCGCCCGTCGGGTCGGCTAGACCCGGTTGCGGCGGAAGCCGAGCCGTGGCCGGGGCACGGGTGAGCTGTGGAAGGCGTCGTCGGACAGTGCCTTGGTCCGCAGGGACTCGAGTTCGGGCTGTTCCGTCCGGCGGCCGTGTACATAGGCGTGCAGCAACAGGTCTCCGCAGCGGTTGCGGGCCTCGCCGAGAGCGCTGCGGCAGAGGTAGGTCTCGTCGGCGGTCGGCTCGCGCATCCAGGGTGAGCGGGCGTCACGGCGGGCCTCGTCGGTCCTGGTCTGCACATCGAGGGCGTAGACCATGGCCTCGTCCGCCGCGTCGAAGAGTTGGTTGACCGTCTTGGTGAGCGTGGGATGCCGGTCCAGCAGGTAGTTCCTCAGGTCGTACATGAAGACACGGAGCTGCGTCGACTTCTCGAAGCCGTCCAGGAAGCGGTCGCACCAGCGGCAGGCGTCGAGATGCATCCGGTATTCGAGCCGCTCCCGGAACCAGGCGATGCCGAGGGTCATGAACTTGACGTAGGGCTGGCTCGTGTCGTCCTGCTTCCTGCGCGGCATGGCCGTGGCGCCGGTGGCCAGGCCCGCGGTGAGCGGCGGCAGCTTCGCCAGGTGGGGCAGCGCCATCGCGGCGACGATCCCGACCGCGCCGGTCAGGGTGAGGATCAGGAGGGTCAGCCCGGCGGACCGCCGGCTGCCCAGCAGCCGGCCCTTGCCCACCGCGTGGCGGGCCAGGCCGATCCACGCGAGGCCGGCGCCGGCGGCGGCCGGTAACGCGTACTCGGCGAGCCAGCCGTGGTGGTACCAGGTCATGAACAGCCCCAAGTCATGCATGGACAAGGAGGGCCGTCATCTGCCTGCCTCGGGGTGAGCCGGGCTCCCCCTCGGCGTTTGCGCCCAGCCCTTTCACCGCGGGCGTGCGGCGGGCGGGCCGGCCGCGGTGAGTACCGCAGATGATGTCACCTGCCACGGACGCGTGGCGTGGCTTTGGCGGCAAGTGCCCACCGGCCGTGCCGATCCAGCCATCTCGGGGAGGGGAATGGCCGAGGTGGTGGCTACGACGCGATGGACACGCGGGCACGAAGGCATGGGGGCATGGTGCGCCAGCGCGGCCGGCCCCGCCGGTGAGGTGGCTCACCGGTGGGGCCGGGCGGGTTGACGCCGGGGTGCCGGGGGCCCGGGCGGGTTCGGTTACTTCTCCTCGGGCATGCAGTGGCCGAGGTCGCACATGCCGGCCGGGGTGACGGTGTGGGAGACGGTGGCCGCGGGCTGGGGGGCGGCCCAGCCGGTGGC
>NZ_MUNF01000870.1 GCF_002154555.1 Streptomyces murinus
CGGACTCCGGGTCCTGTTCGAGGGAGCGCTTCAGGCTCACGCTGGTGAACACGTCTTCCAGCAGCGAACGCCCGCTGACGGTGTACACCCAGCCGTCGCCGGCGACGTCCTTGCCCGCGATGTAGAGGTCGTAACTCTTCAATCCGGAAGGTGCCTCAGCACTCTCCTCCTGCGCGGCTTCGCGAAGCATCTTCAGCCTTTCGGATATGGCGTGTGGATTTCTTGAAGCAATGCGAGCGTGACAGCGGAATCTGATCCGGCGCTGACACCCGACTGATCCAGCCAACCCGCCCCACCCCGGCCGTCAGTGGGGCGTCAGCCGCCGCTGCTTGCATGAGGCGCATGTCACCCGTCGACAGCACCATCCAGCGGCTACGTGATCTGCCGCGCAGTGAACTGACCGAGGAAATCGAGACAATCGTCCTCAAGAAATTCAAGGTCGTTCTTCTCATGGACGATTCCGAGGACCTCCCCGTCGACGTCTCCTACTTCGACCTCGGGCTCACCTCGCTGCGCCTGACCGAGATACGCCAGAGCCTGGAACAGCTCCTGGATCTGTCGATCAACGTCAACGTGCTCTTCAACGAGCCGACCATCACCCACCTCGTCGACCACCTGACCCAGGCCGTCCAGGAAGTTTGAGGAGTCGTTCCATGCCGCGTACGGAATCAGCGCAGGCGCCCGAGCCGGTAGCGATCGTCGGAATCGGTCTGCGGTTCCCCGGCGGCAGCGGCTCGCCCGACGAGTTCGACGCCTTTCTGCGCGAGGGCCGCAGTGGAATCCGCCCCATCCCCACCGACCGCTGGGACGTCGAGGCGTTCACCCCTGAGGGGCCCGACGACAAG
>NZ_MUNF01000871.1 GCF_002154555.1 Streptomyces murinus
CCTGCGGGGCTGCACGGGCAGGATCATCTGAACGCGTTCTACGGTTCCCTCCGAGATATCGGACGGCGCTGATGTCGACGGTGTCGCTCATCCGCAGTCCCCTCCAGCACGCTGTCGTCCGGCCTTGCCTCGGCACCTGACTGCCGCGTCCACGCAGACGAAGTGCGATGAACCCGAACGGGAGCCGGCGCCACCGACGGGGAAGAAAGGAACCATGGGAATCCCCTCAACTCCCCACCTCACCCACGGTCTTGTCGTCGTCCAGCCCCTCAAGCATCAGCGCTGCTCCGCCTGCCGGCGCGGGCCGTTGTCCCTCCTGGTCCTGGAGAACGGCGCTCCCCGCTGCCTGAACTGCGCGGATCTCGGTCACCTGGTCCTTCTTCCGCGCGGTGACACGGCGCTGACCCGCAGATCGCGGGAGGAGAGCGTGTTGTCGGCGGTGGTGGTGCGGTTCAACCGGCGTAAGGGCCGGTACGAGCGGCAGGGTGTGCTCGTGGAGGAGGCGGCGCTGGTCCGTGCCGAGAAGCGGTGTCTGGCGGATGCGGAGGCTCGGCGTCGGCGGCGGGCGCGGGACGCGCGGCGCAGGGGGGTGGAGGACGAGCGGTTCGCGGCGTCGTTCGCGGCGGAGATCCTCAGGTTGTTCCCGGGGTGTCCGGCCGAGCGGGCGCGGGCGATCGCGGCGCATGCCTCTGTGCGGGGCAGCGGGCGGGTGG
>NZ_MUNF01000872.1 GCF_002154555.1 Streptomyces murinus
GGTGGACACGGGGGCCTCGCGCCCGGCGCGGGGGTGTGACGGGACAGTCATCACGCCATATGTTTTACAGATAAAACACATGCTAACTTTGATGAATGAGCAGCGCGACCCGTCACCGCCTTCCCCTCGCCGGGATACTCCGCCTCGGCCGCCCCTCGGACATCTGGTTCAAGCCCGCCCTGAGCGTGGTCGCCGCGGTCGCCCCGCCCAACCTGATCCTGCTGGGGCTCGGCCGCCTCGACCTGGCCATGTACACGATGGCCGGATCGCTGTGCGCCCTCTACGGCCACAACCGGCCCTACGCCGCACGGGCGCGGGCCCTGGCCTGGGTGGTGCTCGGCATGGTCGCCGGAGTCGCCGTCGCCCTGGTCACGGCCTCGCTCACCTCCGACGCCGTGATCCTGGTGACCGTCGGCGCCGTGCTCGCGGCGATCCAGAAGGGCGTCTGCGACGCCACCCGGATCGGGCCGCCGGCCAATGTGATCTTCACCTTCATCAGCTCCGCCTCTCTGTTCGCCCCCCAGACCCTCGGCCAGGTGCCGGGCCACCTCGGACTCGCCCTCGCGGCCGGCGCCTGGTCCTGGCTGGTCGGCATGGCCCCCGGACTGGTCCGCCCGCACGGCCCCGAGCGCCGGGCCACCGCGGCGGCCCTGAACGCCACCGCCGCCTACGCCGACACCCGCGGCACCGGCGAGGGACACGCCCCCGCCCGCGCCGCGAGCGCCGCCGCCATCCACGCCGCCTGGCAGTCGCTGCTCGCCGTCGGCGCCCGCCCCGACGCCACCCGGCGCACCCTGGAACGCCTCCTCGTCCGGGCCGAGGTCGCCCTCGCCGCCCCCGCCGATGCCGACCCGGCACGGCTGCGCGGCTGGGCCCGCGAGCTGCGCGGCCTGCGCCGCACCCTCAGCCTCGACATCCCCGGCGAGCACGCCGACGAACTCCTCGGCCTGGCCACCGAACTGGCCCTGCCACGCCCCTCGCTGCGCCATCGCCTCGCGCCGTTCGCGCCCATCGCCGCCCGCACCGCGATCGGCTGCGCCCTCGCCGGATACGCCTCCCTCGCCCTCGGCGTCGGCCGCCCCTACTGGGCCCTGGTCACCGCGGCCTCCCTCTACCAGGCCAACGTCACCCTCACCTGGCGCCGGGGCGTCCAGCGCGTCGTCGGCAACGTCCTCGGCGTCCTCGCCTTCGCCGTCCTCGCCCCGCTCGCCCACCTCAACGCGGTCGCCCTGGTGCTGTGCTGCGTCGCCCTGAACTTCGGCGCGGAGGCGCTGATGGGCCGCAACTACTGGCTCGGCAGCATCTGCGTCACCCCGATGGCCCTGCTCATCACCGAGTTCGCCCGCAGCCAGGACGCCACCGAGCTGATGACCGACCGGGTCGTGGACACCCTCGTCGGGGCGCTGGTCGGCTTCGTCGCCGCCGTCGCCGTCACCAACCGGCGCGCCGGCGACCGCCTGGAACACGCGCTGACCGAGGCGGAACGCGCCCGCGAGAGCGCCGCCCGGCTGCTCGCCGAGGCGCACCCGGAGCCCCGCGCCCTGGACGGCGCCCGCCGCGGGCTCGCCACCGCCCTGGTGGACCTGCGCGCCACCGCCGACGCGGCGGCCGGCGAATGGTGGCAGCGCGCCCTGCCCGAGGACCGGGTCGTGCTCGCCGAACAGGCCGGACACCGTACGCTCGCGGCGACGGTACGACGCCAGGGGCTCGCGCCGCGTCAGCACGACCCGGGTACGACGACGGAGGACATACGGCCATGACGGCGACGAACGGCACACCGGCAGCCGGGGACGCGAGCGGCACGTCAGCGCGGCGCGAGGCGTCCACGGCCGACACGGTCGCCGCGGTCGTACGGCAGTGGCGGGCCGTCCATCCCGAGCTGGACACCGGCCCGATGGAGGTCATCGGGCGCATCAACAGGTGCGCGGCACTGCTCCAGCAGGCCGAGGACGCGCCGCTGCGCCGGGCCGGGCTCAGCCGCCCCGAGTTCGACCTGCTCGGCGCGCTGCGCCGCACCGGGCACGAGCTGACGCCGGGCGAGCTGGCCAGGGAGACGTTCTCCTCCGGGGCCGCCGTCACCAAGCGGATCAAGCAGCTGACCGAGCGAGGGCTGGTCGAACGCCGCGGTGACACCCGGGACCGCAGGGTGGCCCATGTCCGTCTCACCGACGCCGGGCGCGACCTGGTCGACGGGGTCCTGCCCGAGCAGCTCGCCTACGAGACCGCGGTCCTCTCGGTGCTGGCACCGGCCGGGCGCGACGACCTGGCCGGTCTGCTCGCGGAGCTGCTCAGCCGGCTGGAGGGGCGGATGGGCGCGCTGCGGGTCGGCGGCTGAGATTAGGGGTCGCACCGCAGAAGGGGGGCGGGCCCGTCGCGCGGTTCGCCGCGCCCCTGAAGAACCGCGGTCGCCGTCGGCCGTGCGATGACGTCTCCGCTAGATCCCGGCCCGATACCGCAGCGGATGGTCCCCCGGCACCTCCACCAGGACGATCCGGGTGCCGTCCGGATCCGCGAGCCACATCTCGATCAGCCCCCATGGCTCCTTCACCGGCGGCCGGGTGATCTCGACGCCCTTCGCCCGGAGCTCCTCGTACGCCGCCGTCACGTCCTCGACCTGCATCCACAGCGCGACGGCAGGCGAGGGTGGCTCCGCGGCGCGGCCCGAGACCTCCAGGAAGCCGCCGCCGAGGAAGTACACCGTCCCCCGCTCGGGACCCGTACCGAACTCGCGGTAGACGGGAAGGCCCAGCCGTTCGCCGTAGAAGGCGCGGCTGCGCTCGGGGTCGGTGGGTCGCAGAAGTGTCCGGCTGCTGAGCACATGCACCATGCCCGCGCAGCCTAGTGGCACAGTTACCCTCGTCCCAGGCCCAGCCACGCCCGAGATCGGAGAACCGCCCCCATGCACAGCGCCGCCACCCCCGGCCTCACCTTCCGAGACGCCACCGACGCCGATGTGGACGCGCTGGTCGTGCTGATCGAGTCGGCGTACCGCGGCGATGCCAGCCGGGCCGGGTGGACCACGGAGGCGGACATCCTGGAGGGGCAGCGCACCGATCCCGAGGGCGTCCTGGCGGTGATCAAGTCGGCGGACAGCAGGCTGCTCACCGTCGAGCGCGACGGCCTCGTCGTCGCCTGCTGCCAGCTCGAACACCGCGGGGACCACGCCTACTTCGGCATGTTCGCGGTCAGCCCCACCCTCCAGGGCGAGGGCCTCGGCAAGATCGTCATCGCCGAGGCCGAGCGGCAGGCCCGTGCGGCATGGGGCATCAGCGAGATGCACATGACCGTGATCTCCGTACGGGAGGACCTGATCGCCTGGTACGAGCGCCGCGGCTACCGCCGTACGGGACAGATGTCCCCGTTCCCGTACGGCGACGAGCGCTTCGGCATCCCGCAGCGCGCCGACCTCCAGTTCGAGCTGCTGGTCAAGAAGCTCGGCTGAAGCGGCGCGGCGCCCCCCGGACCCCCGCCGCGCCCGCCTAGGGCCTGTCTGACA
>NZ_MUNF01000873.1 GCF_002154555.1 Streptomyces murinus
GCACACTGCCCCGCTGCAACCGCCAGGCCAGCGCGCCCGCCGTACCGAGCCGACCCGGCCGGGACCGGCGGCGGGACGGCTCGGTACGGCGGGCGCGCTGGCCTGGCGGTTGCAGCGGGGCAGTGTGCTGGGCTGGGGGCTGGGGTTCTTCGTCGCGGGGGTGGTGTACGGCGGGGTCGCGACCGGCGCGGCGGACCTGGTGCGCGACAGCGATCAGGCCCGGGAGATCTTCCAGCGGATGGGCGGCCAGCCGGGGCTGACGAACGCGCTGCTCGCGGCGCTGACCGGGATGCTGGGGCTGGTGGCGGCGCTGTACATCGTGCAGTCGGTGCTCCGGCTGAGCGGCGAGGAGTCCTCCGGCCGGGCCGAACCCGTGCTCGCGGGCGCGGTCGGCAGGCTGCGCTGGGCCGCCGGGCATCTGGTGATCGCCTTCGGCGGCGCGGCCCTGCTGATGCTGCTCACCGGTCTGGGCTTCGCGGCGGGCTACGGCAAGGACGTCGGCCCGCTGCTGGCCGCCTGCCTCGTCCAGCTCCCGGCGATCTGGGTCATCGGCGGCATCGCCGTCCTGCTCTACGGCGTCCTGCCCCGCGGCGCGTCCGCGGCCTGGGGCGTGGCCGGCGCCGTCCTCCTCCTCGGCTGGATCGGCCCCGCCCTGAAGGCCCCCCGGTCCCTGCTGGACCTCTCCCCCTTCACCCACCTCCCGAAGCTGCCGGGCGGCACGGCGCACTGGCCGCCGATGCTGGCGCTCACGGGCATCGCGGTGGTGC
>NZ_MUNF01000874.1 GCF_002154555.1 Streptomyces murinus
CGGGCTCCCCACCCGGCCCGGCGCCGCCGAGGGGGGCGGCACCGGGCCGGGTGGGGAGCCCGATGTTGGTACGGGTGCCGGTGACGACGTAGCCCTTGACCCCGCCGGCCAGGGCGTTGCGCACCGCGCCGATGTCGTCGGCGGCGGAGAGGGCCAGCCCGTTGGGCCAGCCCGCGGCGCGGGTCTCGGAGAGCAGGGTCAGGCCGGAGCCGTCGGGCAGATGGACGTCGGCGACGCAGATGTCGCGGGGGTTGCCGATGCGGGGACGAGCCTCCGCGATGGACGAGGCCTCGATCACATCGCGCACACCGAGCGCCCACAGATGGCGGGTGACGGTGGAACGCACGCGCGGGTCGGCCACGACCACCATGGCGGTCGGCTTGTTCGGGCGGTAGGCGACCAGGCTTGCGGGTTGCTCAAGGAGAACGGACACCAGGCCTCCTGGGTGGGGGGACGGGGCCGGCTTGTGGGGAAGAAGCCGGGACGAACCGTGCTTTCAAGGTCACAGTCGTCTTCGGCAGCAAACGTGTCCGCCTTTAGAGAGTGATCACGATCTAGTGAGTAACAATCCGTGCAATTCGGACACGCGCTCGATCACCCGAAGATCGAATCGGTCCGAGCGGATGCGATTCGAGTTCACAATGTGGCCGTATCGACAAAGAGATGGTCAATAAGGTGCCCCGGAGGATGACGGCGCCCGTCACGCGCCGTCACTCACCGGGACTGCGGACCCCTGCGCTGAGGCAGCGTCACCACCGAGGTGTCACCAGGACCGGCCGGCGGCAGCCCCCCGACCTGGGCCAGCAGATCGCACCAGGAGATCAGATGGGCGGCCGTGTCCGGCACCCCGCCGCGGCCCTCGCGCGGCGTCCAGGAGGCCCGGATCTCGATCTGCGAGGCGGCGGGCCGGTCGGCGAGACCGCCGAAGTAGTGCGAACTCGCGCGCGTGACGGTGCCGCTCGGCTCGCCGTAGCCGAGGCCGCGCGCCCCCAGCGCCCCGGTCAGCCAGGACCAGCACACCTCCGGCAGCAGCGGATCGGCCGCCATCTCCGGCTCCAGCTCCGCCCGCACCAGCGTCACCAGCCGGAACGTGCCCCGCCAGGCGTCGTGCCCGGCCGGGTCGTGCAGCAGCACCAGGCGCCCGTCGGCCAGCTCCTGCTCGCCGTCGACCACCACCGCCTCCAGCGCGTACGCGTACGGCGCGAGCCGCTGCGGCGCGGGGGTCGGCTCCACCTCGATCTGCGGGCGCAGCCGGCAGCCGCGCAGGGCTTCGACCGCGGCCCGGAACGCCGGCGGACCCGCGGCACCCGGGTGCCGGTCCGCCTCCTCGGTGTCCTTCACGTCGCCCAATCCGTCAGCGCCTTCCGACCTGTGTCCGTGAGCCGCAGCCATGCGGGGAAGAGTAAGGGGAATCGGGCCTCTGCGCAGGCAAGACACCCCGCGACGTGCGCTTGCTCGCCGCCTGTGCACGGCCCGTCCACACCGCATGCGAGACTTTTCCCGTGACCGCCAACGACGCCCCTTCGGGCAAGCAGCCGACCGCGACGTACGACAGCGCCTTCCTCAAGGCGTGCAGGCGCGAAGCCGTGCCGCACACCCCCGTGTGGTTCATGCGCCAGGCCGGCCGCTCGCTGCCCGAGTACCGCAAGGTGCGCGAGGGCATTCCGATGCTGGAGTCCTGCGCGCGGCCCGAGCTGGTCACCGAGATCACCCTTCAGCCGGTACGGCGGCACGGCGTGGACGCGGCGATCTACTACAGCGACATCGTCGTCCCGCTCAAGGCCATCGGCGTCGACCTGGACATCAAGCCCGGCGTCGGCCCGGTCGTCGAGCAGCCCATCCGCACCCGCGCCGACCTGGCCCGGCTGCGCGACCTGACCCCCGAGGACGTCCCGTATGTCACCGAGGCCATCGGGATGCTCACCCGCGAGCTGGGCGCCACCCCGCTGATCGGCTTCGCGGGCGCCCCCTTCACGCTCGCCAGCTACCTGGTCGAGGGCGGCCCGTCGCGCACGTACGAGAACGCCAAGGCGATGATGTACGGCGACCCCCAGCTGTGGGCCGACCTGCTCGACCGCCTCGCCGACATCACGGCCGCCTTCCTGAAGGTCCAGATCGAGGCCGGCGCCTCCGCGGTGCAGCTGTTCGACTCCTGGGCCGGCGCCCTGGCCCCCGCCGACTACCGGCGCTCGGTGCTGCCCGCCTCGGCCAAGGTCTTCGACGCGGTCGCGGACTACGGCGTGCCGCGCATCCACTTCGGCGTGGGCACCGGCGAGCTGCTCGGTCTGATGGGCGAGGCCGGCGCGGACGTCGTCGGCGTCGACTGGCGCGTCCCGCTGGACGAGGCCGTCCGCCGGGTCGGCCCCGGCAAGGCGCTCCAGGGCAACCTGGACCCGACCGTGCTGTTCGCGGGCAAGGACGTCGTCGAGGCCAAGGCCCAGGAGGTGCTGGACGCCGCCGCGGGTCTGGAGGGCCATGTCTTCAACCTCGGCCACGGCGTGATGCCCAAGACCGACCCGGACGCGCTGACCCGCCTGGTGGAGTACGTCCACGGCGCGAGCGCCCGCTGACGCTCACCAGTTGGGGTAGGAGGGCCGCGCGCGCCTGCCGAACAGCAGGCCGGGCGGCTCCGGCGGGGGCGGGGTGCCCGGCTTCAGCGGCAGGGCGATGAGCAGGCCCACCAGGAAGCCGATCACATGGGCGACGTACGCCACCGTCCCCGCGCCGGACACCCCCTGCCCGGACGAGTACACGGCCTGGAGCACGAACCAGAAGCCCAGCACCAGCCAGGCCGGCAGCCGCAGCGGCAGGAACACCAGGAACGGCACCAGCACCCAGACCCGGGCCCTGGGCCACAGCACGATGTAGGCGCCGAGGACTCCGGCGATCGCGCCCGACGCGCCGATCAGCGGGTCGCCCGAACCGGCGTTCAGCAGCGCGAAGCCGTATCCGGCCGCGTAGCCGCAGACGAGGTAGAAGACGACGTAGCGGATGTGGCCCATCCGGTCCTCGACGTTGTTGCCGAAGATCAGCAGGAACAGCATGTTGCCCAGCAGGTGCAGCCAGCTGCCGTGCACGAACATCGCCGTGAACACCGACAGTGGCGGCGACTTGTGGAAGCCGCGCGGGGCCACCACACAGCCGGGGCCGTGCGGGCCGACGCCCACCTGGCCCGTCGGCACCAGCTGCGGGACCCGGCCGTGGATCAGCTCGCTCGGGACCGCCGCGAAGCGGTCCATGAAGGCCTCCAGATGGCACAGCTGCGCCAGGTTCTCGCCACCGGTCAGGGAACCGGGCATGCCGGGCGTCGCCAGGAACACCAGGACGTTCGCGGCGATCAGCGCGTACGTCACCCAGGGGGTGCGGCGCACCGGATTGATGTCATGGACGGGGATGACCACGAAGGAGTAGTGCCCGGCGAGCCCGCGGTCAATCGACCGGCCCCGCCGAACGGTCGCGCGCCGGTCAGCTCCCGGTCAGCTCCCGCGCACCTTCCGCGCCGCCTTGCGCGCGGCCACCAGGACCGGGTCCCACACCGGTGAGAACGGCGGCGCGTAGCCGAGGTCCAGGGCGGTCATCTGCTCCACCGTCAGCCGCGCGGTCAGCGCCACCGCCGCGATGTCCACCCGCTTGGCCGCGCCCTCCCGCCCCACGATCTGCACACCGAGGAGCCGTCCGGTGCGGCGTTCGGCGAGCATCTTGACGGTCATCGGGGAGGCACCCGGGTAGTAGCCGGCCCGGCTGGTCGACTCGATGGTGACCGCCTCGAACTCCAGGCCCACCCGGCGCGCGTCCTTCTCGCGCAGACCGGTGCGGGCGATCTCCAGGTCGCAGACCTTGCTGACCGCCGTACCGACCACACCCGGGAAGGTCGCGTAGCCGCCGCCCGCGTTGCTGCCGATGACCTGGCCGTGCTTGTTGGCGTGGGTGCCCAGCGGGACGTACTGCTCCTGCCCCGAGACCAGGTTCAGCACCTCCACGCAGTCGCCGCCCGCCCAGATGTTCTGGTGGCCGCGCACCCGCATGGCCAGGTCGGTGAGCAGCCCGCCGTGGGCGCCCAGCGGCAGCCCGGCGGCGCGCGCGAGGGCGGTCTCGGGAAGGACGCCGATACCGAGGACCACCACGTCGGCCGGGTACTCGGCGTGCCGGGTGGCCACCGCGCGGACCCGGCCGTCCTCGCCGGTGCGGATCTCGGTGACCTCGGTGCCGTTCACCATGGTGATGCCGAGGCCCTCCATGGCGCGGTGCACCAGGCGGCCCATGTCCGGATCGAGGGTCGACATGGGCTGCTCGCCGCGGTTCACGACCGTCACCTCGAAGCCCCGGTCGATCAGCGCCTCGGCCATCTCCACGCCGATGTACCCGGCGCCCACGACCACCGCGCGCCGGCCCTTCGCCCGGGTCAGCGTGTCGATCAGGGCCTGCCCGTCGTCCAGGGTCTGCACGCCGTGCACCCCGGGGGCGTCCGCGCCGGGCAGCTCCGGGCGGACCGGACGGGCTCCCGTGGCGATCACCAGCTTGTCGTACGACGTCCAGGACTCGGTGCCGGACTCCAGGTCCCGCGCGCGGACCCGCTGCCCCGCCACGTCGAGTTCGGTGACCTCGGTACGCAGCCGCAGGTCGATGTCCCGGGCGCGGTGCTCCTCGGGGGTGCGGGCGATCAGGTCGTCCCGCTCGGGGACCGCGCCGCCCACCCAGTAGGGGATGCCGCACGCCGAGAACGAGGTGAAGTGACCGCGCTCGAACGCCACGATCTCCAGCTCCCCGGGCCCCTTCAGCCGCCGCGCCTGCGACGCCGCCGACATGCCCGCCGCGTCCCCGCCGACGACGACCAGCCGCTCCCGCCCCTGATGCATGCTCATGAGGACACGCTAGAGGGTCCGGGTCGCGACGCGGCGCGGGACCTACGGCCCTATCAGCGCTGTCAGTGGGGTCTGAGAGAGTGGGGACCATGAGCGCAACGGGTACGAGTTCGGGGCACGCCGTCGTCATCGGAGCGGGTGTCGCCGGTCTGGCCGCCGCCCACCGGCTGCTGGAGCGCGGCGCGCGGGTGACGGTCCTCGAAGCGTCCGAGCGGGTCGGCGGCAAGCTGCTGCCCGGCGAGATCGCGGGCGTCCGGGTCGACCTCGGCGCCGAGTCGATGCTCGCCCGCCGCCCCGAGGCCGTGGCCCTCGCCCGCGAGGTCGGCCTGGACGACCGGCTCCGGCCCCCGGCGATCGCGAGCGCCGCGATCTGGACCCGCGGCGCGCTGCGCCCCATGCCCAAGGGCCATGTGATGGGCGTGCCCGGCACCGCCGCCGCCCTCGCCGGCGTCCTGTCCGAGGACGGCCTGGCCCGCATCGAACAGGACGCCGTCCTGCCCCGCACCGAGGTCGGCGACGACGTGGCGGTGGGGGAGTACGTGGCGGCGCGCCTCGGCCGCGAGGTCGTGGACCGCCTCGTCGAACCCCTGCTCGGCGGGGTGTACGCGGGCGACGCGTACCGCATCTCGATGCGCTCCGCCGTCCCCCAGCTCTTCCAGGCCGCCCGCGCACACGCCTCCCTGACCGAGGGCGTCCGCGAGATCCAGGCCAGGGCCGCGGCCGCGCAGCAGTCCGGGCCCGTGTTCATGGGCATCGAGGGCGGCGTGGGCACCCTGCCGCTCGCGGTCGCCGAGTCCGTCCGGGCGCGCGGCGGCGAGATCCGCACCGAGGCCCCCGTCACCGAGCTGCGCCGGGACCCCTCGGGCGGCTGGCGGATCACCGCGGCCGGGCGGCAACTGCACGCCGACGCCGTGGTGGTCGCCGTACCCGCCCCGGCCGCCGCCCGGCTGCTGCGCGCCGAGTCCCCGGCGGCCGCCGCCGAACTGGCCGCCGTCGAGTACGCCTCGATGGCCCTGATCACCCTCGCCTACCGGCGCGCCGACCTGGACCTGCCCGAGGGCAGCGGCTTCCTGGTGCCGCCGGTCGACGGACGCACCATCAAGGCCGCCACGTTCGCCTCCCAGAAGTGGGGCTGGATCGCCGAACAGGACCCGGACACGGTCGTGCTGCGCACCTCGGTGGGGCGGTACGGCGAGACGGCGGTCCTCGGCCGGGACGACGCCGACCTGGTGGAGGTCTCCCGGCACGACCTCCGCGAGGCCGTCGGCATCGAGGCCGCGCCGGTCGGGACCCGGGTCACCCGCTGGACCGACGGACTGCCGCAGTACCCGGTCGGGCACCACGGACGGGTGGCCCGGATCCGCGAGCACATCGCCAAGCTTCCGGGCCTCGCGGTCTGCGGCGCGCAGTACGACGGCGTGGGCATCCCCGCGTGTGTCGCGAGCGCGAACGCGGCCGTCGATCAGCTGTCCGGTGATCTGCGCGGGGTCGAGGAGCTGACGGCCCACCCGGTGCAGAGCCTTCACGGCGGAGCAGGAGAATAGGAACCATGAGTGACGACGCCCCCACCACCGAGTCCGGCAGGATCCCCAACAAGGGCAAGCTGGCCAAGGACCTGAACGATGTCATCCGCTACACCCTGTGGTCGGTCTTCAAGCTGAAGGACGTGCTGCCGGCCGACCGCGCGGGCTACGCCGACGAGGTCCAGGAGCTGTTCGACCAGCTCGCCGCCAAGGACGTGACGATCCGCGGCACGTACGACCTGTCCGGTATGCGGGCCGACGCCGATGTGATGATCTGGTGGCACGCGGAGACCAGCGACCAGCTCCAGGAGGCGTACAGCCTCTTCCGCCGCACCAGGCTGGGCCGCGCGCTGGAGCCGGTGTGGTCCAACATGGCGCTGCACCGCCCGGCCGAGTTCAACCGCTCGCACATCCCGGCGTTCCTCGCCGACGAGACGCCCCGCGACTATGTGAGCGTCTACCCCTTCGTGCGCTCGTACGACTGGTACCTGCTGCCCGACGAGGACCGCCGCCGGATGCTCGCCGACCACGGCAAGATGGCCCGCGGTTACCCGGATGTGCGCGCCAACACGGTCGCCTCGTTCTCGCTGGGCGACTACGAGTGGATCCTCGCCTTCGAGGCGAACGACCTGTCCCGCATCGTCGACCTCATGCGCCATCTGCGCGGCTCCGAGGCCCGGATGCACGTCCGCGAGGAGGTCCCGTTCTACACGGGCCGCCGCAAGGACGTGGCGGACCTGGTGGCGGGGCTGGCGTAAGGCTCAGCCCGCCGTCCGTCCCCGGCCGGGGACGGGTTCGGCGCGGGGCGCGCAGGACGCGTTCCGCGCCGGGAGGCGGCCCGTCAGCAGATAGTCGTCCAGATAGCCGTTGACGCATTTGTTGGGGCCGCCGCCGATGCCGTGCGTGCCCGCGCCGCGCTCGGTCACCAACAGGGAGCCGGTCAGTCGCCGGTTCATCTCCAGGGCCCCCGAGTACGGCGCGGCCGCGTCCCGTTCGGCCGCCAGGATCAGCACCGGGGGCAGCGCGCCGGGCGCGGTGCGCACGTCCAGGGGCCGCTGCCGGGGCGCGGGCCAGTACGCGCAGGGCAGGTTCATCCACGCGTTGTCCCAGGTCTCGAAGGGCGCGACGCGGGCCAGCCGGGTGTTGTCCCGGTCCCACACCGCCCAACTGGTGGGCCAGGGCGCGTCATTGCACTCGACGGCGGTGTACACGGCGGTGCCGTTCTCCGCCGCGGCCGCCGACGCGGGGTCCGGCGCGGCCAGTGCGACCAGCGGTTTCGGGTCGCCGTGCAGATAGGCGGAGAGGGCGGCGGCCCGGCTCGGCCAGGCGGAGTCGTAGTACCCGGCCGTCAGGAACGCGTTCTGCAACTGGCCAGGCCCGACCTTCCCGCCCGCCGGTCTCCGGGCCAGCCGCGCGGCGGCGGTGTCGTAACTCCCCTGCACCTTCAGCGGTGTGTCGCCGAGCCGGTACACGTCGTCGTGCCGGGCGATCCAGTCCCGCACATCCGCCCAGCGTTTCTCGAACGCGGCCGACTGGTCGAGGTTGCCGCGGTACCAGATCTGCTCCGGATCCGGGTTCACCGCCGCGTCCAGCACCATCCGGCGGACATGGGAGGGGAATATCGCCGCGTACAGCGAGCCGTAGTACGTGCCGTACGACGCGCCCAGGAACGTCAGCCGGTCCTCGCCCAGCGCGGCCCGCAGGACGTCCAGGTCCCGCGCGTTGTTCAGGGAGGTGAAGAAGCGCAGCCCGGGGCCCGAACGCCGGGCGCAGCCGCGGGCGTACGCCTTCGCCTCCGCCACGCGCTCGCGTTTGTACGACTCCGAGGGCCGCGACGGCGCCAGGGTGGGCGCCTTGCCGAACTGCTTCGGGTCCTCGCAGGACAGCGGCGCGGAGCGGCCCACCCCGCGCGGG
>NZ_MUNF01000875.1 GCF_002154555.1 Streptomyces murinus
GCCGGATCCTGCGCGGCGACCACATCGACCCGGTCGCCGCGCAGGATCCGGCGGCCGGGGGCGGGGGCGGCGCCCGGGTGCTCGCGCGCGGAGTGCGGGTGACACGGGTGCCGGAGCCGCTCGACGGCGCCGCGGAGAGCGGCGCGCTGGTGGTGCTGGCGGTGCCGCGCGCCCTGGCGGCCGGGCTCGTCGGTGCGAGTGCCACGGCGCGGCTGGCGGTGACGCTGTGCTGAACCGTGTCGGACTTTTTCCCGGCGGCGCGCTGTCAAGTCGCTCCTTCGGGGGACGGGATTGGACAGTATGGCCGTACCGTGCCGTAGGTTGCGGAGCGTTTTGTTCCACAACCTGTGCATGCGAGGAGCGTCCCCGAGGTGAGCGCGAAGAAGGAACCGAGCGTCCTGCAAGGCTTCAAGGCCTTCCTGATGCGCGGCAATGTCATCGACCTGGCAGTGGCGGTCGTCATCGGCGCCGCCTTCACCAACATCGTCAACGCGCTGGTGAAGGGGATCATCAACCCGCTGGTCGGCGCGATCGGCACCCAGAACCTGGACAACTACAGCACGTGTCTGAGCGACTCGTGCCACGGCACGCACGGCATCCAGCTGATGTGGGGCTCCGTCCTCGGCGCCGCGCTGTCCTTCCTGATCACCGCCACGGTGGTGTACTTCCTGATGGTCCTGCCGATGTCGAAGTACCTGGCCCGGCAGACGGCCCGCAGGGAGGCACGGGAGGGCACCAAGGAAGTCATCGAGGTGTCCGAGCTGGAGGTGCTCAAGGAGATCCGCGACGCCCTGGTCGCCCAGCGCGGCACCGGCCGCGACGATCACTAGCGGTTCAGATGTGGTGGGGCGGCTTCTCGTCGAGGAAGCGCTTGAGGTCGGCGGCGCTGTCGCCGGCCGGCCGCTCGCCCCAGCCGCGGTCGGTGTCGTCCGAGGACTGCTGGTCCAGCGGATCGTCGAAGACCAGCGCGGGCTTCGGGTCACGCGGTCCGGGTGCGGGGGCATCGCTCATGCGTCCAGGGTACGGCCCCCGTACCGGTGGGCCGCCGGCCGCCGGTGAGCGCCCGGGCAAGCCTTCCGCCCGGTTTTCTGCTGTGCTGAGAGGCATGACGCCGAGTTCCACCCCGGCGCCCGCTGCTCCGGGCGCATCCCAACCCGCATCCCACCCCTCCAGCCCCGTGCGACGGCTCACCGCGCGCGGGCGGCACGAGGCCCATCGGGTCTCCTCCCCGCTGGAGCTGCTCTTCGACCTGTGTTTCGTCGTGGCGGTCTCCCAGGCGGGTGTGCAACTGGTGCACGCCGTCTCCGACGGCCACGCCGGCACCGGGGTCCTGAACTACGCGATGGTGTTCTTCGCCATCTGGTGGGCCTGGATGAACTTCTCCTGGTTCGCCTCGGCGTACGACAACGACGACGTGCTCTACCGGGTCGTCACCCTGGTGCAGATCGCCGGCGTCCTGGTGCTGGCAGCCGGTGTCTCCCGGGCCTTCGAGCAGCACGACTACATGACGGTCTGGCTCGGCTATGTGATCATGCGCCTCGCGATGGCCACCCAGTGGCTGAGAGCCGCGCGGACCGCCGAGGGCGCCGAACGCAGAGCCGCGCTGCGCTACGCGGGCGGGGTGCTGCTGTGCCAGGTCGGCTGGGCCGGTCTGGTGGTGCTGCCGCAGCCGGCGCGGCCCTGGGTGTTCCTGGTGATGGCGATCGCGGAGATGTGCGTACCGCTGTTCGCCGAGCGGGACTACGAGACCTCCTGGCATCCGCACCACATCGCCGAGCACGATGATCGTGAACAGTCCGTACCGCTCGGCGATGTGGTGCGGATGCCAGGAGGTCTCGTAGTCCCGCTCGGCGAACAGCGGTACGCACATCTCCGCGATCGCCATCACCAGGAACACCCAGGGCCGCGCCGGCTGCGGCA
>NZ_MUNF01000876.1 GCF_002154555.1 Streptomyces murinus
CCACCGAACCCCCCACCGACCGCCTCGCCCTGCTGATCGGCCCCGGCCGCGCCAAGGTCATCCGCGCCCTCCAGGCCCCCCGCACCACCACCGCCCTCGCCCACTCCCTGGGCCTCGCGAAGAGCACGGTCTCCCAGCACCTGGGAGTCCTGACCGAGACGGGCGTGGTGTGGCGCAGGCGGCTCGGCGGACAGGTGTTCTATCAACTGGACCGGAGCGGCTTCGCGTTGCTGGAGCAGCTGGGGGACTGAGGGGGCCGGCGCTCATTGCTCCAGCGCCGCCCCTATTCTCCGCAGCACCGCCGCCGTCATGGCCCGGCGGGCCGCCGTCGTCGCGCTGCCGATGTGCGGGGTGAGGACGGTACGAGGGTGATGGCGCAGCTCGGGCGGGACGTGCGGTTCGTCCTCGTAGACGTCCAGGGCGGCGCCCGCGAGATGGCCGGCGGCCAGGAGTTCGAGGAGGGCGGACTGGTCCAGGACCCGGCCGCGGGAGGTGTTGACCACGATGGCGCCGGGCGGCAGCTCGGTGAGCAGCGATTTGCCGATCAGATGGTCGGTCTCGGGGGCGAGGGGGACATGGAGGGTCAGGAAGTCGCTCACCCGCATCAGACCGACCAGGTCCCGGTGGGGGATCACCCCTGGGGGGAGCGGTGTGCCGGGGCGGTGGGGGAGGGCGTGGACCTCCATGCCGAAGGCCGCGGCGCGGCGGGCCACCTCGGTGCCGATGGCGCCCAGGCCCAGGACGCCGAGGCGGCGGCCGTGCAGCTGGGCGCCGAGGAAGGCGTCGGCCTCCCAGCGCCAGTCGGCGCCGGAGCGGACGAACCGGTCCG
>NZ_MUNF01000877.1 GCF_002154555.1 Streptomyces murinus
CACCCCTCCCGGCCCGTCCGTCCACCAGGTCCCGCTGACCGGCTCGGACGGCATCAAGGTCCTGGCCGGCGGCACCGCGGTCAAGGGCGACGCCACCTACCCGATCCCGGGCGGGATCAAGGCGGGCAGAACCCTGGCGATCGCGATCAACTGCGAGGGCCCGGGCCGGCTCACCGTCCAGGTGCGGTCCGGCGGTGTCTCCTTCCTCCTGCGGTGCGAGAAGGACAAGGTCCTGCCCGCGATGAACGAGATCCAGATGCCCCGGACCCACGCCACCGGTTCCCTGCGCTTCACCGCGGACCCGGACGTGACCTGGTCCTTCACGATCGGCTGGGACCCGAACCCGCCCGAGCGGCGGTGACCCGGAGCTGTGGCCGTCTAGTCGTCGCCACTCTTGCAGCCGGTGGCTGACGGGGTGTCACGGCACAGTCGATCCTGGTGTGACTGCGCGGCAGCGCCGCCGAAGACGATGACGCAGATCAGAGCGGCCATGAGGGCCTGGCTGACAACCGTGACGACGGCCCCGGCCCGCGCGGCGATCGCGGCGGCCAGGTAGCCACACAGCGAGTCGGCCGTGACGGTTCTGCCCGGGTCGAGATTGAACCCGGACAGGAACCACAGCCAGAAGATCACCACCAGGGCGATCAGCTCCAGGAACACCAGGCCGCACGCGGCTCAGGCCGGCGGGGCGACGGGGAGATCCATGCGGTCACCTTGCTCGCGCGGGCGAGACGGGCACATGAGTAGGGGTACTCAGCTCCGCCCGAACGATTCCCGCAGTCCAAGCCAAACGCCAGAGGCCCCGTGGATCTCT
>NZ_MUNF01000878.1 GCF_002154555.1 Streptomyces murinus
CCCCCCTGCCGACCTGCCCGTTCGGCCGCGCCCCCGCTCACGTATCGCACTCCAACACCACCCCACACAACCCGCACCGCGCCCGCACGCGCCCCCTTACCGGAACCCTGATCCGTTGATGGCAGGTCGGGCAGGGGAAGGTGACGTGGAGGCCGCCGGAGGGATCGGAACCGAAGGAATAGGGGGCGCCCGGGGGAGCCGGCTCCGCGTGGCGGCGGTCGTGGGCATAGCGGCGGCGGCCCGTCCAGCCGGCGCCGGTCAGCGGAGGCTGCCGGCTGTCGTGACGGGCGCGCGCCAGCCCCTTCGTGTACGCGGTGTACGCCTGCGGGCTGGTGAACCGGATCGAGGGGTCCTCGTCGAAGAGCAGGGCCCGCTTGGCCAGCACGTACCCGAACTCCTCCGGGGTGAGGTAGCCCAGCTTCTGCGAGGAGAGCGAGTCCTCCCGGTAGGCGTCCAGCAGCAGCCAGCCCGCGCCCAGGTACGTCGTCACCGTGTCCGTGAGGATCTCGTTCTCGGCCGTCGTGGGGAAGGCGAGGTCCAGGCGGTGCAGATAGACGTGCGCCACCTCGTGCGCGAGCGCCGCGCCGATGTCCTCGCGGTGGGTGCGGAAGCGGTCGTTCAGCTCCACGAAGTACTCGGGCCCCGCCGTCAGTTCGACGTTCGCGGCATGGGTCATCTCCCGGAAGCCGACGATCAGCCGCGCGTCCGGCAATCGGAAGTGCCGCACCATCTCCCGGGCCACCCGCTGCGCGCCCAGATGCAGGTCGTCGGTGTCGCAGAACGCCACGTCCGCGGGGGCCACGCTGGTCGCGAAGGTCTGTACGGTCGTCGGCGACAGCCGCCGGTACAGCGCGGTGATCGCCGCCCGCACCGTCTCCAGATGCGGGAACCCGTGCTCCACCGGTCCGCCGTTCGCCATGTCGGCACCCCCAAACCCCGAACAGAGCGCGCCGGTCCCCGGCGACCGCTCTTCCAGAGTAGGCGCCGCACCGCCCTCTCACACGGGCAGCAACCGCGGCACCGGCGTCGGCACCGGCCCGGGAACGTACA
>NZ_MUNF01000088.1 GCF_002154555.1 Streptomyces murinus
CGCCGGGGCCTGCGGGGTCACCGGCTGCCTGGCCGCCTCCTGGTGGGCGGGGGTGCTGCCGCCGCTCGCCGCCCAGGCGCTGCGCCTGCCGCAGCCCGCGGGCACGGGGCTCGGCCCCGCGCAGTGGGCGGCGTACGCCGGGGCCGGACTGCTCGGCGCGGCCGGGTTCGGCGGGCTGGCCCGGGGGCGCACCGGACGGGCCTGGGTGGTGGGCCTGTTCGGCCGCTACCGGGGGACGGTACGGCGCACCGGGCTGCTCTGGGTCAACCCGCTGCTGCGGCGCCGGCGGGTCGACGTACGGCTGCGGCACTGGCGCAGCGAGGCGATCCCCGCGACCGATCCGGGCGGCACGCCGCTGCGGGTGGTGGTGCTCGTGGTGTGGCGGGTGCGGGACACCGCGCGGGCGGTGCTGGGCCTGGAGGACCATGAGCGGTATCTGCGCGAGTGCGTGGAGGCGGCGCTGGCCCGGGTGCCGGTGGAGCCCGCGGGCGGCGGCCGGGGCGGGCCCGCGGCGGCGGGGGAGACGCTGACCCGGCTGGTGACGGCGGAGACCGTGCCGACCGGCCTTGAGGTGTACTCCGTGCGGCCGCTGCGGGTGGAGTACGCGCCGGAGGTCGCGGCGGCGATGGAGCGCCGCCGGATCGCCGCGCTGGACGCCCGGCAGCGGGCCAGCATGCTCAGCTCGGTGGTGGATTCCGTGGAGGACACGGTGACCCGGCTGACCACGCGCGGTCTGGTCGAGCTGGACGAGGGCGAGCGCAAGGTGCTGGTGCGGGACCTCACGGTGGCGTTCTGCGCCGGGCACGGGGAGCTGGGGGGCACCGTCTCCGCCACTGGTATGGACATGCTCAAGTGCCGCCCATAATCTGTGACTTGGTCTAGACCTTCCCCTGCACGGCTCAGTGAACTCCCCACGTTCTCCAGGAGCGGCAGTATGCGCATCAAGACCAAAATGTCCGCAGTCGTGCTCGGAGTGGTGACCGCCGGAGCGTTCGCGCTCTCCACCGGCGGCGCCAGCGGGCACGGCTACACCGACCTCCCCATCAGCAGACAGAAGCTGTGCGCCAACGGCACGGTCAAGGGCTGCGGCGACATCCAGTACGAGCCGCAGAGCGTCGAGGGGCCCAAGGGCTTCCCGGCCACCGGGCCCGCCGACGGCCAGCTCTGCAACGGCAGCGTGGACCGTTTCGCCCAGCTCAGCTCGCCGACCACGCCGTCCGGTGCCGCCTGGCCCACCACCCAGGTGACCGGCGGGCAGTCGTACACGTTCCGCTGGCAGTTCACGGCCCGGCACGCCACGACGGACTTCAAGTACTACGTCACCAAGCAGGGCTGGAACCAGAACCATCCGCTGTCCCGCTCGGACCTCAACCTCACGCCGTTCCTGACGGTGCCCTACAACGGCCAGCAGCCGCCGGCCACGCTCAGCCACAGCGGCGTCCTGCCGACGGGCCTGTCCGGACATCACGTGATCCTCGCGGTCTGGACGATCGCCGACACGGGCAACGCGTTCTACGCCTGCTCGGACGTCGACTTCTGATCAACGCCGAAGGGCCCCTCGCAGGCGAGGGGCCCTTCTTCTGTGCGCCGCCAGGGACTCGAACCCCGGACCCGCTGATTAAGAGTCAGCTGCTCTAACCAACTGAGCTAGCGGCGCGTGACTCTCGCCTTCCGCTCTCGCGGCCGGCGACATAGAAAATACTACCTGCTCTTCGAGCGTGCTTGTGACCACCTAGATGGCCAGCGACAGCAGCACCGGTGCCGCGTTCCGGTTCAGCGTGTCCGCGGCCTGTTTCAGGCGGTGCGCGTGTTCCACCGGGAGGGACACGGCCAGACAGCCCACCGAGGCGCCCGCGGTGATCGGGACGGCCGCGCAGACCGTGCCCACCGCGTACTCCTGGAGGTCGAGCACCGGCACCGTCGGCGGCTGGGACTCCAGACGGGACAGCAGCAGCTTGTCGCTGGTGATGGTGCGCGAGGTGAGGCGGGCCATCTTGTGCCGGGCGAGATGGTCGCGGCGCCCGTTGTGGTCCAGCTGGGTCAGCAGGCTCTTGCCGACCGCCGTGGCGTGGGCCGAGTAGCGGAAGTCCACCCACTCGTTGACCGCGGGGGCGGCGGGCCCGGCCGCGTACTGGGTGACCTTGACCTCGCCGTCCACGTACCGGCTGATGTAGACCGCCGCGCCGACCGAGTCGCGCAGCCGGTCCAGCATGAGCTGGAGCTTGTCGGTGAGGGCCCGCTCGCGGTCCTGGGCCGAGGTCAGCCGGCGCAGCGTGTCCCCGGTGATGTACGCCCCGCCGCCGATCTGCTCCACGTACCCCTCGCGGCGCAGCATCCGCAGCAGCACGGTGAGTCGCTCGGGACCGAGGCCGGTGTGCCGGGCCAGTTCGGTCTCGGTGACCCCGGCGGCGGTGCGCGCCACGGTCTCCAGCACGCGCAGCGCGTCCTGGGCGGAGTGGTACGGGGCGGTCGGCTCGTGCTTCAGCGCCACGGTGGGTCCCCCCTGCGCTCGCTTACTGGGCCGTGGATTGCGGACGGTGCGGCGCTACCACGATAACGGGCGAACGGCCGCCGGGGAGAGGGCGTTGACAAGTTTCCGGCTCGTCCCCCTCGCCCCGGCGGCCGTTCTCAACTGCGGCGCAGACCCTGTGGCATATGCCAAAGTCATGCCCCAGTGGCTGGACCTCGCCCGTTGCCCGCGAACCTCACCCGGCCGCGCTCACAGCACCGCGCCGAGGAATTCCCGGGTGCGGTCCTGCTCCGGGTCGCTGAAGATCTTCTCCGGGGGGCCCGACTCGATCACCCGGCCGCCGTCGAACATCAGTACCTGGTCGGAGATGTCCCGGGCGAAGCCCATCTCATGGGTCACGCAGAGCATCGTGATGTCGGTGCTGCGCGCGATGTCCCGCAGCAGATCGAGGACGCCCGCGACCAGCTCCGGGTCGAGCGCGGACGTCACCTCGTCGAGCAGCAGCACCCGCGGCCGCATCGCCAGCGCCCGTGCGATCGCCACCCGCTGCTGCTGCCCGCCGGACAGCTGCGCCGGGCGCGCCCCGCACTTGTCGGCGAGACCCACCAGCTCCAGCAGCCCCCGCGCCCGCTCCTCCGCCTCGTCCTTGGACAGGCCGAGGACCTGCACCGGCGCCTCGGTGAGATTGCGCAGCACCGACATGTTCGGGAACAGGTTGAAGTGCTGGAACACCATCCCGATCTTCTTGCGCACCTCCCGGACCTGCTTCTCCGGCGCCGGGAACAGCGGTTCGCCGTCGACGGTGATGGTCCCCTCGTCCGGTTTCGTCAGGGTCATCAGAAGTCTGAGGATCGTGGTCTTGCCGGAGCCGGAGGGCCCGATCAGGGTCACATGCCTGCCCGGCCGGACCGCGAAGTCCAGGTGGTCGAGCACGGTGTTGGCGCCGAACCGCTTGGTGACCTGCTCCAGACGGATCAGATCGGCCGGCTGGGCGGCGGTGGCGGAGGGCTCGGTACGGGTCTCAACGGACAAGGCGTCGCTCCAGGGCTCGCAGGAGAAGGGAGGCCAGGTAGGAGATGAGGATGAAGGCCACGCCGATCACGGTGAGCGGCTCGGTGAACTGGAAGCGCTGCTGGGAGAAGAGCCGGGCCTGGCCCAGCATCTCCAGCACGGTGATCACCATCAGCATCGGTGTGTCCTTGAGCATGGAGATCACGTAGTTGCCGAGCGCCGGGATCACCCGGCGGATCGCCTGCGGCAGGATCACCGCGGTCCAGGTCCGCCGCCGGGGCAGGTTCAGCGCGGTCGCCGCCTCCCACTGGCCGACCGGTACCGCCTCGATGCCGGCCCGGTAGACCTGCATGGTGTACGTCGAGTAGTGCAGCCCGATCGCGAAGACGCCGGTGGACAGCGCGGAGAAGGTCAGCCCCCACTCCGGCAGCACGTAGAAGAGGAAGAACAGCTGCACCAGCAGCGGGGTGTTGCGCACGAACTCCGTGACCACCCCGACCGGCCAGCGCACCCACCGGGTCGGCGCCCGCATCAGCAGCGTCCACACCAGGCCGAGGGTGAAGGACAGCAGCGAACCGAGGGCCAGCGCCTGGAGGGTGACCAGCAGGCCGTCCCAGAAGTGCGGCATGAAGTCGCTCACCGCGTGCCAGTCCCATGTCATACGACACCACCGCCCACCCCGGTCGTCCGCGCCCGCTTCGGCTCATGTGCCGCAGACTCCGTGCCGGGGTCCCGGCCGGGCCCGGCCTTCAGCCGCTTCTCCAGGCCGCGCATCAGCCGGGTCAGCACGAAGGCGATCACGAAGTAGATGACCAGCACATACGTGTAGATCTCCGCGCTCTGCTGGAGCGCGAGGCGCACCAGGTTGGCGCTGAACGTCAGATCGCCCATGCCCATCACCGACACCAGCGCGGTGCCCTTGAGCAGCTCGATCAGCAGATTGCAGAAGGAGGGGATCATCTCCGGCACCGCCTGCGGCAGCACGATCAGCCGCATCCGCTGCGCCGGGGTGAAGCTCAGCGCGATCCCGCCCTCCTTCTGCGCCGGGTCCACCGAGTTCAGCGCGCCGCGCACGATCTCGGAGCCGTACGCGCCGTACGTCAGGCCGAGCGCCAGCGTGCCCGCCCACATCGGCACCAGCTGCCAGCCGAAGGCGATCGGCAGCACGAAGAACACCCAGAAGATCATCACCAGCGCGGAGGTGCCGCGGAAGATCTCGGTGTAGACGCCGGCCACGAAGCGCACGATCCACCGGCGGTGGGTGCGCGCGAGGCCGACCACGAAGGACACCGCGGCGGCCAGCAGCGCGCTGAACAGCAGCAGTTGGACGGTGGTCCACACGCCCTTGAGTACCAGTTCCCAGAGCCCCGAGGTCATTGCCCGCACAGCTCCTTCGCCGTCAGGTCCGTCATCTCGGCCTCGGTGAAGCCGAACGGCCGCAGGATCCGGAACAGTTCACCGGTCCGCTTGAGCTGGTGCAGCTCCGTGTTGAACGCGTCCCGCAGCCGGGTCTCGGTCGGCCGGAACGCGAACGCCCCGCCGTCGACGTGCCGTTCGCCCTTGACCAGCGGTGCGAACGGCGTGGTCGCCTCCGCCTTGGCCGACTTCTTCACGACCTCGCGGGTGGTGAGCGCCGTACCGGCGAACACATCGACCCGGCCCGCCTCGACCGCGTTCAGACCGGCCACCTGGTCCGGCACGATCAGGATGTCGCTCTGCTTGTAGCCCGCCTCGACGGCGTACTGGATCTCGGCGTATCCGGTGCCGGTCGCGAACTTCGCCTTCTTCGCGACGACGTCCCGGTAGGAGTGCAACCCCTTCGGGTTCCCCTTGCGGACGATGAACGAATCCAGCATCTGGTAGTCGGGATCCGCGAAGATGACCTGTTCGCAGCGGTCGGCGTTGACGTACATGCCGGCCGCGACGACATCGAACTGCTGTGAGTTCAGGCCGGGTATGAGCGAGCCGAACTCGGTCGGCACCGGCTGCACCCGGTCGACCCCCAGCCGCTTGAAGACCGCCTTCGCCAACTCCGGTGCCTCACCGGTGAGATGGCCGTCCTTGTCGATGTACCCGAAGGGGATCTCACCCGCGATCCCGAGCCGTACGACGCCCTGCGCGCGGAGCCGGTCGAGCAGTTCGCCGCCGTTCCCGCTCGCGGCGGCCACCCGGGTACAGCCCGCGGCGCCCAGTGCCCCGAGCGCCGCGATCGAGCCGAGCAACGTCCGTCGGCTGGGTCTGAGTTCTGGCCGAAAAATGTATCCGTCGTTCCCATGTGGTGGAGCCATGGCGGCGCCGCTACCCAAGCCGATCCGAGGTATGCGCCCCGCTTTTCCGGCCGGACGACGCGTCCCCGCTTTCCGCCCCGCACCTCCACACAACCCCCACGGGAGAACCCGGTGGAGAACTCCCGGGGTGTGCCGTGTCAGTGGCCGGGCACGTACCCGCGCTTCTTGTCGACCACGTTCACCAGGGGTCGGCCCGCCGCCCAGCGCTCGTACAACTCCACGAACTGCCGCCCGAGTTCGTCCCGCCGACCCACCGTGTCCCCGCTCATGTGCGGGGAGACGATCAGACCGGGAAGGCCCCACAGCGGGCTGTCGGGCGGCAGCGGTTCGGCGGCGAACACGTCCAGGGCGGCGCCCGCGATCCAGCGCCGGGCCAGGGCGCGGGCGAGCGCGTCCTCGTCCACCAGATTGCCGCGCCCCACGTTCACGAAGAACGCCGAGGGCTGCATCACCCCGAAGACATGGGCACCGAACATGCGGTACGTCGCCTCCGTCAGCGGCGCCGCCGCGATCACCCAGTCCGCGCGCGAGACCAGCCGGTCCAGGTCGGCCGGGCCGTACACCCCGGTCCGCGGCACCCGTCCGACCAGCGCCGTCGTCACACCGAGCGCCTTCAGCAGCCGGACGATCGCCCGCCCGACGGGCCCCGACCCGACCACACAGGCACGGGTACCGGCCACCCGCCGGCTCTCCCGGTGCCGCCACACCCGCTCCCGCTGCTGCTCCAGGGTGCGCGGCAGATCCTTGGCCGCGGCCAGCACCAGCGCCGCCACGTACTCGGCGATCGGCTGGTCGAAGATCCCGCGCGCGTTGGTGACCACCGCGGCGGACGCGGCCAGCTCCGGGCACAGCAGATGGTCCACGCCCGCGCTCGCCGTGTGCACCCAGCGCGGCCGGGGCCCCGCGCCCGGCCACGCCTCGCGCACGGCGGTCGAGGCGAAGTCCCACACCAGCAGCGCGTCCGCGCCCGGCAGCCGCTCGGCCAGGTGCGCCGCGTCGGTGTGCACGATCCGGGCCCGCCCGGTCAGCCGGCCGAGCCGGGGCGGCGGCTCGGCGTCCAGCACGAGCAGGGTGGGGACGCCCCCCGTACGGGACGGCTCCCGGCCTCCGGCGGAACGGCTCCCGACCTCCGACATGCGCGGCTCCCGGCGATCCGTGGCGGGTGCTTCCGAGACGCCCCGGAGATGCCCTCCGACCGCCCGGGATGCACGGATCGCCCACGCTCGCACCCGGAATCCACCGGCGTCAACACGACCGGATCCGCCATCGCCCGCCCCGTCCGCGAGCGGCGGCCCCGGCCGATCAGGTCCCGAGGTGGGCTGCCTCGCGGAGGCTGGGTACCCGGGTGCCGGGGCTGTACCGTCCGCCGCTCCCACGGCGGTGCGCGGCCGTCCCGTACCGCCCGATCGCACGCAGGAAGGCTGGACATGACCGCACTCGGATTCCTCTACCCGGGCCACTTCGCCGAGGACGACTATCCGCGCATCGAGCAGCTCCTGGGCAGCGACATCCGGGTGGACCTGGTCCACACCGAGATCGGCGAGGACGCGCTCCGAATCGAGGCGCTGCGCGGGACGGGTTCCGCCGAGCGGCTCGGCGCGGGCATGGAGCGGCTGCGGCTCGCCGGTGCCGAGACCGTGGTGTGGGCGTGCACCGGCGGCGGCTTCGTGCACGGCTGGCAGGGCGCCCAGGACCAGGTGCGCACCCTGGCCCGGCTGGCCGGGATGCCGGCCTCCTCGACCTCCTTCGGCTTTGTGCACGCGGCCCATGAGCTGGGGGTACGACGGGTCGCCGTCGGCGCGACCTACCCCGAGGAGATCACCGCGCTGTTCGCGCAGTTCCTGCGGGCCGGGGGCCTGGAAGTGACCGGGACGCGCTCCTCGGGGGTCGGCACGGCCGCCCAGGTCGCGGGCTGGGGCGAGGAGGACGTACTGACGCTGGCGCGGGCCGCGGACGACACGGACGCGGAGGCGGTGCTGCTGCCGGACACCGCCCTGCACACGGCCGCCCACCTCGGCCTGCTGGAGAAGTCCCTGTCCAAGCCGGTGCTCACCGCGAACCAGGTCACCGTGTGGGAGGGGCTGCGGCTCGCCGACCGCCGGGTGAACGCGCCGGAGCTGGGAGCGCTGTTCACCAGGGAGCCGCTCGTCCAGGCCTGAGGGGACAGGG
>NZ_MUNF01000879.1 GCF_002154555.1 Streptomyces murinus
TCGGGCCGGTGCGTCACCAGGTCCGCGTCGCCCTGCCCAGCCGGCGCCTGGCCGCGGCCCTGGTGACGCACCGGCCCGATGTGGTGCACCTCGCCAGCCCCTTCGTCCTCGGCGCCCGCGGGATGGCGGCGGCCGCCCGGCTCGGCCTGCCCGCGGTGGCCGTCTACCAGACCGACCTCGCCGGTTACGCCCGCACCTACATGGGCGCCGGGGAAGCCGCAGCCTGGCGCCGGATCCGCTCCGTGCACGCCGCCGCCGACCGCACCCTCGCCCCCTCCAGCGCCGCCCTGGGCGACCTGGAGACGCACGGGGTGCCCCGGGTGCGGCTGTGGCCGCGCGGCGTGGACACCGTACGTTTTCGGCCGGACCGGCGGGACGAGGAGCTGCGCCGGGAACTCGCACCGAACGGTGAGCTGATCGTCGGCTACGTCGGCCGGCTCGCCCCCGAGAAGCACGTCGAACTGCTCGCCGGTGTCTGCGCCCTGGACGGCGTCCGGCTCGTGGTCGTCGGCGACGGACCCAGCCACGACCACCTGACCGAGGCGCTGCCCGGCGCCGTCTTCCTG
The DNA here is from genome assembly GCF_002154555.1 of Streptomyces murinus. Taxonomy (GTDB): domain Bacteria; phylum Actinomycetota; class Actinomycetes; order Streptomycetales; family Streptomycetaceae; genus Streptomyces; species Streptomyces murinus. The sequence continues at coordinate 567 of NZ_MUNF01000879.1, forward strand.
GGCCGCCGTACCGGCGACGACCTGGCGCGGATCTTCGCCTCGCTGGACGTGTTCGCGCACACCGGCCCGTTCGAGACCTTCTGCCAGACCGTGCAGGAGGCGATGGCCAGCGGCGTCCCCGTCGTCGCGCCTGCCGTCGGCGGACCGCTCGACCTGGTGGACCACGGCCGTACCGGACTGCTGGTGCCGCCGCGCGACGCCGAGGCCGTCCAAGGCGCCGTGCGCTCCCTGGCCGAGGACCCCGCGCGCCGGATCGCGTTCGGCGCCGCCGCCCGCACCCTGGTCGAGGGCCGTACCTGGGCCGCCGTGGGCGACCGGCTGATCGGACACTACGAGGACGTGCTCGCCGGGCGCCGGACGGCGGTGGCGGCATGAGCGCCCGGCCGCTGCGTATCGTCCGGCTCGCCAACTTCGTCGCGCCCGCCTCCGGCGGTCTGCGCACCGCCCTGCGCGAACTGGGCAAGGGCTTCCTGGCGGCGGGCCATGAACCGGTGCTGATCGTGCCCGGAGACCGGCACACCGACACCGACACCGAGCAGGGCCGCGTCATCACCCTGCCCGGACCGCTGCTCCCCGGCACCGGCGGCTACCGCGTGCTGACCGACCGGCGCCGCCTCGCCGCCCTCCTGGAGGACCTCGGCCCCGACCGACTGGAGGTCTCCGACCGGACCACCCTGCGCTGGACCGGGCGCTGGGCCCGCCGGGCGCGGGTGCCCGCCGTGATGGTCTCCCACGAGACCGCCGACGGTGTGCTGCGCACCTGGGGCCTGCCCGAACACCTGTCCACGCGGGCCGCGGACGCCCTCAACACCCGTACCGCGCACGTCTATTCACGCGTGGTGTGCACCACCGAGTACGCCGAGCGCGAGTTCGTCCGCATCGGGGCGCGCAATGTCGTACGCGCCCCCCTGGGCGTCGACCTGACCGCCCGCCACCCCGCGCTGCGCGACCCCGGCGTGCGCACACGACACGCGCGCGGGGGAGAGGCGCTGCTGGTGATGTGCTCCCGGCTGTCCGTGGAGAAGCGCCCCGGCACCGCGCTCGACACCCTGGAGGCGTTGATACGACGCGGCCGGCCGGCGGTGCTGGTGGTCGCGGGGGACGGGCCGCTGCGGGCCCGTCTCGAGCAGCGCGCCCGGGAGCGGGGGCTGCCGGTGACCTTCCTCGGTCACCTCTCCGACCGGGCCGCGCTCGGCGCGCTCCAGGCCACCGCCGATCTCGCGCTCGCCCCCGGGCCCGCCGAGACCTTCGGGCTCGCCGCCCTGGAGGCGATGGCCTGCGGCACGCCCGTGGTGGCCAGCGCCTCCTCCGCGCTGCCCGAGGTCATCGGGTCGGCCGGGGCGACCGCGGCCGACCACGGAGAGGCGTTCGCCGACGCCGTCGAACTGCTCCTGGACCGGCCCGAGTCCGAGCGCCGGGAGGCGGCACGCGCGCGGGCCGAGTGCTTCGGCTGGGGCACGGCGGTCGAGGCGTTCCTCGCCGCCCACGACACGGAGGTGCTGGATCGCGCCGTGGGTCGTACGGACGGCCCGGAGGTAGCGGACCGCGTCGACGGTCGTACGGACGGCCCGGAGGT
>NZ_MUNF01000880.1:0-321 GCF_002154555.1 Streptomyces murinus
TTGTCTTCCCGGCCGTTGGGCCGTTCCGACGAGTGAGACATTAGCGGATTCCCGGCTCCCGAGCTAATCGAGGGCCCGTTCTTTCGAACGTGGATTCCTCATTTCGCAAATACGCACGCCAAAGTGTTCGACGCCGAGGCGTCGCATTGGGTGGTGCTCACGGAATGGCTGTCCGGGGACCGACCGGAGTCGGCGCTCACGTCGGACAACTCGGAGTACCTTACGGATCCCCCCGAGGTGTGTCAACTGCCGGCCGGTCCCTCCCGGCCAGGGTCAGTCCTTCGTGCCGGAGGCCAGCTCGCGGCTGCGGTCCCGGGCGGC
>NZ_MUNF01000880.1:347-500 GCF_002154555.1 Streptomyces murinus
TCGCGGAGCATCACGGCGGCGCCGATGGCGGACTGCACGATGAGGTCGTGGGCCTTGTCCCGGGGCAGGCCGAGGAGGATGCCGGCGTCGGTCATGGCCTCGACCAGGTAGAAGAAGTACGCCGGGCCGGAGCCGGACAGGGCGGTGCAGGCG
>NZ_MUNF01000881.1 GCF_002154555.1 Streptomyces murinus
CCGCATCGAGGAGAAGTGGACCTCGGGCCTGGCGGAGCAGTCCGCCGACTGACCCGGTCGCGCCGGCCGGATCCGGTATTCGCGGGGTTGACGTCCCGGCTGCGGGAAACGCGGACCGGGACCGCCGCGCGAACACCGAAGGAGGCGACGATGAGCGACACGCAGACCCCCCTGGGGGACGATGCCTACCAGCCCACCGGGACCAATGAGGAACAGGCGGACGCCGCACCCGTGGATCCCGAGGACGCGGTCGGCGAACGCTCCTACGACGACATGCTGGACGAGGGCTATTCGCCGCCCGAACGGCCCCTCGGCGTCACCAAGTACGGCACCACCGCCGCCGAGCAGCACGCGGGGGAGTCCCTGGACCAGCGGCTCCGCCAGGAGGTCCCCGACCCGGACGAACCGGCAGGCGACGGCATCGGCGACCTGCCCGGCGGCGAGGGCGAACCCCTCGACCCCGAGGTGGGCGATTCCCGCGCGGGCCGTCTGTCGGCCCGGG
>NZ_MUNF01000882.1 GCF_002154555.1 Streptomyces murinus
GCATGGACTCGCTGCCGCTGCTCTCCACCCTGGCCGGTGCCGCGATCGGTATCGTCGCCACCGTCGTCGCCGACCGGAACCGGTGGAAGCACGACGACGCCAAAGAGGCCCTTCACCACCGCCGTGAAGGTCCTCGGCGAGACCCTGCGGGCGCTGGCCCAGCGCGAGCACCCGTCCGACGACGAGCGCGCCCTCGCCCTGCGCGACGCCTTCCGGGACTCCGGCATAAGCATCGCCTCGGAACGGATGTGGCTCATCGCCCCCCAGCCCGTCGTCAAGGCGTCCAACGGCGTCTTCCACTGCCTGCGCCGCATCTGCGACGGCTACGCCACCGGCACCCCGGTCGGCAGCCCGGAGGACCGCGCCCGCTGGGAGGCCCGCGGTCAGGCGGCGGCCAGGATGCGCAAGCTCATGCGCGAGAACCTCGGCGTCGGCCCGCTGACGGAACGTCACAGCCCTCTTCTCGACGACTACGACGAGCCTGCCGGACGGTGAGCGCGAGCCTGCCGGGCAGTGGCGCGAGCCTGCCGGGCAGTGAGCGCGAGTCCGCCGGAGTGCGGCGCGCCCGCCCCTCTTCCGCTCCGGGGACGACCAGGCGGAGCCGGGAGCTATCCCGCCCGCCTTGGCCCGCCCCGCCCCGTGCTAGGTTGCGCTCCTTGATCGTGAAGGTTATGTGGGGGCCTTTCGTGAAACCGGCACGACTTCTGCCGTCAGCCGCCGCAGTGCTGCTGGTGGGACTGACGACCGTCATCGGTCCCGGCGCGACCGGCTCGTACGCACAGTCGGACATCCCGCTGCCGATCGCGCACTTCGCGCACCTGGTCGTGGACGCGCCCCACGGACACCTGTTCATCAGCGGCGGCGCGGGCACGGGCGGCATTCTCGTCACCGACCTCGACGGCGGTAACCCGACGACGCTCGGTGGTGAGCCGGGTGCCACCGGTCTCGCCCTCTCCGACGACGGATCCGTGCTGTACGCGGCCCTCCCGGACCAGGACGCGATCGCGGCGATCGACACGAAGAACCTGACCGAGTCGGCCCGTTACGACACCGGCGCGGGCACCCGTCCGGGCTCCCTGGCCGTCGCCGGGGGCAGTCTCTGGTTCGGCTACGGCACGGCAGGTGGCGGCGGCGAGTACGCCGGAGGGTGTCGGGGTCGTCGCCAGCATGGGCGCGGTCGCCCAACTGCCTTGATCCTGCCGCAAGGTGACCGTTCCGGCGCCGTCGACGGAGCCGATGCCGCCGCCACCTGCCGTGCCGTAG
>NZ_MUNF01000883.1 GCF_002154555.1 Streptomyces murinus
GCCCCCGCCCCGGCGACATCGCCCGCGAAGCCCTGCGGGCCGCCCGGCGTGAGGCGTTGCGGGAGGCGGAAGCGGCGGCGGAGGCCGATCGCGGTGGGCGGCGCAGGTCTGGCCGTTCCGCGGGGGCCGAGGCCCGTGCCCAGGGCATGTCCTCCCCCGGGCGGTCCGGTGAGCACGACCCCTCCCGGGCCGCGCGGCTCAAGGTGGCCGGGGAGATGCGGCAGTTCCTCAAGAACGCCTTCCGGATGCCGCCGGAGGCCGATGCCGAGCCGGTGGACGATCCCGCGCCCACCGTCCCCGAGCACGAGCATCAGCCCGAGTCCGCCGTGCCGCACGCGCCGCCCACCATGGCCACCCCGCACCGGGACGGTGAACACCGGCGCACCTTCCCGGCGTTCGCGCCCCGCGGGGAGCGCGCCGAGGACGGGGCGTTCGCCGGGACCTGGTGGGGAAACGCGTGGGTGGAGGCGCTGGAGCGGGGCGCGCTGGACGCCAAGCGGGTGGCGCGCGGCCGAGGGTACGCGGACCAGGGGCATGTGGACGCGATCACCGTGACCCCGGGATCGGTCCTCGCCTATGTGCGGGGGAGCCGCCCCCGCCCGTACCGCGTCCAGGTGCGGGTACGGCCGCTGGCGGACGCCGAGTGGGAGCGGTTCCTGGACACCGCCGTCGACCGGCCCGGCCATATCGCCGCGCTGCTCGACAAGGAGCTGCCGCACTCCCTCGCCGACTGCGGGGTCCCGCTGCTGCCCGGCCCCGGCGACCTCGCCCCGCGGTGCAGCTGCCCCGACTCGGGCCACCCCTGCAAGCACGCGGCCGCCCTCTGCTACCAGACGGCGCGGCTGCTCGACGCCGACCCCTTCGTGCTGCTGCTCCTGCGCGGCCGGGGCGAGCGGGAACTGCTCGACGCGCTCTCCCGGCGCAGCGCCGCCCGCGCGGCCCGCGAGGGACGGGACCGGGAGCCCTCGTCCCTGCCCGGCATACGCGCCACCGAGGCCCTCGCCCCGCGCACACGCCCCCCGC
>NZ_MUNF01000884.1 GCF_002154555.1 Streptomyces murinus
TGCACGCGCGGCAGGCGGCCCGGGTGGGCCGCCTGCCGCGCGTGCACGATGGGCGGGGCCGGGAGGGCCGTGGTCCGGTGGCATCGTGGCCCGGAAGTCCGGAAGTCCGGAAGTCCGGAAGTCCGGAAGTCCGGAAGTCCGGTGGACCCGTGGACCCGTGGCGAGGCGTTCTGTGCTCTCCTGCGCCACGGGACCGGACGGGCGAAGCGGCCGGAGCTCAGACGCGGAGCCCCGCCGCTTGCCGCGGGGCCCGGAGCAGCGGTGCGGCGGAGACGGTACCGGCCAGGCCGGTCGGATCGATGTCCGACAGTTCCTGGTAGCAGCAGGCCGCCGACACCAGCGTCACATGCCGGTGCCAGCCGGGGTAGGAGCGCCCCTCGAAGTCCTGGAACCCGAAACTGCCTTCCAGCCGGCGCAGCGCCCGCGGTGTGGTGCCCGGCAGCGAGGCCAGCTCCAGGAGCTCCTCCATCGACAGGTGGACCAGGGTGGTGAGCCACGCGGTGGTGGGCCGCTCGCCCTCGCGCGGGACCTCGGCGAACAGCCGGTAGAAGCGCTGCGGCTGAGGGCCGCGGGGCAGCCGGATCAGGCCGGTGACCACGCGCGTGGGGCGCGAAGGGCGAAGGTGACTCGTCCCGATGACCGAACGCAGCAGTTCGCCTTCCGTCTCCAGGAACCGGCGCGCGCTGACCGGTGAGACGGCCGGGTCCATGCCGGAGCCGCAGGGGTGGGCCGTCACGGAGGGCAGTACCGGCAGGGTGCCGGGAACGGTGAGGGCGAAATCGTGCCCACGATGCCGCAGACCGTGAAGCAGCCGATCGGGTTCCGCGCAGTCGCGGAGGTCGGCCACGAGCGGCAGTGCCGGTGACCCGTCCGCGGCCAGGGCGTCGGCCAGGTCGAGCACCTGCGCCCAGGCCGGCAGGGGCTGGACGGCCTCGGGTATGCGGGTACGGCGGCGTAACCGGTCCTCGCTCCATTCGCTCGGCAGGTGCAGGCGCCAGTCGACGGGGACCTGGCTGCGGCCCGTCGCCAGGAACTGCCCCATGCCGACCTGGCAGTTGATGGTGCGGCCCAGGTCCGGGACGAATCTGCGGTGCACCCCGCACGACTGGTCACCCCGCTTGGGGACCACGGCGATGCCGACGGTCCACGCCTTGGGGCGTGTCCGCGCCGCCACCCAGCGCCTCAGCTCGTCGCGGACGGGCTGCCACTCCCAGGGGCTGGCGTTGACGAAACGGTGCAAGGACTGGGAGGCGGTGGGGGAGTCGGTGATCGCGGCGGCCATGCTGCGCATGGACTTCCTCCCCGAGACGGCCAGGAGCCCCGTCAGGTACGCCGCGGCCCAGCGGCGCTGGTCCGCCCGCGGCAGGTGTGCGAAGAGCTGATCGGCGAATTCGGCAACTCGTTGCCCGGCTTCCAGGGTGGACAGGCGGTCTGCGCCGTACATGACATTGATCATGAGGGCTCCCGGGTGCGGCTCAAGAGGTCGATGATCGGAAGAATAATAGGAGTTGCTATTTTTTTATCGAGAGGAATCAGCCAACCGTCGGCCCCGGTGCTCGTGTCGCAGTAAAGGGGTCGGCTCTGTGTGAACCGGTCAACCCGTGATCGACGGGCTTGTCGACGCTGACCTGCGGAGTCACACTGGCCGCCACGACCGCTGGGCAACCAGATCGGCCCCTCGGCGGCGCCCTGTGGGAGGAGGTGGCACGTGACCCCGCTCCTGTGGGGGACCGCGTGGCGCTCCGCCGCCGGGTCGGGCCAGGGATGGACGAGGCGGCGCGTTCGGCGTTCACGGCGCGTGCCGTACGCGAGGCGCGGCCTGCCACCCCGCTGCTACCTCCGGAGGGGGACGCTCTGTTGGGAGACATGCATGACAAGGCAGTTGCGCGCGGTACGCACCCGGCAAGCCCTGGTGAGTGCCGCGGCGTCCGAGTTCGATCGGCGCGGGTATGACGGCACCGCGCTGAACAGGGTCTGCCGGGCCGCCGGTATCACCATGGGCGCTCTGTCGTTCCATTTCGCGACCAAGGACGAACTGGCCTCCGCCGTGCAGGTGCAGGGCCAGGCCATCACCCGGGCCGCCCTGGAGGGTCTGTCGGCGGGACCGGCGCCCGCGCTGCACCGGGCCATCGACGTGACGCTCGAACTGGCCCGGCTGTTGGAGGAGGAGCCGGCGGTGCGCTCCGCGGCACGGCTCAGCCGCGAGCGGCCGGACCACGACCTCGCCTGGACCACGTCCTGGATCGCCGCCGTGCAGGATCTTTTCGGACAGGCTTACCGCGATGGGCAACTGCACGCGGCCGTCCGCCCGGAGGATCTGGCCACGTTGTCCCGGTCCCTGGTCCTCGGCGCCGAGTACCGGGCGCGCGCGGGGTCCGCGCAGGGCGACGAGGAGCCGCGCGAACCGGGCGCCGTCGAGGAGATCAGACAGATGTGGAACATCATCCAGCGAGGCATCTGCGCTCCCTCCAGCCGCAGGCCTTCATGAGACGGCCGGTTCGCCGCGCGGCTCGCTGGACCGGGTGACGATCACTCACACCAAGGTGACC
>NZ_MUNF01000885.1 GCF_002154555.1 Streptomyces murinus
GACCTGGTCGGCGGCGAGGGCGAGCAGCGCGCCGCCCGCGGCCGCGTTGCCGGCGAGGGCGGCCACCACCAGCCGGTCGGTGGTGCGCAGGACCGCCTCCACCAGGTCGTCCATGGCGTTGAGGTTGACCCAGGACTCCTGCCCCGGATCGGCGGCGGCCTCGATGACGTTGAGATGGATGCCGTTGGAGAAGAAGTCGCGCGGCCCGCCGAGCACCAGGACCCGGGTGGGGCGGGTGAGCGCGTGCTCGTAGGCGGCGAGCAGCCGGCGGCACTGGTCGGTGCTCATCGCACCGCCGGGGAAGGAGAAGCTCAGCAGCCCGACGTCACCGTGCTGCCGGTAGCGGATGTCGGTGTACGTGCACCGGTCCTGGGGCAGCTCCAACGGGGCCGGGATGTCCGGGAGTTCGAGGCCGGGGTCCAGGGCGGCGAGGACCGCGGCGGCGGGGCGGCGGAAGGGTGCCGGGTCCCCGGAGTTCTTGCGCGGGCGCAGTTCCGGGATCCAGACCGCGCCGTCCCGGGTGGCCCGGCAGACCGCTCCCGCGCGGCACGCCAGCAGTTCGCCGGGCCGGCCGCGCAGTTCGTCCTCGGGATGCCCGCCGTGCAGGAACAGCTCCCGGCCGAGGAGTTCGTCGAGGACGCCGGGCCGGGAGTCGGCGCCGCGCAGCTTGCGCAGCACCGTGGCGGTGTCGTCGTGTGCCCAGTCGACGCGGCGCCGCTGCTGGCGGAAGGGGTCCCGCCAGACGACGTCGATCGCGGGGTCGCTCTGCGGACGGGGCTTGAACGCGCCCTCCGCGTGCCGGCGTACGGCCGTGAGGACGGCGGTGACGGCGGCGTCGGCGACCTCGTTGCGGTACAGGTCGCTCTTGCCGACCGGTGCCACCCGGAACGGCTCGGCCGCCCAGACGGGTCCCGCGTCCATCCCGGCCTCGGCCTGGAGCACGGTGACGCCCCACTCCGGGGCTTCGGCGGCGACGGCCCAGTCCAGCGCGGAGGGCCCCCGGTCGCCGGGCGGTCCCGGATGCACGATCAGACAGGTGTGCTCCCGCCACACGTCCTCCGGCAGGGCGGTCGTGAGCATCGGGGCGATCACGAGGTCCGGGGCCCGCTCCCGTACGGCGGCCCGCACCGGCTCCGCGCCCTGCGCTGCCAGGACGACGTCCACGCGGTGCCCCCGGTCGGACAGTTCGGCGTACACACGCTGGCAGAGGCTGTTGAACGCGCTGGCCACGAGCAGGATGTCCATGACGCGGCATGCTCACCCCTGCGGGGCGCCCCATGAGGGACCGCCACGGGGATTCACCCCCGCCGCGCGGCGCCCTTGCGCCATCCGGACCGCGTGGGCGGGATCCGTTTCACCCGCCGGACCGGCGAGGCGGAGGACCGGGGCTCACTCCTCGTCGGACGCCGGGATCAGTTCGATGTCGAGCACGCCCTCGTCCTGGAACAGCTCCGAGGTCAGCCGGGCCGGGTCCTGGGTGCCCTCCAGTTCGAGGAGGACGCGGGCGGCGTCGTCCGTGCGGCCGGGTAGTCGTTCGAGTTTGACCTGGACGATGCGGAAGCCGAGCCGGGTACAGGTCTCCATCAGGCGGGGCAGCAGGGCGGTGCCGGTGCGGTAGGTCAGCCGGGCCTCGAAGGCGGCGGCGGTCGCGCCGGGGACCAGTCGGCCGGAGAAGGAGGAGTAGCCGCGCACCACCAGGAAGTGCAGTGCCGTCACCGCCAGCGCGAGCACGGGCAGCCCACCGCCGCAGGCCATGCCGACGGCGCAGGTCAGCCAGACGGTCGCGGCGGTCGTCAGGCCCCGTACCGCATCCCGTCGTACGAAGATCAGACCACCGCCGATGAAGCCGATGCCGGAGACGATCTGGGCGGCGACGCGGGAGGGGTCGAAGGAGACGTGCTCCAGGCCGAGCACCGCGGTGAACCCGTGCTGGGAGACCTCCATCATCAGCGCGCTGGCGATGCCGACCAGGGTGTGAGTGCGCAGGCCCGCGCTCTTCTGCTGGGCCGCGCGCTCCCAGCCGATCAAGGTCGACAGCACCAGCGCGAGTCCCAGCTCGGCCAGCTGTCTGGGTCCCTGGCCGTTGTGTATGTCCCACAACGGTGCCGTCAGCCACACTCCCGCCATGCACACCTCGCCTCTCATCGCGCCGATTCGTCCTGCCGCTGGCGTCTACCCCCGAGGTGGTCTCCTGACGCTACCGGCTCGGTCCCCGCGGCGCCCGTCGGCCATCCGCCGACCGGGAGAGGGGTACTCGGCCGTGGCAGCCGCGCGCCGACGAGGCTTCGTGGGGCGTGGGGAACGCGGAGAACGTGAGGAAGGGGACGGACGCATGCGGCACGACGAGATGATCGGAAAGGTGCAGGCACTCGCCCAGCTGCCCGACCGGGGCTCCGCCGAGCGGGCCGCGCACGCGGTCGTGACGACGCTGTCGGAACGGCTGCCGTCCGGGCTGGCCCGGCATGTGGCCGCCCAGTTGCCGCCGGACATGGCCGACGCGATGCGGCGGGCGGCGGACGCGGAGGCGATGTCCGGCGCGCGGGGATCGGGTGCTCGGGAATCACGGGGACAGCAATCACGGGCAGGGGGTTCGGGCGCCCGTACCGCGGAGGGCACGGCGGGCGAGCGGTTCGGGCTGACCGCCTTCGCCGGGCGCATCGCCGACCGTGCGGGCACCGACGAGGACACCGCGTTGCGGGACGCCGCCGCCGTCATGGAGGTCCTGGACGCCGCGCTGGCCCCGGAACTGACCGAGCGGATGGCGGGCGCGCTGCCCGCGGACATCCGGGAGCTGCTGCCGCTGGAGCGGGCGAGCGAGGCGGACGACTGAGCCAGGGGGCACGGGCCGCGGCGGTCGGACGGGGGCGTACCGGCATGCATCCCGTCGTCGTACAAATGTCAGCGACGCCCGGACCTGGCCCGGCGGCGTCTGCGCACGCGGGCGGTGCGGGGCTTCGAGGGGCGGGTCACCCATCGGTCCTCGACCTGGTCGAGACCGAAGAGCAGAAGGCTGAGAACGGGGAGCAGCAGAACCGCGACGGTGATCACTGGAGGCACACCTCCTGGCCGACGACACCCCGCGAGTGCCCCGGCGCGAACCCGCCCACCGGGGAGAGTTGTGAAGGTCCCGTGACCACCATCCGCGCCAGGGCCGCGTGGCCCACGTCCACTGTCACATCACTCGGCCCCCGCCACATCTCCTGGCGGGCGCGGGGACACCGGGGCCCGGCGGGCGGTCACTTCGTGGGCGTGGTGTGACCCGGGCGCGGGCGCTGGACGGGCC
>NZ_MUNF01000886.1 GCF_002154555.1 Streptomyces murinus
GGGGAGAGGCTGCCGGGGTGAGGGGTGCGGGACGTGGTGCCCGCGCCGGCGTGCGCCGTGGTGGAACAGTTGAGCTGTGGGCCCCCCGAGGGATGGAATGCCCCCGAAGTTGGGTAAAAACGCTGTGGCGGCCCCACTGTTCATGATTCCCTCTAAAACGCCAATGCAGCCAACGCAGCCCCCAGGACGTCTCGCGGACGCCTCGTACCGGCCGGGCCGGCTGGGCTGACACGGCCAACTCCCCTCATTTGCGTGTTAGCGGAGCCGACCCATGCTCACGACCCTGAACACCAGTTACAGCGATACGCGCGCTGCCGACCTCGCCTGGGCCCTGGGGCGCGAACCGCTTCCCGCCCTGGCCACCCTCGACCTCGAACTGACCGGCGCGAAGCTCCAGTTGAGACTGCTCGGCGCCTCCCACCAGGTCCTGCTGGAGGAGGAGCGCGGCCTGTGCTCCGAGACCGTGGCCTGCATCCCCGGCTCCAGCACCCCGCTGCCGCTCGGCGTCGCCAAGCGCGTCGGCGACTGGGAGTACGAGTTCGCGGCGCGCGTCGAGATGCTCACCCCGGGCTCCTTCGCGGGCCGCGCCCAGGAGTTGCTCGCCCTCGTCTCCGAGCACCCGCACGGACTCGCGGGCGTCTTCCCGGGCAGCCCGCACGCGTTCACGGCGATGCTGGCCCAGCGGCACCAGGACCATGTGCACTGGCGCACCTGGCACGCCTACCCGCAGGACGGCCAACTCGTCGCCACCCGGACCCGGGTGG
>NZ_MUNF01000887.1 GCF_002154555.1 Streptomyces murinus
GTGGAGACGGCCCATACGGCGACGCTGCGCCCGATCTGACGGGAGAGCCGCCGCCATCCGATCCGACCGGCGGACCGCCGCCACCCTACGCCCCGCACGCCCGCGCTTCCTCCGCTTCGACCCGCCCCCGCCCCGCGGCGAGGTCACCGTCCCGGTGCGCTGGGGCGACCGGGCCGCCCTCCACCTTGTCATACCGGCCGAGAACCACCCGAAAGAGTGATGGAGGGCTCACCGTCCGTGGTATCGGCGGGGTCGCCGTCCGTCGTATCCGCGGGATCACCGTCCGTCGTACCCGGCGGTCGGCATGGACAGCCGGCGGTGCACCCGGGCCTTCATCTGCGCGTCGTACGACGGTTCCGCCCGGCCCACCGTGACCACGCGCACCCCGCGCCGCGCGCACTCCGCGGTGAACTCCTCGACGGACGACAGGGCCCGGCGCAGCACCCGCAGACTGGGCACGACGAACAGGTCGACACCGGGGCGTACGCCGTCCCACAGGGCGCGGTGGTCGAAGCGGAGGCCGCCGACGAGCAGTTCCCGGGCGACGACATAGCCGTGTTCGTCGGCCCAGCGTGCGCACATGGCGTGCTGGGTGCGGCTGTCCACGAGAAAGGGGTCGGCGTCGAGTTCTTCGAGGGGGGTCAGACTGGCGATGGCGATGACCCGTGCCGGTGTGCGCGCGCCGGAGGCGCCCCGTGGTTGTCCCATGGCGTCCCCCTCACCTCCGGTTTTCGCCGCCGACCCTACTCCTGCCCGTAGGCTTCGGACAGGCGCGTGAAGGAGGCGAAGAAGGTGCCGGTGGAGATCACCTGGTGGGGTCATGCCACCTGCACGATCGAGGATTCGAACATACGAGTGCTCACCGATCCCCTGTTCGCCAGTCGGCTGGCGCATCTGCGGCGCCGGCGGGGCCCGCTCCCCTCCGCCGAGGCCCGCCGTGCCGACGTGGTGCTCGTCTCCCACCTGCACGCCGACCATCTGCATCTGCCGTCACTGGGGGCGCTCGACCCGGGCACACGCCTGCTTGTGCCCCGGGGCGCACTCCAGGTGGTGCCGGGTGTGCGCCGGCTGCGACACCTCCGCGTCACCGAGGTGGTCCCGGGGGACGAGATACGCGTCGGCGAGCTGCTGGTGCGGGTGGTGCCCGCACGGCACGACGGACGGCGGCTGCCGGTGGGCCCGCACCGCTCGCCCGCGCTGGGCTTCGTCGTCGAGGGGGAGGCGCGGACGTACTTCGCCGGGGACACCGGGCTGTTCGACGCGATGGCCGACTGGGTCGGACCGGTGGAGGTGGCGCTGCTGCCGGTCGGCGGCTGGGGACCGTTCCTCGGGGAGGGGCATCTGGACGCGGGCCGGGCAGCAGCGGCCCTCGACCTGCTGGCGCCGCAGGCGGCGATACCGGTGCACTACGGAACGTACTGGCCGATCGGCATGGACGCGGTGCGGCCGCATGAATTCCACTCCCCCGGCGACGAGTTCGTACGGCTCGCCGCCCTGGCCGCCCCGAAGGTGGCGGTGCACAAACCGGCGCACGGCGAGAGTGTCCGGCCGGCGGTCGCCCGGTGAGCCGGCCGGCGGTCGCGGCGGCGCTGGCCGCGGCGACGACGTCCGCGGTGCCGCCCGAGTCGACACAACAGGCGCTCGGTTACCCGTCGTTGTTCCTGCTGGTGCTGATCGGCGCGCTGGTGCCGGTGGTGCCGACCGGGGCGCTGGTGAGTTCGGCGGCGGTGGTGGCGTTCCATCAGACGGCGCCGTTCGCACTGGCGTTGGTGTTCGTCACGGCGTCGCTCGCGGCGTTCCTCGGGGACGCGGCGCTGTACTGGCTGGGACGGCGGGGGCTGCGGTCGCGGGGCGGCTCGCGGTGGCTGGAGGCGATACGGTCGCGGGCGCCGGAGGAGCGGCTGGAGCAGGCGCGGGGGAAGCTGGCCGACCACGGGGTCGCGGTGCTCGTCCTGTCCCGGCTGGTGCCGGCCGGTCGTATTCCGGTGATGCTGGCGTGTCTCATGGCGGAATGGCCGCTGCGGCGGTTCGCGCGGGGGAATGTGGCGGCGTGTCTGGCGTGGGCGGCGACGTATCAGGTGATCGGGATCGTGGGGGGTTCGCTGTTTCCCGAGCCGTGGGAAGGGGTGGTGGTGGCGGTGGCGCTGACCGTTGCGATCACGGCGGTTCCGGGACTGGTGCGGCGGTTCCGGTAGCGCCGCGAGACATCAGCCGCGAGGCATCAGTCGAGGGTTCTCGAAGAGCCGATCGGCATGTCCCACAGGTCCTCTCTGGGCAGGCCCGCCTTCTCCCACGCCGTTCGCACCCGGGTGAGTGGCTCCAGGACCGGTTCCGCCGAGAGGATGAAGGTGGCCCAGTGCATGGGGGCCATACGGTGGGCGCCCAGGTCGAGGGTGGCCCGGACGGCTTCCTCGGGGTCGCAGTGGACGTCGCAGAGCCACCAGCGGGGGTCGTAGGCGCCGATGGGCATCAGGGCGAGGTCGATACCGGGGTAGCGGCGGCCGATGCGGGAGAACCAGTGGCCGTAGCCGGTGTCCCCGGCGAAGTAGAGGCGCGGGCCACCGGGGGCGGTGAGGACCCAGCCGCCCCACAGACTGTGGCAGGTGTCGGTCAGGGTGCGCTTGGACCAGTGGTGGGCGGGCACGAAGTCGAAGCGGACGCCCGCCAGTTCGGCACCCTCCCACCAGTCCAGCTCGGTGACATGGGTGAACTCACGGCGCCGGAACCAGCGGCCGAGCCCGGCCGGTGCGAACACCGGGGTGTCACGCGGGAGTCGGCGCAGGGTGGGGGCGTCCAGATGGTCGTAGTGGTTGTGGCTGATGACCACCGCGTCGATCCGGGGCAACTGGTCCCAGGGCACCCCGACGGGGGTGATGCGGGCCGGGGTGCCGAGGATGCGCCGCGACCAGACCGGGTCGGTGAGCACGGTCAGACCGCCCACCTGGACGATCCAACTGGCGTGCCCCGCCCAGGTGACGGCGAGGGTGCCGGTGTCGGCGCGGGGCAGCGGGGCGGGCGCGTACGGCAGCCGGGAGATGTCGGCGAGGCCCTGCGCGTCGGGGCGTACGGCGCCCTCGCGGGCGAACCGGGCGAGGGCCTTGAGGCCGGGCAGCGGCGCGGTGAGCCGGTCGTGGAACGTGCGCGGCCACACCCGGCGTTCGCCCAGCGGACGGGGTTCGGCCAGCGGCGGGAAGGGGGGCGCGCCGCTGGCCGGACCCCGTCCGCTGGGCGAACGCCGGGTGTGGCCGCGCACGTTCCACG
>NZ_MUNF01000888.1 GCF_002154555.1 Streptomyces murinus
AGGCCGTGCCGGTGCTCGCCGGGCTACTGCCGCAGCGCCCAGCCCCGCTCGCGCAGCGCGTCGGCGAGCACCGGCACGGCCTGTGGTTCGACCGAGAGCTGCACCAGGCCGGCCTGCTGTCCGGTGGCGTGCTCGATGCGCACGTCCTCGATGTTGACCCCGGCGCGGCCCGCGTCGGCGAAGATCCGCGCCAGCTGGCCGGGCTGGTCGTCGATGAGCACGACGACGGTCTCGTAGGCCCGCGGCGCGCTGCCGTGCTTGCCGGGCACCCGCACCTGGCCCGCGTTGCCGCGGCGCAGCACGGCCTCGATGCCGGTGCTGCCGGCCCGCCGCTTGTCCTCGTCCGAGGACTGGAGGGCACGCAGGGCGCCCACGGTCTCGTCCAGGTCGGCGGCGACGTCGGCGAGCAGGTCGGCGACCGGGCCCGGGTTGGCGGAGAGGATGTCGATCCACATGCGCGGGTCGGAGGCGGCGATCCGGGTCACGTCCCGGATGCCCTGTCCGCACAGGCGTACGGCGGCCTCGTCGGCGTGTTCCAGACGGGCGGCGACCATGCTGGAGACCAGGTGGGGCATGTGGGACACGAGGGCGACGGCGCGGTCGTGGGCGTCGGCGTCCATGACGACCGGGACGGCGCGGCAGTGCGAGACCAGTTCCAGGGCGAGGTTGAGCACCTCGGTGTCGGTGTCCCGGGTGGGGGTGAGCACCCAGGGCCGGCCCTCGAAGAGATCGCCGGTCGCGGCCAGCGGGCCCGACTTCTCCCGGCCGGACATCGGATGGGTGCCGAGGTAGGCGCCGAGGTCCAGGCCGAGCGCCTCCAGCTCCCGGCGCGGGCCGCCCTTGACGCTGGCCACGTCGAGGTAGCCGCGGGCCAGTCCCTGGCGCATGGCGTCGGCGAGGAGTCCGGCCACATGGGCGGGCGGGGCGGCGACGATCACCAGGTCGACGGGTCCCTCGGGGGCCGCGTCGGTGCCGGCGCCGAGCGCGGCGGCGGTACGGGCCTGCTCCGGGTCGTGGTCGGCGAGGTGCACGGTGACGCCGCGCTGCGTCAGGGCCAGGGCGGCGGAGGTGCCGATCAGGCCGGTGCCGATGACGAGTGCGGTTCTCACTGGGCGATGTCCTTGCGCAGGGCGGCCGCGGCGCCGAGGTAGACGTGGGCGATGTCGGCGCGCGGACGGTCCGACTCGACATGGGCGAGGATCCGGACGACCCGGGGCATGGCGCCGGCGATGTCCAGTTCCTGGGCGCAGATCAGCGGCACGTCGGTGATGCCGAGCCCCCGGGCGGCGGCCGCCGGGAAGTCGCTGTGCAGATCGGGGGTGGCGGTGAACCAGATGCTGATCAGATCGTCCGCGGTCAGTCCGTTCCGCTCCAGGACGGCGGTGAGCAGGGCGCCGACCTGCTCGTCCATGTGCCCGGCCTCGTCCCGTTCCAGTTGGACGGCTCCCCGGACCGCTCGTACCGCCACGGTGCTGCTCCTAGCTGACAGGTGCTGACAGGTGTTGTCGTGCTCGACCGTCCAGCCTAGTCAGCCCGCGTGGGCACGGCGCGCGGCGCCCGATCACTGAGACGATACAAGCCGTCCGGTTTCGTGCATTTTCCATGCTTTCTCCCAGAAACCGGTATCGGTATCCGCATCCCGACATGTGTACGGAGTGGTGACATGACCCAGGGCGCGACGCGGCGCATGGTGATCGCGACGGGCGCGGCGGCGCTCGCGACCGGCTGTGGCGGCAGCAACGGCGACACGAGCGCGGCCGCCGACAGCACGGACAGCCCCTCGCCCGCGAGCCCCACGGCGGCGACCCCGACCGGCGCGGGCACGTCCGCGGCGGCGGACGCGAAGAAGCTCGCGAGCACGAGCGACATCCCCGAGGGCGGGGGCAAGGTCTTCGACACGCAGAAGATCGTGGTGACGCAGCCGGCGAAGGGTCAGTACAAGGCGTTCTCGGCGGTCTGCACGCACATGGGCTGCACGGTGAGCCGGGTGCAGAACGGCACCATCGACTGCCCGTGCCACGGCAGCCGGTTCAAGATCGAGGACGGTTCGGTGGCCGACGGTCCGGCGACGAAGCCGCTGGCCGAGCGCCCGATCAAGGTCGACGGAAACTCCATCCAGCTGAGCTGAGGGGCCGCGTAGGCTCCCGGCATGCAGCCCGAGGACCTGGTACGCGACCACACGATCTACGCCTGCGTCATGGGGTCCCGGGCCTTGGGTCTGGCCACGGACGCGAGCGACACCGACCGGCGGGGCGTGTATCTCGCGCCCACCGCCCTGTTCTGGCGGTTCGAGAAGCCGCCGGCGCATGTGGAGGGGCCGGGCGAGGAACAGTTCTCCTGGGAGCTGGAGCGGTTCTGCGAGCTGGCGCTGCGCGGCAATCCGAACATCCTGGAGTGCCTGCACTCCCCGCTGGTGGAGCACCTGGACGACACCGGGCGCGAACTGCTGTCCCTGCGCGGGGCGTTCCTCTCCGTGAAGGTGTACGACACCTTCACCCGCTACGCCCTCGGCCAGCGCAAGAAGCTGGACGCCGACGTCCGTACGACGGGCGCCCCGCGCTGGAAGCACGCCATGCATCTGCTGCGCCTGCTGGCCTGCTGCCGTGACCTGCTGCGCACCGGCGAGCTGCACCTCGACGTGGGCGACCGACGCGAGCCCCTGCTGGCGGTGAAGCGGGGCGAGGTCCCCTGGACGGCCGTCGAGTCCTGGATGACCCGACTGGCCACGGAGACGGAATCCGCCCTTCACCACACCTCACTGCCCCCGGAACCGGACCACGCCCGCGTGGCGGACTTCCTGTTCCGCGCGCGCAGGGATTCGGCGCTGGAGTCGGTACGGCTCGGGTGAGGAGGACGGGTGACGTCGGCTCCGGGGGCGGCGCGGGCCGGTGGCTGTGGACAGGTTCGCCGGGCGGACGCCGGACCGGCGTGCATCGTACGGATGGGACCGGGGCGGGCGCCGGTACCCGCGGGTGGGCCCGCCCGGAACAGCGTGCTGGCGCGCAGGGCGGGGCGGGGTGCCGGTGCCCGTGGACGGGGGCCGCCCGGCGATTCGCGGCAACGTGCCGCCGGGCGGATCGGAGCGGCGGCCTGGTGGATTCGCGCGTACGGGAGCGGACGATGAAGGGCCGGGGCTGAGGCGCGACCTCGTCCGACCGCGCGGGTCGAGCCCGCGGGTTCAACCGGCGACTCGCGCAGGGAC
>NZ_MUNF01000089.1 GCF_002154555.1 Streptomyces murinus
CGTCGCCGATCCGCTGCGGCACTGGCTGATCATCGGCGTGGTGGTGGGCGTGGCCCTGGCCCTGACGACGTACGCCAAACGCTCCCGGCTGAACTGGGCCGCCGTACTGCTGGCCCTGGCCGCCGGGCTGCTCTACGGGGTGCAGGACGCGCTGACCCGGGTGAGCGGCACCCTCTTCTCCGACGGCGGCTTCGCGGAGCTCTTCACCAGCTGGCAGCCGTACGGCGTGTTCGTGTGCGGGGTCACCGGTCTCGTGCTGGTGCAGAGCGCGTTCGAGACGGCGCCGCTGCGGATGTCGCTGCCCGCGCTCACCGCGGCCGAGCCGCTCGCCGGGATCCTGTGCGGGGTGGGCTTCCTCGGTGACCGGCTGCGCACCGACACCGGGGCGCTGGCCTGGGAGGCGGCCGGGCTCGCGGGTGTGGTCGCGGGCATCGTGCTGCTCGGGATGCACCCGGCGATGCCTTGCGGCACGACGGAGTCGGAGCCCCCGGCCCATGAACTCCAGCGCCGCTGAAGCCCTCCCCCGCGGCCGGCGCCCCCGTGCTTGGATGAGGGCATGAATCCTGCTGACGAGATCCTCGACGTCGTCGACGAACACGACCGCGTCGTCGGGCAGTTGCCGCGCGGTGAGGTGTACCGGCGCGGGCTGCGCCACCGCTGTGTCTTCATCCAGGCCCGGGACGCGGCCGGCCGGCTCTTCGTGCACCGGCGCACGGCGACCAAGCTGGTGTTCCCCGCCCTGTACGACCCGTTCGTCGGCGGGGTCGTGGGCGCGGGCGAGTCCTATGACGAGGCGGCGCTGCGGGAGGCCGAGGAGGAGCTGGGCGTGTCCGGGCTGCCCCGGCCGACGCACCTCTTCACGTTCCTCTATGACGACGGCGCCGGGAAGACCTGGTGGTCGGCGGTGTACGAGGTGCGCTGCGAGCTGCCCGTGAATCCGCAGGTGGAGGAGGTGCAGTGGCACGCCTTCCTCTCCGATGAGGAGGTCGAGGCGCGGCTCGGCGAGTGGGAGTGGGTGCCGGACGGGCTGGCCGCGTACGAGCGGCTCGCCCAGTTCCGCGCCGGGAACGCCGGGAACTGAGCCTCCCGCGCACCGGGAACCCGGTGGTCCCCGTCACGTTTCCCGTCCTGTTGGCCGCACACACTGGACGACATACCGACCGGTCGGCATCATGAGTCGAGTCCTGATATCCGACCGTTCACAGGAGTGACACATGAGCGCCGACCACCCGCCCGGACTGGACCTGGACCGGCTGCGCGCCCTGCTGGAGCGGGAGCGCCCGGGGCTGGTGCGGGGGCCGCTCACCGGGCGGCTGATCGAGGGCGGCCGGTCGAACCTCACCTACGCGCTCTCCGACGGCACCTCGAAGTGGGTGGTGCGCCGCCCGCCGCTCGGCCATGTCCTCGCCACCGCGCACGACATGAAGCGCGAGCACCGGGTGATCAGCGCCCTGCACCCCACCTCCGTACCGGTCCCCGCGCCGGTGCTGCTGTGCGAGGACGAGGAGGTGCTCGGCGCGCCGTTCTACATGATGGAGTTCGTGGCGGGCACGCCGTACCGCACCTCCGCACAGCTCGCCCCGCTCGGCGAGCGGCGGGTGCGGGGCGCGGTGCTGTCCCTGGTGGACACGCTGGTCGAGCTGCACGCGGTGGACCCCGGCGAGGTGGGCCTCGGCGACTTCGGCCGTCCGGAGGGCTATCTGGACCGGCAGCTGCGCCGCTGGGGCAAGCAGCTGGACGCCTCCCGCAACCGCGAGCTGCCCGGCATCGACGAACTCCACGCCGCACTGGGCCGGAGGCTGCCCGGCTCGCCCGCCGCCACCGTCGTGCACGGCGACTACCGGCTGGACAACGTCCTGATCGGGGCGGACGACCGGATCACGGCGATCCTCGACTGGGAGATGTCCACGCTCGGCGACCCGCTGACCGACCTCGGTCTGCTGGTGATGTACAGCCGCTCCCTCGACCTGCCGAACTCCCCCGTCTCCACCACCGCCGAGGCACCGGGGCACCCCGCGCCCGAGGAGCTGATCGAGCGGTACGCGGCGCGCTCCGGGCGGGACGTCTCGGCCGTCTCCTGGTACGAGGCGTTCGCGTTCTTCAAGCTCGCCGTGATCCTGGAGGGCATCCACTACCGCTTCACGCTGGGCCAGACCGTCGGGCGCGGCTTCGACCGGATCGGCGAGCTGGTGCCCGTCTTCATCGACCACGGACTGACCACCCTTCAGGAAGGCTGACCGTCATGGACTTCGCGTTCGACGCGCGTACCGAGGAGATGCGGGCCAAGCTGCTCGCCTTCATGGACGAGTACGTCTACCCGGCCGAGCCGGTCGCCGAGGAGCAGCGGGCCGCGCTGGCCTCGCCGTGGGACACCCCGGCGGTGGTGGAGGAGCTGAAGGCACAGGCGCGCAGGCAGGGCCTGTGGAACCTGTTCCTGCCCGACACGGAGTACGGCGCGGGCCTGACGAACCTCCAGTACGCGCCGCTCGCCGAGATCACCGGCCGCTCCCCGCACCTGGCGCCGACCGCGACCAACTGCGCGGCGCCCGACACCGGGAACATGGAGGTGCTGGCGCAGTTCGGCGACGAGGCGCAGAAGAAGCAGTGGCTGGAGCCGCTGCTCGCCGGTGAGATCCGGTCCGCGTTCGCGATGACCGAGCCGGAGGTGGCCTCCTCGGACGCCACCAACATCACCACCCTGATCGAGCGGGACGGCGACGAGTACGTCATCACCGGCCGCAAGTGGTACATCTCCGGGGCGATGAACCCGGACTGCCGCATCTTCATCGTGATGGGCAAGACGGACCCGGACGGCGCGGACATCCGCCGCCAGCAGTCCATGGTCCTGGTCCCGCGCGACACGCTCGGGGTGACCGTCCGGCGGGCCATGCGGGTGTTCGGCTACGAGGACCACTCGCACGGCGGACACGCCGAGGTGGTCTTCGACCGGGTGCGGGTGCCGGTGTCCCATCTGATCGGCGAGGAGGGCGGCGGCTTCGCCATCGCGCAGGCCCGGCTCGGTCCCGGCCGGATCCACCACTGCATGCGGCTGATCGGCATGGCCGAGCGGGCGATCGAGCTGATGTGCCGGCGCGCGATCTCGCGTACGGCGTTCGGCAAGCCGCTGGCCCAGCAGGGCGTGGTGCAGAACTGGATCGCCGACGCCCGGGTGACGGTCGAGCAGCTGCGGCTGCTGGTGCTGAAGACGGCCTGGCTGATGGACACCGTCGGCAACCGGGGCGCGCACACCGAGATCCAGGCCATCAAGATCGCCACCCCGCGCGCGGTGGTCGACATCCTGGACCGGGCGATCCAGCTGCACGGCGCGGGCGGGGTGAGCCAGGACTTCCCGCTGGCCGAGGTCTACGCCGCCGCCCGCACCCTGATGCTGGCCGACGGCCCGGACGAGGTGCACCAGCGGTCGCTGGCGCGGCGGGAGCTGAAGAAGTACCTGTAGCCGGACACGAGTGAGGGGCGGCCCACGAAGGAGGCCGCCCCTTGCCTGCGCTCACGGGCGCGGGTCACCGGCGCTCAGGGGCGCAGCGCGCGCAGCAGCAGGTCCGCGAGGTGGTCGGCCACCTGCTGGGGGCTCAGCGGTCCGTCCGGGCGGTACCAGGTGGACAGATGGTGGACGGAGCCGAAGTGGTAGTCCACGACCAGGTCGGCCGGGGTCGCGGTGGAGAAGACGCCGGACTTCTGGCCCTCCTCGATGAGCGCGCGGAACCGTTCGTGGTAGCGGCGCCGTTCGGCCCGTACCTGCTTGTGCTTCTCCGGGCTCAGCTGGTGCATGGAGCGGAAGAAGATCGAGGCGTCGTCCAGGTTCTCGATGGTCGACACCACGACGTCCGCCGCCGCTTCCCGCAGCCGGGTCTCCACGGGCGCGTCCATGCCGGCGAAGTGGTCGAGCCGCTCCTGCTGGACGCGGAGCATGCGCGCGTACACCTCGTGCAGCAGATCGTCCTTGGAGCCGAAGTAGTGGTACAGCGCCCCCTTGGTGACGCCGGCCGCCTCCACGATCTCCTGCACCGAGGTCCGGTCGTAGCCCTGCTCGGCGAAGAGCCGGGTGGCGGCGGCCAGCAGCCGCTGCGGAACAGGTGCTCCGTCGCCGTCCGTCGTCCTGGGCACTGCCGCCACCTGCCTTCCGTGATGTCGCTCGTTCTGAGATGCCGCTAGTTCCGGCGTTTGCCGTCGCCGCGGGAGCGAAGCTCCCGCCGGAGGATCTTCCCACTCGACGTCTTGGGCAACTCGGGCAGGATCTCCACCTGGCGCGGATATTTGTAGGCGGCCAGTCTCTCCTTGCAGTACACCGCGAGTTCATCCGGGTCCGCCTCGGCGCCCGGCCGCAGGCTGATGTACGCCTTGACGGTCTCCCCGCGATAGCCGTCCGGGATGCCGACGACGGCCGCCTCGCGCACCGCCGGATGGGCGTACAGGACGTCCTCGACCTCGCGCGGCCACACCTTGAACCCGGACGCGTTGATCATGTCCTTCTTGCGGTCCACGACGTAGAGCCAGCCCTGCGGGTCCATGAACCCGATGTCGCCGGTGCGCAGCTCGCCGCCGGGGAAGGTCTCGGCGGTGGCGTCCGGGCGGCGCCAGTAGCCGGGGATCACCTGGGGCCCGCGCACCACGATCTCGCCCTGCTCGCCGAACGGCACGTCCGCGCCGCTCTCGTCCACGATCCGCACCAGCGTGTCCGGTCCCGGCAGGCCGACCGCGAGCGTCCCGGAGACCGGGTCGACCGGCGCCTCCAGGCCGGAGGGCACGGAGGCGCAGGGCGCGGTGCACTCGGTGAGCCCGTACCCGTTGCGGATGTACGCCCCGAACCGCGCCCGGAAGCCCTCCACCAGCGCGGGCGGCAGCGGGGCGCCGCCGGAGGCGAGGTGCACGAAGGAGGAGAAGTGCTCCGGGCCCGCCCCGGGGTGGGCGCCGAGCGCCATGAACGCGGTGGCGGGGCCGACGGTGAACACCGGGCGGTGCTCTGCGAACGCTTCCAGGACCACGCCCGGTTCGAACCGGTAGGCGAGCACCAGGGTGCCGGCGCTGTTCAGACAGGCGCCGAACTGGCAGACCATGCCGGTGATGTGGAACAGCGGCGCGAGCGCGAAGTAGACCGGCCCCTCGGGCAGCGGAAGCCCGGTGCGCTGGCGTTCCACGGTGTACATGATGTTGCCGTGGGTGTTGGTGGCGCCCTTGGGGGTGCCGCTGGTCCCTGAGGTGTAGCTGATCAGCGCGATGTCGCCGGGCCCCGGCTCCCGCCCCTCGGGCACCCGCCCGCCCTGCCGGGCCACGGCCACCAGGTCCTCGGCGTCGGGGGCCGCCGGCAGCCGCTCGAAGGCCAGCACCCGCTGGTCGTCGCGGGTCTGGAAGTCCAGTTCGCACCCGGTGAGCACGATCCGCACCGGCGAGTCGGCCGCGGTCTGCCGCAGGTACGCCTCCCACGCCCGGTCGGAGCAGATCAGCGCGGCGGCCTCGGAGTCCCGCAGCACATGGCCGACCTCGGCCGACTTGTACATCGGGTTGACCGGCACCACGGTCGCGCCCGCCTTCCAGGCGCCGAGCACGGCGAGCACGAAGTGCGGGGAGTTCTGGAGGAGTACGGCCACCCGGTCGCCGCGC
>NZ_MUNF01000889.1 GCF_002154555.1 Streptomyces murinus
GGGTCTTGGAGTCGCGGACGGATACGTGGGTGGGGGTGTCGGCGATCTCCACGCACGCGTCGCCGTCTCCCGGGCCCGAGTAGGACGACTTTCGCCAGTTCTCCATGAGGGGACTCACAGCTCCTTCACCAGCCGGTGGATGAGGTCACGCGACCGGGAGGGGTCGAGGGACGCCGCTTCCAGTTTACGGAAATTCGTTCGGTAGACGCTGAGTTGAGGCGCGGAGTCGATGAAGGCCGCACCGTGCAGCGCGTCGCGGAGCACGGTATCCAGTCTGGTCACGGGGCCGCAAAGGTATGTCATCGTGCTGGAGGCGCTGGCGAAATCGTCCAGGTCGAAGGGGATGACCCGCACCGTGACCCGGTCCGACTCGGACCGTTCGAGGAGCTGTTGGAGTTGGGCCTGTGCGGCGGTGCGGTTGCTGACCCTGATGCGCAGAGCCGCCTCGTGGATCACCGTCTCGTACGGGGGCGCGTGCTGCTGGCGTCGCATGCGATGGTGCACACGAAGTTCCAGCTCCTCCTGGGTGAGTTCGGGAATGCGGGCGGAGAAGACCGCGCGTGCGTAGTCCTCGGTCTGTAGCAATCCCGGCACGTACAGGATCGCCACCTCGCGCAGGAGCTGGGCGTGGTGCTCCAGCTCGGCGAGGTCCAGGAAGGACGTCGGCAGCAGGCCTCGGTACTCCTCCCACCAGCCGTGCGTCCGTTCGGTGGCCATGGCCGCCAGTGCGTCGATGAACTCCGGATCGGTGCAGTCGTAATGGCAGGCCAACCGGCGGACGCGCTGCTCACTCACGCCCGCGAGTGCGGACTCGATATGAGTGATCTGAGCGGGTGCCACACCAAGGAGTGCAGCCGCCTGGCGGGAGTTGAGTCCTGCCGCCTCACGGAGTCTGCGCAGCTCGGTCGCCAACCGCATCTGACGGGCGGTTGGTTCGCGCCGCTTCACCATCGCTCTGGTCTCCTCGTGTGCGCGCAGGTCTGACCCGTTCGGGTCAGATTACGCGATCCACTTGTCGCGTCCCTAGATTTAGATCTACCGTCGGTGACGTACCGCACACGCAGCGGAAGTGCACCGCACCCCGCGGCAACGCCACCCTGCGCGCGTTTCAACCCCCCACTCACTCCCCGGAGTTGATCACCCATGCCTGAAAGCGAGTCCTGGGACTACACCCTCTGCATCCCCAACGACCCGAGGGCGGTGACGGTTTCCCGCCGTACCCTCCGTCTTATCCTCACCCTCCACGGTCTGATCGGCCTGGTGGACATCGCGGAGCTGCTGGCGGCGGAGCTGGTCTCGAACGCCGTGCGGCACACGAAAGGTCCGGCGGCGCTGCGGGTGCGCCGTACCCCGGAGGGGGTGGTGTGGATCGGGGCGTGGGACACGGATCCGCAGTCGCCGCCCGTGGCGCAATCCCTCGCCGAAGCGGGCGAGTTGGAGGGTGGCCGGGGGCTCGGGCTCGTCATGGCGTGCGCCGACCACTGGGGGTGGCAGCCAACGGCGCGGTTCGGGGAGCGGGGCAAGTTCGTATGGTGTGAACTCGGTTTCAGGGCGACCGCCGCGCTGAGTCCGGTGTGAAGCCCCTCTGGAGTCGCCCCTCTGGAGTCCGGCGGGTGGCCTCAGGCGTGGTGATGGTCGTGCTCCCCGCGCCCACCGCTCCCGCGCCCACCGTCCCCACCCTCCTCCGGTCC
>NZ_MUNF01000890.1 GCF_002154555.1 Streptomyces murinus
CTCGCGCGGTCCGGCGCCGAGACCCCGGCACCCCCCCCCCTCCCGGCCCGCCGCGCCCGCGTCTGCTGCGGGCTGACCTATGTCTCCACCGGCCAGCTGGACCGCGCACGGGCGGTGCTGCGCCGCACCCTCGACCTGCTGGAGCCGGTGCTGGGCGCGGGCGTCCCGGTCGTCGTGCTGGAACCGAGCTGCGCGGCCGCCCTGCGCACCGACCTGCCGGAACTCCTGCATGACGACCCGCGCGCGGCCCGGCTCGCCGCCGCCGTCCTGNNGACCCACTGCCATCAGCACGCGGTGCTCGGCGACGCCCCGGACCGCCGGCTGCGCGAGTCGGCAGGGCTCACCGGGGAGCTCTCCGGCGGCTGCTGCGGTCTGGCCGGGAACTTCGGCTTCGAGAAGGGCCACTTCGAGGTCTCCCGGGCCTGCGCGGAGGACCAGCTGCTGCCCTCGATACGGGAGGCGGCCCCGGACACCGTGGTCCTGGCCGACGGCTACTCCTGCCGCACCCAGCTGGAG
>NZ_MUNF01000891.1 GCF_002154555.1 Streptomyces murinus
GGGGCGCAGTTCGTTTTTTCACCCACAGATTTCGAGAGGGCTCCCGCTGTCATGGCGAAGATCCTGAAGTTCGACGAGGACGCCCGTCGCGCCCTCGAGCGCGGCGTCAACAAGCTGGCCGACACGGTGAAGGTGACGATCGGCCCCCGGGGTCGCAACGTCGTCATCGACAAGAAGTTCGGCGCCCCCACCATCACCAACGACGGTGTCACGATCGCCCGTGAGGTCGAGATCGAGGACCCGTACGAGAACCTCGGCGCGCAGCTGGTGAAGGAGGTGGCGACCAAGACCAACGACATCGCGGGCGACGGCACCACCACCGCCACCGTGCTCGCCCAGGCGCTGGTCCGCGAGGGCCTGCGCAATGTCGCCGCCGGTGCCTCCCCGGCCGCCCTGAAGAAGGGCATCGACGCCGCCGTCAAGGCGATCTCCGAGGACCTGCTCGCCACGGCCCGCCCGATCGACGAGAAGTCCGACATCGCCGCCGTCGCCGNNCAACACCTTCGGTCTGGAGCTGGACTTCACCGAGGGCATGGCCTTCGACAAGGGCTACCTGTCCCCGTACTTCGTGACGGACCAGGAGCGTATGGAGGCCGTCCTCGACGACCCGTACATCCTGATCCACCAGGGCAAGATCTCCGCGATCGCGGACCTGCTGCCGCTCCTGGAGAAGGTCATCCAGTCCGGCTCCAAGCCGCTGCTGATCATCGC
>NZ_MUNF01000892.1 GCF_002154555.1 Streptomyces murinus
GGCGGCCGTTCGGCCTCAGTACGGCAGCACGCGCCCCGACGGCGTCCTGCGATCGATCTCCTGCTCCCGCGGCGCGATGGGCCGCCGGCTGACACGTACCCGGATCCGACGCTCCATGACGCCTCCTCCTGCCGACTTCGGTAGGAGGTCCGTGCCCACGGCAGGGATACTTCAAGCCCTTTGGGACGCCGCGCTTTTCGTTTCGGGCCGCGTTCGGTGTCGCGCCCGCCGGTGAGCAGTGTGCGCCGTGACAGGTAGGTGGCCACCGATGAGGCGGGCCAGACCCGGCCGTCGTGCGGGCCCGAACCGGGAACTCGAACCGTAGCTGCTCGCCGATCACCGGTGAAGGATCCCGGCGCAGACGCTGGTACAAATTGACCATGTCCGACCACTATTAACCGGGGGATTGCGCAGGCGTTCGACGGCCCTATGCGGGGCCCAGGACGTTGTACGGTTCCAATCAACGACCCATCTCCATAATGGGGTTGCCCCACCCGGTGGTAGGACATCGGGCGGGGCGAACGGGTCGATCACGGAAGATGAGGCGCATCCATGCATGACCGACCCTCCCTGGAGCAGGCAGGCCTCCCCCAGGTGGTTTCCCACGCTAGCAGGGGCGGCAGCACCTTCACGGGATTTCGCCACCTGCGCGCCACCCCGGTCCGGGCTCAACTCAGGGCGCTGCGCACGCCGTTCGCACTCATCTGAGCAGTGCACGCGTTCTGGATCCGCCCTCTCTGAGCGGGCCGATCCCTTCCCCGCCCAAGCGCTCGGCACGGAGCCACCGCACCAGGGAAACGGCTGAACACCGGCCCTCGCCGAAGGCGTTCACCCTGCTCTGCACTTTTACACCCCTCCAACACCTGATTGTCTTTCGCACACCTACAGCTCGACGCTGCACGGGAGGCACGATGCCCAGTTCACCCAGGCCCCAGACGGGCCCCGTCGGTTNNCTGGGCAACAGCAAGCTGGCCATGTCGGTCGTGGCGGAAGTCCTGCGCGGGGCCGAACTGAACTGGACCACGCTAATGCTCCGCGAGAACCCTCTCGCCCTCACCTGGCGGGCGCTCCGCGACTCGGTCACGACGGCCCGAACCGAGGTGCACGACTCCCAAGCCGACGGCCTGCACCGCACCCTCCCCGACCAGCCCGCCGACGCCGTGCTCTTACGCGAGGGGCTCGGCATGGACACCAAAGCCGCAGCAGCCCTCATGGGCATGGAAGAACCCGAACTGCACATGCAGTTCCAGGCCGCCCACAGGCTGCTGGCCCGCCTCGGCCACGGTGATTGAGGAGCCGCCCGACACTCCCACCCCTCGAACGCCGCCTTCAGCGTGGCGCACCCGCACGCCCCCGGCGCAGGTGCGCCACAGTTTCGGCATGCCGTGTTACAGGTTCACCCG
>NZ_MUNF01000893.1 GCF_002154555.1 Streptomyces murinus
CCCTCGGGGCGGCCGGCCGCCGCCGGGCGCGCGCAGCACCGCGCGGTCGCCGATCCGCAGGGGCAGCGGGCGGGCGAGGATGAGCCGGGCGGTGTCGGTGCCGAGCGGGCGGACGGTGACGGGCACGGCGGCGGTCCCGAGGTGCAGGGTGACCTGGCGGGGCAGTTCGGCCACCGGCTCGCCGTCGATCCGCGCGTCGAGCATCTCGGTGGCCCGCCAGCGGCCGGGGCTCAGCAGCACCTGGCCCCGGCGCAGTCCGGTGTCTCCTGGCCCGTGCACATTGACCGCGACTCGGGCCACCCCGCTGACGGCCGCCCGGTCCTCGTGCAGGCTCTGGAGCCCGCGCACCCGCAGCACCGCCGGGCCGTCCCCGGTGGCCAGCCGGTCGCCGACGCGCAGGGTGCCCGCGCCGAGCGTGCCGGTCACCACGGTGCCATGACCGCGGACGGTGAACGCCCGGTCCAGCCACAGGCGTACGTCGGCGTCCGGATCGGGCGCTGGCAACTCCCCCGCCAGTCGGGCGAGTTCGGTGCGCAGTCCGTCGAGTCCCGTGCCGGTGACGGCGCTCACCGCGACCGATGCCACCTTGCCGAGGGAGGTGTCCGCCAGTCGTGCCACGGCGTCGGCGCGCACCGGTTCGGGGTCGGCGAGGTCGCTCCGGGTCACCGCGAGGACGGCGTGCCGGACGCCGAGCGCGTCGAGGACGGCGAGGTGCTCCCCCGACTGGGGCTGCCAGCCCTGGTCGGGGGAGCACCTCGCCG
>NZ_MUNF01000894.1 GCF_002154555.1 Streptomyces murinus
CTACGCGGGCCGGGTGCTGGCGGACCGCTACCGTCTGCCGCTGCCGCCGTCCGACGGGTACGAACCGACCGCCACCCGCGCCTTCGACACCTACAGCGGCCAGGAGGTGCTGGTCCGTCAGGTGCCGCTGCCGGAGGTCGTCGAGGCCGAGGTGCTCGACGCGGACGGACTGCCCGAGGGGTTCACCGCGCGCGGGCGCGGGGCGCGTTCTGTGCCGGCCGCGCGGGCCGCGACACGCCGGCCCGCCGAGCCCGCGGTGCGGCGCGCCGTGGAGGCCGCCCAGGCGGCGGCCCGCATCCCCGACCATCCGCGTCTGGACCAGGTCTTCGACGTCTTCGCCGAGGGCGGCTCGCTGTGGATCGTCAGCGAGTGGGTCGCCGCCCGCCCGCTGTCCGCGCTCCTCGCCGAGCGCCCCCTCACGCCCTATCGCGCCGCCGAGGTGGCCTCCGACGTCCTCATGGCCCTGCGCGTCCTGCACGCCCATGGCTGGGTCCACCGCAATGTCACCGCCCGCACGGTCCTCGTCTGCGACGACGGCCGGGTCCTGCTGACCGGCCTCGCCGCCGGTGCCGCGGAGGAGGCGCTGTGCGGGTACGACCCGGTGCCGGGGGCGGAGGAGGACGGCGGTACGGGGGGCGCCGCCGAGTCCCTGCCGGGTGCCGGACGGCCCGTTGACATCGTTGTGCCCGACGCCGTGGACCCCGAGGCAGCGCGGCGCGCCGCCATCCAGGCACGGGCGGCCGGTGCGCCGGACGTGAACGGCGTGTCCGGCGGGCCCGAGGCGCCCGGGGGGTCCCCGGCGTCCGGTACGGCGGGACAGCGGGCGCTGGAGAGCGGCGCCGACATCCGTGCCGCGCGGGCCGGGGCCATCGCCGCGTACCGGGCGGGCGCCCGCGCCGCGGCCCGGGTACAGGAGGCCCAGCAGGGCGAACGGGCCGCACTGCCCGGTGCCCGGCGCCCCGCTGAGGGCGACATGGGCACCGACCACGCCGCCGAGCCCGGGGGCCCGGTCGAGGGCGGGAGCGAGGGTACGGCGCGATCGGCGCCGTACGCCCAAGGGTCGCCCTACCCCCAAGGGCCGACGTATCCCCAAGGGTCCACCTACCTCCAGGCGTCGCCGTACGCCCAGGAGCCGACGCGCCCCGAAGGATCGCCGCACGCCGAGGACTCGCCGCGCCCCCAGCGGTCGCCGTACGGCCAAGGAGTGCCGCGTCCCCAGGATTCGGGACACCCCCGGAGCGCCCCGTACCCCCAGGGCCCGGCGTCCCACCCCGTGGATCCCGCCCCCGCCGACCCGTCCGCCGAAGGCACCGGCACCGGCGCGGCGCAGCCGTCGTACCCGAAGGGGCGGGCACCGTACGGCCCGGCGCCGCACCGGCCGCCGTCGGACTCGCCGTACCCCGCGGCC
>NZ_MUNF01000895.1 GCF_002154555.1 Streptomyces murinus
CCGCACATCGAAGGAGAACACGGTCCCCATGACCTCCTCCGCGTGCCGGACGCCCTCACCCATGGACCTGGTCCAGGGCGGACTGGAGGGACTGCCGGTAGCCGGTGCTGGTGTACGTCGCGCCCGAGACCATGTCGATCCGCGCGCTCTGCGCGGCCAGCGCCTCACGCCGCAGCTGGGGGAGCGCGTAGCTGTTGATCTCCTGGTCGCGCGGGTTCTCCGTGGGGTACTGGAGGGCCGTCACCTCGGTGAGCCTGCCGCCCTTGACGGTCACCCGTACCTGGACCGGCCCCCAGCGGGTCTGCGCGGTCTCACCGGTGACGGTCTTCGCGGCCCCTCCGGCCGCCGGGGCACCGCCGGTCGTCGAGGAACCCCCCGATGTCGAGGAACTCCCGGCCGTCGAGGAACCTCCGGAAGCGGCGGGCGCGCTCGCGCCGCCCCCGGAGCCCCGCGCCGACGCGCCCAGGGCGAGACCCGGGCTGCTGTGCGGCTTCAGGGACAGCAGCAGCACCACGGCGGAGACCGTCGTGGCGCTCGCCAGCACGACACGGCGCAGCG
>NZ_MUNF01000896.1 GCF_002154555.1 Streptomyces murinus
CCGGCCGCCGTCTATCGCGCCCGCCGCTGGTGGATCCCCACGGCGCTCGTCTCCACGGCCATCGCGATCCTCCTGGGCTGGTGGATCGGCGCCCACCCGGAGGTGCAGTCCTCCATCGCCGCCCCCGCCCAGCTACGCCAGATGACCCGTCCCGGCGGTGAGTACGAGACCTACTACTCCAGCCACCCGGCGGCCTCCTTCGCCGCCCANNGGCCGCGATGTGCCTGGTCCTGGGCGTCTTCCTGGGCCTGCCGGTGCTGTGGATCCTCTTCGAGAACATGCTCAACCTCGGTGTCGGCTTCGGCCTGATGTCCTCCGCCGGCCGCCTCGACACCTTCCTCGGCCTGGTCCTGCCGCACGGCCTGCTGGAACTGACCGCGGTCTTCGTCGCCGCCGGCACGGGGCTGCGCCTGGGCTGGACTCTGATCGACCCCGGCCCCCGCACCCGGCGAGCCGCCCTCGCGGAGGAGGGGCGGGCCGCGCTCGGCATGGCGATCGGCCTCGCCCTGGTCCTGTTCGTCTCCGGCGCCATCGAAGGGTTCGTGACACCGTCCGGACTGCCCACCTGGGCCCGTATCGGTATCGGTGTCGTGGCCGAGGTGGCGTTCCTGACGTACGTCTACGTCCTCGGGGGTCGCGCGGTACGTGAGGGCGAGACGGGTGATCTCGACGCGGCGGACCGCAGTTCCTCCGTGCCCACCGCCGCATGATGTGCGTCCGGCCCCTCTGAGCTGCTAGTCTCCTCTTCGCCCACAAGAGCCGTTGACACGGGTCGTGTGGGGAGGTAGATTCAAACAGTTGCCTAGAACTGGACACGTCCGGTGGCGACCGCTAGACTCTACTAGCTTCCAAGAAGTCGCTATCGACATTCAAAAGAAGCATCCTCCCGATTACTCAGAAATGAGCGGCCGGTCAGACCGGCCAAGAACTTCTGATAAAGTCGGA
>NZ_MUNF01000897.1 GCF_002154555.1 Streptomyces murinus
GGCGCGGTCAGCGGGACCACACCCGGGTGCAGGGCCTCGGGGGCGCGGGACGAGGCGAGCGTCAGCAGCGCGGCCACGGCGACACCGGAACCGGTGACCAGCCAGGCGCGGGGGCCCCAGGGGTCGGGCCGGTACCGGGTGCGCAGCGAACGGCGGCCGCCGAGGCGCAGTCCGGCGNNCCTCGGCGGTGAGCAGCCCGTACGTGCCCGCGCAGACGCCGAGCAGACCGCCGAGGGTGAGGGCGGCGGTCGTACGGCGGACCCGGGCGGGCACGTCCGCGCTGCGGCCGTAGCCGCGGGCCTCCATGGCGGCGGCGAGGGCGACGGAGCGCTCCAACGCGCCCTCCAGGACCGGGAGTCCGACCTGGAGCAGCCCCCGGACGCCCCGGTCCGGGCGGCCGCGCAGCCGGCGGGCGGCACGCAGCCGCTGGACGTCGGCGATGAGGTGCGGCGCGAAGGTGAGGGCGACGACGACGGCGACGCCGGTCTCGTACAGGGCGCCGGGCAGGGACTTCAGCAGGCGGGAGGGGCTGGCGAGGGCGTTCGCGGCGCCGACGCAGATCAGCAGGGTGGCCAGCTTCAGCCCGTCGTACGCTGCGAAGACGAGCGCCTCCGCGGTGACCTCGCCACCGAGCCGGATGCCCTGGGCCCAGTGCGGCAGCGGGATCTCCGGGAGGGTGAGGAGCACATGGGTGCCGGGGATCGGGGAGCCGAGGGCCACCGCGAAGACCAGGCGGATGAGCAGCACGGCGAACGCGAGCTTGGCGAACGCGGAATAGGAACGGGCCCAGGGAGCGGGGGAGCGGTGCGTCGCCACGACGTACGCCGACACGGCGATGAGCAGGGCGAGCAGCAGCGGATTGGTGGTGCGGGTCGCCGCAGTGCCCAGCGATATCGCCCAGACCCACCAGGCCCCGGGATGCACGGTCGCACGGTGCCTTTCGCGCCCCGAAGGGGCGCGG
>NZ_MUNF01000898.1 GCF_002154555.1 Streptomyces murinus
GGCGCCGGCCGGGACGGTGTGCTCGGTGCCCATCAGGCTGAAGGTGAAGGGCTGGTCGCCCTTGTCGACGGCCGTGATGTCCACCGTGCCCTTGGCGCAGTCCTTGCGCGCCGACACCGCCGGTATCGCGCCCTGCGCGGCCCAGTCGGCCGTCGCGCTCGCGGAGACCGCGGACTCGCTGGAGCCGGCCAGGATCTGGGGCTGGCTGCGGCTGTCGGAGGCAAGGGCACGCCCCACCGGGACCGTCGTCGACGCCTGCACGCTCAGCTGGGCGGAGCCGTCCGCCGCGTCCGCGGGGATGTCGAAGTAGATCCGGCTGCCGTTCTTCGCCGTGGTGAGCGCCTTGCCGGTCTTGTCGGTGATCCGCACCCCGCTGGTCGCCGCGTCCGCGGGCGGTATCACCGCGACCGCGCCCGCGTTGGTGTGCACCGTCACCGGTCCGACCACGCTCCCGGGGCGGCCGGAGACCGCGGCCGGGTCCAGGGTCAGCGAGGCCCCCGGCTCGCCGCCGGCGCGGGCGCTGCGCTGGAGGTAGTCGGCCAGCTTCTCGGCGCCCGGGGCCACCGCGTCGACCTTGGCGTGGTCCGAGTACCGCCAGATGGCCACCTGGGTGCCGGTCGCCGCGTCCTGCTCGGTCAGGCTCCCCACGCCGGCCCGGTGGGCGAGCGCGGCGAGGTCGTTGACCTGGGGGTAGGAGTGCTGCACGATCCACTCGATCTTGCCCGCGTCCCGGTTGGTGCCCAGCGAGGTGCCGCTCCAGGACGTCTCCTGGTAGCGGGCGTCGCGCTGGACCGGGCTGTGCAGGTCGACGCCGTACGTCTGTAGGGTGCCGCCGCCGTCCACGGACATCTCGAACAGGCCCGCCGACACCCGCTGGTCGCCGCCGGCCTCATGGACCACGGCCTCGCCGAAGATCTTCAGGCCGTCCAGGGCGGCGCTCGCCCCGCCCTCGGTCTGCGGGGCCACATCGGCCGCGGCCGTACCCGCGCCGGACAGCACGCCGGCCGCCACGAGCCCGGACACCGTGGCGGTGGCGGCCAGGCGGGCCACGGTGGTGGACCGGCGGAAACCAGAGAGCGCAGCAAGCACAGAATTCCCCTTCGAGCAGGACCCGTTGGACGTGGGGGACGGGTCCCACCAGCAGAATCGGCGGCCCCGAGGGGCACGCCCGGCATCCTATGGACTCGGGCTGTGCCTCTCTGGCCGGTCGGATGATCCGATGGCGTTTCCGATCCGGAATCGTTATCGCCGGACCGCCCTTGAACAGTGCTTATCGATAAATCCACCCGGACGAACAGCTGACTTCACGTCACTGTGGCTGGTTCCGAGGCCTGTTGGGCGGCGGTGTCCTCACCGGTGTCCGGCGGGACCGGGGTCGCCCAGTCGGGCTCGGGTCGGGCGGCCCCGGCGGGGGGTTCCGGTTTGCCCGCGCGACGGAAGACCGCCGTACCCCGCGAGAGGTCATGGCCGATCGCGGTGGCGTCGATGTCCGCCGACGCCCACTGCTGCTGCCCGTCGCGCCCGTCGGTGCGCACCTTCAGCCGGCCCTGTACGACCAGCGGCTGCCCCACCTCCACCGACGCCATCGCGTTGGCGGCGAGCTGGCGGTTGGCCCACACCGTGAAGAAGTTGGTGTGCCCGTCCGTCCAGGCGCTCTTCTCCCGGTCCCAGTAACGCGCGGTCGCCGCGAGCCGGAACCGCAGCGACGGCCCCGCCGCCAGCTCCCGGTACACCGGCGCGGTCGCCACATTGCCCACCACACAGACCACGGTCTCATGCATCTTCGCGCTCCCCTCCCCGCCCGGCGCACTCGGCCGGGCGGGCGGACGTACGTACGGGCCCGTCCCGTACGGCGGCGTCTGCCACGACCTCAGACTGCCTCCGCCGGGCCGAGCCCGCTGAGCCCTGTGGACGGCCCCCGCACCTGTGGAAAACTCCGCCACCCGCACGAGTGACGACCACCGGCACACCATCGCCGACGGACCGTACGGCCCCTAACTCACCCCACCCCGGCCTCCGCCCGCACCACCCTCCCGTACTGCTCCCGCACCTCTCCGTACCGCAGCAGCTCCGACGCCACCGGATCCAGCACCCGCGCCCGTCCACAGCTCGCGGCCGACTCGCGCAATCGCCGTTCCGCGTCCTGGCCGTACCGCCTCGCGGGCCCTCGCGCGGCCATCCGGCAGCCCCACTCCACCAGCGGCCCGCCGACGATGCCGCACACCATCAACAGCACCGGAACCCCCAGATTGGGCGCCATCACCCCGGCGATCTGCCCGACCAGCCACAGCCCGCCCGCGATCTGGAGGAGCGTCATCGCCGCCTGGACCAGCACCGCCGCCGGCCACCAGCCGGGACGCGGCGGCCGCCCGGAGGGGCCCCCGGCCCGCTCCGCCAGCTCGTCCAGCGCCTCCGGCAGCCCCTGCGCACCGCGTACGGCCGCCTCGCGCACCGCCTGTGCCCAGGGCGCCGGCAGCCCGGCCGAGGCCCGGTCGGCCACCGTACGGACCGCCTGTTCCACGCGCTGGCGTGCCGTCGCCTCCTCGTCGGCCTGGGCGCCCGTCCGATGGCGGCCGGTCGCCGCCGTACCGCGCTTCTGGTACCAGCGCCACAGCCGCAGCCAGGGCGTGCCGCAGGCCCGGTTGGCGTTGCGCAGCCAGGCCCGTTCGGCGGCCTCGCCCGCCGCGGTGGCGCCCACCGCGTCCGCGAGCCGCGCGGCGAACTCCTCGCGCGCCTCCTCGCTGAGCCCGGCCCGTCTACGCCGCCGGCGTAGACGGGCCGGGCTCAGCGAGGAG
>NZ_MUNF01000009.1 GCF_002154555.1 Streptomyces murinus
GCCGGTGCTGCTGCCGCCGGTATCGCGTCCGCCCCCGCCGTGAGTTCGGGCGTCGCCGAGAGGGACACCGGCGGCAGCAGCACCGGCTCGATGCCCGCCGCCAGCAGGCCGGAGGGGGCCGTCTTCGCGAGCGGGACGCCGTAGCGCGCCAGGCGCAGCGGCATCAGGGACTCCACCGGGGCCTTGCGGCGCCAGGCGCGGCCGAAGCGGGAGCGCAGCCGGGCCTGGTAGACGAGGCGCTCCTGCTCCAGCTTGATGACCTGCTCGTAGGAGCGCAGCTCCCAGAGCTTCA
Source organism: Streptomyces murinus (assembly GCF_002154555.1). Lineage (GTDB taxonomy): Bacteria > Actinomycetota > Actinomycetes > Streptomycetales > Streptomycetaceae > Streptomyces > Streptomyces murinus. Next base: position 293 of record NZ_MUNF01000009.1, read on the forward strand.
TCCGGCGCCACAGCAGGAACGTGGGCAGCGGGGAGAGCAGCCAGCGGGTGAGCCGGACGCCCTCCATGTGCTTGTCGGCCGTGATGTCCGCGATCCGGCCGACGGCGTGCCGGGCCGCCTCGACGGCGACGACGAACAGGATCGGGATCACCGCATGCATGCCGACGCCGAGCGGGTCGGGCCAGGCGGTGGCGCCGTTGAAGGCGATCGTCGCCGCCGTCAGCAGCCAGGCGGTCTGGCGCAGCAGCGGGAAGGGGATGCGGACCCAGGTCAGCAGCAGATCCAGGGACAGCAGGACGCAGATACCCGCGTCGATGCCGACCGGGAACACATAGGCGAAGTTCCCGAAGCCCTTCTTCAGGGCCAGCTCACGGACGGCCGCGTAGGAACCGGCGAAGCCGATCCCCGCGATGATCAGGGCGCCGCCCACGACCATGCCGATGAGTATCCGGTGCATCCGAGTCAGCTGCGGTGGCGCGGCCACTCGTACTCCCCTCCCGTTGCCTGTTGTTGCGCGCAACAGGGTGGCACACGCGTGCGGCGCACATGGTGCCGGTCAGGCGTAAGCCCGTTCGATCAGCTCTTCTTGGAGCCCGTGGAGGCCGAGGCGCTGCCGGAGGGCTTCGTGGACGAGCCGGCCGAGGAACCGCCGGATCCGGAGCCGCTGTTGGCCGCGGAGACCGAGGCCACCGCCTCCTTGAGGGCCTTCTCCGCGGACTTGGCGAGGTCCTCGGGGTCGGGGGTCTTGTCGCCCGCGAGACCCGCGCCGTTGTAGTCGAGGGTGACGACGACGTTCTCGGCCCGCGCCACCAGGGTCTCCTGCTTGAAGAGGCCCTCCTTCTTGCTCAGGTCGTAGCGCACGGACGTCGCCTCGTCGCCGGTGCCGGACACCGGGACGACCTTGGCGTTCTTGGCACCGCCCACCGACTGGGCGTCCTTGACCTGGTTGGTGAAGTACGTGTGGGCCTGGGTGTTGCCCGAGCCGCGGGTGGTGTCGGAGTCGAAGCGCAGCAGGGAGACGTTCAGCCAGCGGAACTGGGAGCCCTTGACGCCGTTGTTGCTCAGGCTGCTCCAGGAGCAGGAGGCACGGGAGGACGGTTCGTCCGAACTGCCCTTCTTGCCCGAGGAGTCGGCCTTCGGCACCATGTCGCCCAGCGTCTTCTTCGACAGGGCCTTGCAGGCGTCCGGCAGCGTCTTGTACGCCGCCGGTGCCACCGTCGGGGAGGAACTGGCGGACGGTGAGGCGCTGTCGCCCGCCGGGCTGCTGGCGCTCGTGCCGTCGCTCTTGGGCTTGGAATCGCCGGAGTCCGAGGAGCAGGCCGCGGTGATCAGCACCGCGGGGACCGCGGCCGCGCAGACAAGGGCACGGCGCAGCCGCCTGTTTCGCTGTTCCAGCCGGTCACGGTCGTCTCGCTTGGCTCGCTGCATGGTTCCTTCACTCATGACGCTCGGTGTTCGTGCGGGTTCCTGCGGGGCCACCGTACGCGGTGAAGGAGCTGTGCGGTTTCCGTTCGGGACCTTTGCGGCCGGGGGCACGAGGGGCCCGGAAGTGGATCAGCTGCCCAGCGCGTCGTCCAGCTTGGCGGCCAGATTACGGGCCCTGTCCTGCATTTCCTTGCTGTCGGGCGCGGCGCCGGCGGCCATCGGCTGCTCCTCGTACTGGATGGTGACGACGACATTGGACGTGCGGAACACCACAGTCACCGTCCGCTGTGCGGCCGCCCCGCCGGACGAGCCGAGCTTGTCGTCCAGATATGCCTCGTCGCCGAGGTCGGAGAGGGTGCGCGGCTGGAGTTCGGGGGCCATGGCGCCCGAGGGGGAGGCGCCGGCGCCGTCACTCCCCGTGCTCGCCGACGGGGTGTCGCTCGGCACGGGGAGATCGGCGGCCGTCTCCTTCTGCTCGAACAGCTCCCGCGCCTGGTCGTCGTCGCTGACCGTGTTGTCGTACGACACCACGCGCTCCAGGTCGACCGAGAGGCGGTCGGTGGAGTCGGCGGAGGGGACCTTCCAGCGGCAGCCGACCTTGCGGTCGGTGTCGTAGGTCAGCTCGGCCTCGCCCTGGTACGCCTTGTCCCGCTGGTCGGGGTCGGCGATCTGCTTGATGCCGGGCAGCAGCGCGTCGAGGGTGCCGTGGCTCACCGCGCCGCAGGGCTCGGGGAGGGTGCGGTAGCGGCCGGGCTGGGCCGCGACGGTGGCGGTCCCGGCGTCGCCCGGGTTGGCGTCGTCCGCCGCGCCGCCGCCGCCCGAGCCGCCGGAGCAGCCCGCGAGCAGCGCCGCGAGCAGGGCGGCGGTGCCGGTTACGTACGCCTTCCGCTGCACGGGCGTGCTCCTTCCGACGGCTGCGCTCCGATGGATGCGCGCGATGGTCGCCTCAGTGTCCCCGCTGGTTATTCGCTTGCCGCGGCGGGGGCCGGCCTGGAGACAATGTGTATCGCACGCGCCGCCGTGGATGCCGGTCCGCAGTCCGCTTTCGATGCACTTGGCGCTGCTTTTCCTTTTTGATGCTTTTAAGCATTTTGTTGTCGTTTCTTGTTGCCGAGTCCGGGGGGACGAAGAAGTCATGTCGTACGTGGAGATGCCGGGCGCGCGCACGCCGATCCGGATGTGGGCGGACCCGGCGACGGTCGAGGAGGGCGCCCTGCGCCAGCTCCAGAACGTCGCGACGCTGCCGTGGATCAAGGGCCTCGCCGTGATGCCGGACGTGCACTACGGCAAGGGCGCCACCGTCGGCTCGGTGATCGCGATGCGCGGCGCGGTGTGTCCGGCCGCGGTCGGGGTGGACATCGGCTGCGGGATGTCCGCGGTGAAGACCTCGCTGACCGCGAACGATCTGCCGGGCGACCTGTCCCGGCTGCGCTCGAAGATCGAGCAGGCGATCCCGGTGGGCCGCGGCATGCACGACGACCCGATCGAGCCGGGCGGCTTCCACGGCCTGCCGACCAGCGGCTGGGACGCGTTCTGGGGGCGGTTCGACTCGGTCGCCGAGGCGGTCCACTTCCGCCAGGGGCGGGCCACCAAGCAGATGGGCACGCTCGGCAGCGGCAACCACTTCGTGGAGGTCTGCACCGACACCACCGGCGCGGTCTGGCTGATGCTGCACTCCGGCTCCCGCAACATCGGCAAGGAGCTGGCCGAGCACCACATCGGCGTGGCCCAGAAGCTCCCGCACAACCAGGGCCTGGTCGACCGCGACCTCGCCGTCTTCGTCGCGGACACCCCGCAGATGGCGGCGTACCGCAATGACCTGTTCTGGGCGCAGGAGTACGCCAAGTACAACCGCACCCTGATGATGGCCCTCCTGAAGGACGTCGTCCGCAAGGAGTTCAAGAAGGCCAAGCCGCTGTTCGAGCCGGAGATCTCCTGCCACCACAACTACGTGGCGGAGGAGCGGTACGACGGGATGGACCTGCTGGTCACCCGCAAGGGCGCGATCCGGGCCGGCTCCGGCGACCTCGGCATCATCCCGGGCTCCATGGGCACCGGCTCGTACATCGTCAAGGGCCTCGGCAACGACAGCTCCTTCAACTCCGCCTCGCACGGCGCGGGCCGGCGCATGAGCCGCAACGCGGCCAAGCGGCGCTACACCGCCAAGGACCTGGAGGAGCAGACGCGGGGCGTGGAGTGCCGTAAGGACTCCGGCGTCGTGGACGAGATCCCGGGCGCCTACAAGTCCATCGACCAGGTCATCGACCAGCAGCGGGACCTGGTGGAGGTCGTCGCGAAGCTGAAGCAGGTCGTCTGCGTGAAGGGCTGAGGCCGCGAGCGCTCGCCGGGGGCCGGAACCATACCGGCCCCCGGCGCTGTCCTCAGGGTGCGGGTGCCGACCGTGCGGCGGCCGCGTGGGGAACTCCCCGGGGAGGGACGGCCGATGAACCGAGGACGCAGCAGCGGGGCGATCCGGGCCGCGGGTCTGGTGGTGATCGTGGCGGGTCTGCTCGTGGGCTGCTCGCAGAAGTACGACGACCAGCGCGGCAAGGGCGACGCGCCCGTGCGGGGGAAGGCGGGGGACAACACGCCCGCCGAGGTCTACAACATGCCCGACGGCTTCGGGAACCTGGCCACCAAATGTGTGGGGCACGGGTTTCGCGCGTATGTGACGACCAATGCCAGCGGGCCGTCGAACGTGCAGATAGTGGAGGACAAGGCGTGCGCCGGCTGAGCGCGTCCCTCGCCGTGGCGGGGGTCTGCGCGGCGCTGCTGCTCAGCGGCTGCTCCCGGCAGCACTACGAGGAGCGCGGCAAGGCGGACGCCCCGGTGGCGGGCCGCGCCGGGGAGGACTCGCCCGCCGAGGTCTACAACTTCCCCGACGGGTTCGGGAACCTCGCCACCAAGTGCGTCGGCGCGGGCAAGCGGGCGTACGCCACCACCAAGTTCGTCCAGCAGAAGGACGACGACGATGTCGAGATCGTCCCGGCGAACGCGGTGATCGTGGACGACCCGACGTGCCGGGCGGCCCGCTGACCCGAGACCCGGTGGGGCGGTGGGTCTACTTGCCGTGCCGCACGGCGTAGATCATGACGAACGCCACCAGGTGGATGCCGAAGAGGAAGTAGGCGAGGAAGTACCAGACCTTGCGCTCGTCCCGCTTCTCGCGGGCGAGGCGGCGCTTGTCGAAGTCCTCGTCGAAGACCTCTGCGGGGGTGGGCGGCACGGGCGTGCCGCCGGTTTCCTCGGACATCACAGCTCCCGGTGGACCTTCGCATTGGATGCCTGGGCGCGCGGGCGGACGACCAGGAGATCGATGTTGACGTGGCTGGGCCGGGTCACCGCCCAGGTGATCGTCTCGGCCACGTCGTCCGCGGTCAGCGGCTCGGCCACGCCCGCGTAGACCTTCGCGGCCTTGTCCGCGTCGCCGCCGAAGCGGGTCAGCGCGAACTCCTCGGTCCTGACCATGCCGGGCGCGATCTCCACGACGCGCACCGGGCTGCCGACGATCTCCAGCCGGAGGGTCTCGGCGAGCACATGGGCGCCGTGCTTGGCGGCGACATAGCCCGCGCCGCCCTCGTACGTCGCGTGTCCGGCGGTGGAGGAGACCACGACCACGACGCCGTCGCCGCTCGCCTCCAGCTTGGGCAGCAGGGCCTGGGTGAGGTTCAGGGTGCCGATGACGTTCGTCTCGTACATCGTGCGCCAGTCGGCCGGGTCGCCGGTGGCCACCGGGTCGGCGCCGAGCGCGCCGCCCGCGTTGTTCACCAGGACGCCGATGGTCTGGAAGGCCGTCGCGAACTCGTCCACGGCCGCGCGGTCCGTCACGTCCAGCGGGTACGCCGTCGCCGCGTGACCGGCCGCGTTGATCTCCTCCGCCAGGGCCTCGATCCGGTCCTTGCGGCGGGCGGTGAGCACCACGCGGTATCCGGCGGCGGCGAGCTGCCGGGCCGTCGAGGCGCCGATGCCGCTGCTCGCACCGGTGACGACGGCGATGCGGGAGGCGGCGGACGGGGCGGACGTGGCCATGGGCTGCTCCTCGGGTGTGTCGGTCGGCTCCGTCCAATGTAGGCGAGGCTCAGCCGCCGTTCCTCGGGGCCCACATGATCAGCGCCATTCCGCCGAGGCAGACGAGCGCCCCGGCGATGTCCCAGCGGTCCGGCCGGTAACCGTCCGCGACCACGCCCCACAGGATCGAACCGGCCACGAAGATCCCGCCGTACGCCGCGAGGATGCGCCCGAAGTGCGCGTCCGGCTGGAAGGTCGCGACGAATCCGTACGCCCCGAGCGCGATCACCCCGCCGGCCGCCCACAGCCACCCCCGGTGCTCCCGCACCCCCTGCCAGACCAGCCAGGCCCCGCCGATCTCGAAGATCGCGGCGACGACGAAGAGAGCGGCGGAACGGAGGATCGGCATGGGGGCAGCTTGGCATGAGCGCCCCCGGAATATCCCGGTGAGGGGGACTGTTGGGCACGGTGTAGTTGAATGGTCAACCAATTGGAGGGTGAGTGGCCATGCAGTTCGGGATCTTCACGGTCGGTGATGTGACGACGGACCCCACCACGGGGCGTACGCCGACCGAGCGCGAGCGGATCAAGGCCATGGTCGCCATCGCGCTGAAGGCCGAGGAGGTCGGCCTGGACGTCTTCGCGACCGGTGAGCACCACAACCCGCCGTTCGTGCCGTCGTCCCCCACCACGTTGCTCGGCTACATAGCCGCGCGGACCGAGAACCTGATCCTCTCCACGTCCACCACGCTGATCACCACCAACGACCCGGTGAAGATCGCGGAGGACTTCGCGATGCTCCAGCACCTGGCCGACGGCCGCGTCGACCTGATGACGGGCCGCGGCAACACCGGCCCGGTCTACCCCTGGTTCGGCAAGGACATCCGCCGGGGCATCGACCTCGCCGTCGAGAACTACGCCCTGCTGCGCCGCCTGTGGCACGAGGACGTCGTCGACTGGGAGGGCCGGTTCCGCACCCCGCTCCAGGGCTTCACCGCCACCCCGCGGCCGCTGGACGGCGTGGCGCCGTTCGTCTGGCACGGCTCCATCCGCTCCCCGGAGATCGCTGAGCAGGCCGCCTACTACGGCGACGGCTTCTTCCACAACAACATCTTCTGGCCGGCCGAGCACACCAAGCGGATGGTCGACCTGTACCGGGCGCGCTACGCCCACTACGGCCACGGCACCCCCGAGCAGGCGATCGTCGGCCTGGGCGGCCAGGCGTTCATGCGGAAGAACTCGCAGGACGCGGTGCGCGAGTTCCGGCCGTACTTCGACAACGCCCCGGTGTACGGCCACGGCCCCTCGCTGGAGGACTTCACCGAGCAGACCCCGCTGACCGTGGGCTCCCCGCAGCAGGTCATCGAGCGGACCCTGGCCTTCCGTGAGACCGCCGGCGACTACCAGCGCCAGCTGTTCCTGATGGACCACGCCGGGCTGCCGCTGAAGACCGTCCTGGAGCAGCTGGACCTGCTCGGCGGGGAGGTCGTACCGGTGCTGCGCGAGGAGTTCGCGAAGGGCCGCCCGGCGGACGTGCCGGACGCGCCGACGCACCGGTCGCTGCTGGCCGCCAAGGAAGCGAAGGAAGCGAAGGAAGAGAACGAGAAGCAGGACAAGCAGGGCAAGCGCGAGAAGCAGGAGAGTGCCGCATGAAGCTCGTCGTCGTATCGGCGGGACTGAGCGTCCCCTCGTCCACCCGGCTGCTGGCCGACCGGCTCGCCGCCGCGGTGGCGGACCGGACAGCCGTGGACACCGAGGTGATCGAGCTGCGCGACCTCGCCGTGGAGATCGCGCACCAGTTCACCAGCGGCTTCCCGGGCAAGGCGCTCGCCGCCGCGCAGGACGCGGTGACGGGGGCCGACGGGCTGATCCTCGTCACACCGGTGTTCAGCGCGTCGTACAGCGGGCTGTTCAAGTCGTTCTTCGACGTCCTCGACAAGGACGCGCTGACCGGCAAGCCGGTGCTGATCGCCGCGACCGGGGGCACCGCACGGCACTCCCTGGTCCTCGACCACGCCCTGCGCCCCCTCTTCTCCTATCTGCGGGCCGTCGTCGTACCGACCGGCGTCTACGCCGCCTCGGAGGACTGGGGCGCGGCGGGCCTGCCGGAGCGGATCGAGCGCGCGGCACAGGAACTGGCCGCGCTGATGCCGAAGACGGAGCGCCGGGAGGAGCGGGAAGTGGTGCCCTTCGCCGAGCAGCTGGCGGCACTGCGCGCGTCCTAGGAGCCGCGGCCTCCCCACCCCGTTCGGTGAGAAGACGGTAGGCGACCCGCGCCGGTTGCCCGTGTGACGGTGAGAGCGCGGTAAAAAGGGTGATCGTAGGCCCAACCACCCCCGCCGAACCGTCGGCCGCCTTGGCAGACTGGTGACGTGCCCCAGACTGTGCTCCTCGCCGAAGACGACCGTGCCATCCGCCACGCCCTCGAACGTGCCCTGACCCTGGAAGGGTACGAGGTGACGGCGGTGGCCGACGGCGTCGAGGCGCTCGCACAGGCCCACAAGACGCCACCGGACGTCCTGCTGCTCGATGTGATGATGCCGGGCATCGACGGCCTCCAGGTCTGCCGCGTGCTGCGCGCCGAGGGCGACCGCACCCCGATCCTCATGCTCACCGCCCTGGTGGAGACCGCCGACCGGATCGCAGGCCTGGACGCCGGCGCCGACGACTACGTGGTCAAGCCCTTCGACGTCGAGGAGGTCTTCGCCCGGCTGCGCGCCCTGCTGCGCCGCACCAGCCCGGTCCCCGCGGGCCCTGCCGTGGGCGACGGCGGCGGCCGGGGCGAGCCCCAGCTCTCCGACCGGCAGGTCGAGGCCGCCGGTATCCGCATGGACCTCCAGGCCCGCCGGGCCTGGCGCGGCAAGCGGGAGCTGGAGCTGACCCGCACCGAGTTCGAGCTGCTCGAACTGCTGGTGCGCAACGCCGGCATCGTGCTCGACCACTCCACGATCTACGACCGCATCTGGGGCTACGACTTCGGCCCCGGCTCCAAGAACCTCGCCGTCTACGTCGGCTATCTGCGCCGCAAGCTGGACGAGCCCGGCGCCCCGCAGCTGATCCACACGGTGCGGGGCGTGGGTTACGTGCTGCGGGAGGACTGAGTGGGCCGCCTGCGCCGGATGCTCGCTCGGCGCCGGCCCAAGCTGGTCTCCCTGCGCACCACCTTCGCCATCTCCTTCGCCGCCGTCACCGCGGCCGTCGCGATCCTCGTCGGCATCGTGTCGTACGGCTCCGCGGCCCGGCTGGTCCGCGTCGACCAGCAGTCGGTGTTCAGCCAGGTCGTGCAGGACGTACGGGACGAGGTACGGCAGCACAGGATGGAGCCGGACGACTTCTCCTCCTCCCGGCCGGGACACGATCTGGTGCGGCCCGCCCGTACCGATGTGCAGGTGCTCGGCGCGCGGGGCGAGATCGTCGACCACGGCGATCCGTCGCTGCCCGTCACCTCCCACGACAGGTCGATGGCGCTCGCGCGGACGGCCGGCAAAGCGGTCGAGCACAAGGACGTCCAGGTCGGCGACGACCTCTACCGCATCGCCACCGTCTCGCTCGGCGACGGGCGGGGCGCGGTGCAGGTGGCGCAGGAGTTCAGCGACACCGAGGATCTGCTGCGCACGCTCCAGCAGCGGACGCTGATCCTGATGGCGGCCGTGGTGGTGGCGGCGGGGCTGTTCGGCTGGTGGCTGGCCCGCCGGATCACCCGGCGCCTGGTGGTGCTCACCAACGCCGCCGAGGACGTCGCCCGCACCCGGCGCCTCGGCATCGAGGTCCCGGTGGCCGGGCTCGACGAGGTGGGGCGGCTCGGGCGGGCCTTCGACCGGATGCTGGGGCGGCTCGCGCAGTCGGAGGAGGACCAGCGGCGGCTGGTCCAGGACGCGGGCCATGAGCTGCGGACGCCGCTCACCTCGCTGCGCACGAACATCTCCCTGCTGCGCCGCATCGACGAGCTGCCCCCGGACACCCGGGACGACCTCGTCGCCGACCTCACCCAGGAGGCCCGCGAACTCACCGACCTGGTCAATGAGTTGGTGGACCTCGCGGCCGGGCAGTCGGACACCGAGCCGCCGCAGCGGGTGGACCTCGCCGACATCGCGGAGGACGTGGTGGGGCTGGCGTCGCGGCGTACCGGACGGCAGATCCTGCTGCGCGTGAGCGGCGACACGACGACCGACGGGCGGCCGGGGATGCTCCAGCGGGCCATGTCCAACCTGGTGGAGAACGCGGCCAAGTTCGACCGCGCGGGCCAGGCGCCGATCGAGGTCCACATCATGGGCCCGGCTCGGCCGGGCACCGTCCGCGTCGAGGTCCTGGACCGGGGGCCCGGCATCGCCGAGGGCGACCTGATCCGCATCTTCGACCGCTTCTACCGAGCCGCCGACGCGCGCTCCCTGCCGGGCTCGGGGCTCGGCCTGTCCATCGTCCGGGAGGTCGCGATGGCCCACGGCGGAGCGCCGTTCGCGTATCGCCGGGAGGGCGGGGGCGCGGTGATCGGGTTCACGGTGGGCGGGGGGTAGATCCTGTTGCGCCGGGTCCCCTGCCCGCCCCACGTGCGGCTTTCCGCCGTCGGGCGCGGGCAGGGGAGCGCCCCGACCGCTACGACTGCTACGACCGCTCCCCGATCACCGGCAACGTGAGGAATCCCTCCGCCCGCGCGCTCGCCAGGCCGATCCGCGGGATGTCGCTGGACTTGGCGAAGAGCAGGAACCGTGGCTCCCACACCGGGCGGTACTTGGCGTTCGCCCGGTACAGGGACTCGATCTGCCACCAGCGGGAGAAGAAGGTGAGGACCGAGCGCCACAGCCGCAGCACCGGGCCCGCGCCGAGCCGCGCGCCGCGTTCGAAGACCGAGCGGAACATGGCGAAGTTCAGCGAGACCCGCTGGACCCCCAAGTCCCCGGCGCGCAGCAGCAGTTCGACGACCATGTACTCCATCAGGCCGTTCTCGCAGTCGCGGTCGCGGCGCATCAGGTCCAGGGAGAGGCCGTGCTCGCCCCAGGGCACGAAGCTGAGCAGGGCGCGCGGCTGGTCGTCGCCGTCGCGGCACTCCAGCATCACGCAGCGGCCGTCCCCGGGGTCGCCGAGGCGGCCCAGTGCCATGGAGAAGCCGCGCTCGGTGGCGCCGTCGCGCCAGTGGTCGGCGCGGTCGATGAGATGGGCCATCTCCTCGGCCGGGATGTCCTCGTGGCGCCGGATGCGCACGGTGTAACCGGCCCGCTTGACCCGGTTGTGGGCCTGGCGGACCACCCGCATCGGGCGTCCTTCGAGGGTGAAGTCGGCGATGTCCACGATCGCTTCGTCACCGAGTTCGAGGGCGTCCAGGCCGTGCCGCGCGTAGACGGTGCCGGCCTCCTCGCTCGCGCCCATGACCGCGGGGATCCACGCGTGCCTGCGGGCCTCGGCGAGCCAGGCGTCGATGGCGCCGGGCCATGCCTCGGGGTCGCCGATCGGGTCACCGGAGGCGAGGGAGACGGCGCCGACCACGCGATAGGTGATCGCGGCCTTGCCGCTGGGGGAGAAGACGGCGGCCTTGTCGCGGCGCAGCGCGAAGTAGCCGAGGGAGTCGCGGGCGCCGTGCTTGTCGAGCAGGGCGCGCAGCCGCTCCTCGTCGGCGGCGGTGAGCAGCTGCTTGCCGCGCGGGGAGCGGAAGCAGGCGTAGAGGACGAGGCAGAAGGCCGCGGCGAGCAGGGCGTTGACCGTGATGTCGGTCCAACGGGGCGCGTGCACATGGTCGATGCGGTCGGCGAACATGCCGACGCTGATGCCGCGCAGATAGGTGTAGACGATCTCGTCGGTGAGATTGGCGCCGGGCAGCTTGTTGGTGGCGTGCACCAGCAGGGTGCCCAGGCCCCCGGTGGCCAGCAGTCCGCCCGCGCCGACGGCCAGCGCCAGCTTCGGGTTGGAGGGGTCGCCGACCGCGTTGAACTCACGCCTGCCGATCAGTAGGGCGGCCACGAACAGAGCGGTCAGACCGGCGGAGACCCAGTTGAAGACATGGTCGGCGTACCGGTCCTGGGTGATGAGCCCGATGACGTACACCGCGAGGAGCGGTCCGGCGAGCGCGATGTTGGTCAGCCAGGCGGCACGCTTGCGGCGCCGCATCACCAGCATCAGGAAGATCGCGAGCGCGGCCGAGACCAGGCCGCCGGTGGCCAGGTACGGCGTGAAGAACGCGCCGACGTGGTGATGCGGATGCTCCTGGTTGAAGAGCTTGCTGGTGTTGTGCTCGTGGACCTCCTGGCGGAACGGCAGGGAGAGGACCGCGAGGACGTTGAGCACGGCGATCAGCCGCAGGTACCACACCGTGGCCGAGGCCGCGCCGGCGCGCAGCCGGGGGCCGGGCGTGAGCGGCGGGAACTCGCGGTGCGGGGCACGCTCGGCGGGGGCGTGCGCGGAGGGGACGGTCGACTGCGGAGCGGGCATGGTGACTGGTCACCTTGGGGAAGGGGGACGGGGACTACGAGCGCGACCCTACAGCTTGTAGGGAAAAAGGCGCCGGTCTGTCTATCGGGACAGGAGCGTACCGGGCCCGCTTCTTACCCGGTCCTTTCCGAGCCGCGCCGGGCGGAGGCCAGCAGCCAGGCCAAGTTGCCCACCGCGGCCCCGGCGGCCACCGCCGCGACGATCACCCCGCCGGTGGCGAGGCCGTCGCTGAACAGATGCGGGCGCCGGTCGAGGCTGTGCAGCCCGAAGCCGCACAGTTCGTACACGCCGACGGCGGCGACGAAGAGGCTGACGACGAGTACGGCGAGGGTCGGTGCGAGGCTGCGTGCGCAGACCTCACCGCTGGTCGCCGTCTCCGTGTCCTGCATGGATCCCCCGTTGACGTGGTGGAACAGGTGTATGAACGGCCTTACGGCCCTGGCCGGTTGGGAACCTACAATACGTAGGGTCCGGCATGGTCGACGTCCAGCCGGGTGGCCGGGACGACGAGCGGGGCCGCTCCATGATGGCGGAGGACGTGAACGCGGCGGTGCGCGGCGCGCTGGCGGCCGGCGCCCACGAGATCCTCGTGCACGACGCCCACGGCCCGACATGCGATCTGCGCCCCGAGGACCCGCACCCCCGCGCGGCATGCGCCCAGGTGACGGAGCGGGACCCGTCGGTGTCCGAGGCGACCCGCACCGTCCGCCGGCGGTCCACCACCGCCCCCACGACCCTGCTCGGCCTCCCCGGAGTCACGGCGGAGGACGGCGGGACCATCCGTACCACCGGTCAACCGCCCCCGCTGTACTGCCGGTTCGGGGTGCGGACGCGGGGTCGCGGCGTCGCTGACGGGGCGGGCGCCGTACCGCTGAGCCGGGTCGTTCACGCGTCCGGGGTGCCGTCGGCTCCCGTCTCGGGTTCGGCCGGGCGCGCGGTGCGGCGGGCGTAGGCGCGGGCCGCGCGGGCGCGGTCGCCGCAGCGGGTGGAGCACCAGTGGCGGCGGCCCCGCCGCAGCAGATAGCGGTTGCACGGCGGGGAGCCGCACGCGGTGAGCCGGTCCGCGTCCGGGCCGGTGAGCAGCCGGGCCGCGTCGGTGGCGAGCGCGGCCAGGGCGTGGTCCAGGATCTGTGTGGTGGGGTGCGCGGCCGCCCGGTGCAGGCCCCGCTCGGCGGACCAGTGCAGCAACTCCGCCGCGGGGGCGCGGGTGAGCGCGTCGTTGACGGCGTTCAGGGCGCCGGCCGGGGGTGCCTGCCCCTCGGTGCGGGCCGCGATCAGCGACCGTACGTGCTCACGCAGGGAGCGCAGTTGGGCCGCACAGGTCTCCCGGAGCCCCGCGTCGGCGGGCGCGAGGGCGTGCGCGGTGAGCCAGTCGTTCGCGGCGGCGGGTGTGCCGAGGAAGTCGATGAAGTGCCCGCCGGGCAGTGCGATCGCGCTGTCGGCGAGGTCGAGCGAGGGGTACTCCTCGGCGCCGGGCGCCGGGCTCGTCGGCGGCTCGTCGGCGGGCCCGGCGGCCCCCGTCGCGGTCCCGGCCATGTTCTCTCCCTCGCGCCGCGGATGGCGTCCGCTCTGGACGCCTCCCCTCACTCCTCATGGTAGGGCTTGCGGCCATCCGTGAGAAAGGTCTACCGTCTCTCACGGATGAACTCATCACCAACCGTGAGGAGAGTGGCCGTGGCCGCTACCGCCCGCTCCATCGACGTCCCCGTCCGCGTGCTCGGCGGTCCCACCGTCCTCATCGAGTACGGCGGCCTGCGCTTCCTGACCGACCCCACCTTCGACGGCCCCGGCGACTACCCGTCCCCGTCCGGCCGGACCCTGACCAAGACCGCCCCGTCGGCCACGACCCCCGCCGAGGTGGGCCCGGTCGACGCGGTCCTCCTCTCGCACGACCAGCACGCCGACAACCTCGACCACTCCGGCCGGGCGCTGCTCGCCGACGTACCCCGTACGCTCACCACCCCGGCGGCCGCCGCCCGGCTCGGCGGCACCGCCGAGCCCCTCGCCCCCTGGGAGTCCGTCGAACTGCCGCGCCCCGGGTGGTGAGCGTACGGGGTACGTCGGCGAGCAGCGCCCGGCCGGAGTGGTCGAGGTTGTCGGCGTGCTGGTCGTGCGAGAGGAGGACCGCGTCGACCGGGCCCACCTCGGCGGGGGTCGTGGCCGACGGGGCGGTCTTGGTCAGGGTCCGGCCGGACGGGGACGGGTAGTC
>NZ_MUNF01000090.1 GCF_002154555.1 Streptomyces murinus
TCCCTCGCGCTGGCGGCCTGGGAGAGCAGCAGTCCGTTCTGTTTGCCGATGCGTCTCGACACGCACAGCCAGCCGGGTCCTGCGACGGTCGCCGGGACCAGGAAGGCGCCCATCAGTACGGCGGTCAGGCCCCGGTCGTCGAGGACGTACTCGGTGTAGAAGGGCACGGCGGCCAGGAACAGATGGGTGGTGGTGCCGGTGCACAGGTACGACAGCGCCAGCGCCCGGAAGTCGCGGTCGCGCCAGGCGGCCCGGAGGTCGTCGCGGGCGGAGTGGGCCCGCTCGTCCGGGAGCCGGAATCCGCAGTGCTCGGTGAGCCTGCGCACACCGGTCAGCGCCACCAGTTGGGAGACGATCAGGAGTCCGGCCAGCAGCAGGGCCATCCGGGCGTAGGCACGGTGGCCGCCGGAGGCCACCAGGGCCGGGGCGGCGACGCCCGCGACGAGCAGTCCCAGGGTGAGGAAGACCATCCGGAACATGAAGACGCGGGTGCGTTCGTGGTAGCCGATCCGCAGATCGGACGGGGTCGTCAGCTACGGCACCTGGAAGCAGGCGAACAGCAGGTTCCCGGCGACGCAGCAGCCGCCGACCCACAGCGCGGCCGGCGTCCCGGACAGGCCTTCGGGGACGGAGAACAGGGCGATCCACGCCGCCGTCAGCCACAGCCCCACCCGGAGCAGGCCGCGCCGGTGCCCCGTGCGGCGCGGCCGGCGGTCCGTCAGGGAGCCGAGGAGGGGGTGCGCGACGACGTCCACGATCTTCGGCAGCAGCAGGGTCGTACCGGCGAGGAAGGCGGGGACGCCGAGGGTCCGGGTGAGGAAGTAGAGGAGCAGCAGGCCGGGGACGGTGACCCAGACGCCCATGCCGATCGAGCCGGTCGCGTACAGGGCGAGGTCGCCGGTTCGGGGCCGGGCCGAGGTGGCGTACTCCCCCGTCCTGCCGGTCACCGCGGTCATGGTGTCTCCCGGTGGCGTCCGACGACACCTGCGGCCAGCTCGGCTCCCTCGAAGGCGCCGGAGCGGGCGCGGGCGGCGAGGGTGCGGGCGACGATCCGGTCGGTGAGGGCGGGCAGATGGCGGGCCAGGAAGAACTCGACGGCGCCGCGGCGGGTGGTGGCCAGGTCGCGGCGCACCCGGCGGCCCAGGGCGGCACGGAGCACGGTGTCGACCACGCCCGCCAGCGGCTCGTAGCTGCTCATGCCCTCCAGGGAGAGCCCGGCCTCGGCGGTGGAGTCGTGGATGGGGCTGCGCACCGCCGACGGGTAGACGCAGGTCACGCCCACATGGGTGCCGAGTTCCAGGCGCAGCGCGTCGGCGTAGGCGACCAGCGCGCGCTTGGAGGCGCCGTACGCGGCGGCCAGGGGCAGCTGCATGGCGGCCATGCGTGAGGAGACCATGACGATCCGGCCGCGGGACGCCACCAGGGCGGCCACGCTCGCGGCGGACACCCGCCAGGCGCCGAGCAGATTGATGTCGAGCTGGCGCCGCACCTCGTCCCCGGGCGGAAGCTCGGCCGGGGCGGGCCCGCCGATCCCCGCGTTGTTGACGAGGATGTCGAGGCCGCCGAGCCGGTCGATCGCGGCGGCGACCGCACTCGCCGTACCGGTGTCGTCGGTGATGTCGCAGGCGAGCACCTCGACCGGGTCGTCCGGGCGGGGTGCGAGGTCCAACCCGACGACATGGGCGCCGAGTTCGGTCAGGCGGGCGCAGATGGCCCGGCCGAAGGTGCCGGAGGCGCCGGTGACCAGGACACGGAGGCCGTCGGCGGCGCGCGGCCCTCCACGCCGGGCCGATGCGGTCTTCACGCGGGGCTCCCTTCGCGGGCCGGGACGTGAACGGGCGGGCGCCGCGCCGCAGTCGGGCGCGTCCGGCCGCGATCTCCCGTGGTATGTCGGCGAGATACTGGTCGAAGTCGATGCGCATGTGCGGGCGCCGGTCGCCCCAGCGGGCGGTCGCGGCGCGCAAGGTCCGGTCGACGGTACGGCGTTGCTCCTCGGGTGAGGGCAGGGCGTAGCCGCCGGAGAAGCAGGCGGCGGCCAGCTTGGCCTGGGCCTCCACCACGGGCAGTGCCGCGCCCGTGGACTGCATGAGTCCGACGAAGCCGAGGCTCGGGTCCTCCAGGTGGAAGACGCGCTGGTAGAGAGGTAGTCGCTCGGGGTCCTCGCCCACCCAGCGGGGGTCCAGGAAGGGGATGTGGACGCGGTAGCCGGTGGCCCACACGGTCGTGTCGACCCGTTCCGAGCGGCCGTCGGTGAAGACGACGGTGTTCCCGTCCAGCCGTTCGACGCCGGGGCGGGCGACGACCTCGCCGTGGGTGAAGCGGTGCAGGACGGTGTCGCTGATGGTGGGGTGGTTCTGGAACAGGCCGCCCGCCGGTGCGGGCAGGCCGTAGCGCTGCGGGGTGCCGACGGCCAGCCGCAGCATCGTCTCCGCGACGCGCTGACGCAGCCGCCAGGGCAGGGCCGCGAGGGCGCCGCCGGTCGCGTCGGAGGGCCGTCCGAAGAGGTACTTGGGGACGATGTGCACACCGTGGCGGGCCGACAGCAGCACCGGGCCGCGGGCGACATCGGAGGCGTCGACGGCGATGTCCATCGCGGAGTTGCCCATGCCGACAACAAGCACCCGGCGGTCCCGGAAGTCCTCGGGGCCCCGGTAGTCGTGGGCGTGTGTCTGGCTGCCCTCGAAGGTTCCCGGGTACGCCGGTTCGGGCCAACGGGGGTGCCAGTTGTGGCCGTTGGCGACCACGACCGCGTCGTACCGGTCCGTCTCGCCGGTTCCGGTCGTCACGGCCCAGCCCTCCTCGGCCCGCTCGACGGACGCGACGGCCGTGCCGAACCGGATGTGCTCGGTGAGGCCGAATTCCCTTGCGTAGTCGGTGAGATAACCGGCGACGAGGTCTGCGGACGGGTAGTCCGGCCAGTTGCGCGGCATGGGGAAGTCGGCGAACTCGGTGCGTCCTTTGCTGGTGTTGAGGTGCAGGGAGGAGTAGGCCGGGGACAGTCCGCTCGCGTTGTCCCGCGCCCACAACCCGCCGGGCCGATCGCCCTGTTCGTGGGTGACGACCCCGACTCCCGCATCGAGCAGGGCCTTGGTGGCGGCGAGGCCGGCCGCACCGGCGCCGATCACGGCGACGCGGCGGGATGGGGGCATGGTGGATCTCCTGAGGGACGGGGCGGGTGCCGCACGGGCCCGGCGCGCGATCTGCCGGAGTCGGGCGCGGATCTGCCGGAGCGCGGCGAGGGATCTGCCGGAGCCGTACGCGGGTACCGCCGGAGCCCGGCGCGAGTGCCGCCCAGGCCCCTCGCGGATGCGGTCGACTCGCGCCGTCGTCGGCCGCCGCGTTGTGGCTGGGCCCAACCGTAAGGGCCGTTCACCTCGCCGAACATGTCAGGCGCCACCTGATTCGGCCGCTCTCTTGTGCCGGGCCACAACCGGCGCGAGGATGCCGGGCATGCGACACGAGGACTGGGACTCGTGGTCGACCTGATGCAACGGGTCGTCGGTGAGGACGATCTGCTGCCGTCCGTGGTCTCAGGCGTCCGTACGACGGTCCGGGAGGTCGCCGGTCTCGCGCCCGCCGACATCGCCGGGCACACTCGCGCCCTGCTGGCCGCGGCCACCCGGGCACTGGCCGCCCGGCGGGGCCCCACCGGGACGGAGCTGTCCTTCGTGGCGGAGCTCGGGCACACCCGCGCACGGCAGGGCGTACCCATCGAGGCGGTGCTCGGCGCCATCCATGTCGCCGAGCGCGCGATCTGGTCCCGGGCCAGGGAAGCCGCGTCCACCGCCGGGATCGAGGCGCACCTGCTGCTCGATGTGCGCGAACTCTACGACGACTGGGCCGAGGCGGTACGGGCCCGGCTCATCCAGGCCCATCGCGCCGCCGGCACCGGCCGGACCACGGGAGCCGAGGACCGGGACCTGACGATCCTGCGGCGCCTGCTCGAAGGCGGTTCGGCGGCGGCGCCGGCCGCGGCGGAGGCCGGGCTGCCCGTCACCGGCGGCCTGTGGGTGCTGGTCGCCCGGCCGGACGGCGGCGCCCTGGAACACGCGCTGCGCGACCAGCCGCAGGCACTCGCCGGGCATCTCGACGGCCTCCTGATCGGTGTGCTCGCCCAGGCGCCCACGGCACGCGCCGCCAAGGCCTGCGCCGTCGCCGGGCTGGCCGGTCCGGCCGAGCCGGAGGAACTGGGCGGCGCCCGGCGGCTGGCCCTCGCCGCCCTGACCGCCGCCGAAACGACCCGGCGAAGCGGAGTGGTGCACGTCGCCGATGTCGCCGTACTCGCCGCGCCGGCCGAACGGGCCGATCTGGCAGCAGTGTTGACGGACCGTCACCTTACGGCGTGGACCGCTCTCGGGGCGCAGGCCGAACCGGTCGCGCTCGCCGTCCGCGCCTGGCTGGAGGACGGCCGGGACGTGACCGCTGCGGCCGAGCGCCTGTTCGTGCACCCCAACACGGTGCGCAACCGGGTGCAGCGCTTCACCGACGTCACCGGCATCGATCCCTTGGACACGTTCGGCGCCCTGAACGCGTGGTGGCTGTGCCGTGTCTGGCTGGGCTCGGGGGGACCGGGCTGACGTTGGCCGGGCGGCGCGGAGAGCACGGCGCCGAGGGCCGCCCCGACCCGGGTGCGGACGGCCGTCAGCTGCCCGAGGGCTCCTCCGGTACGTCGGGAAAGGCGGGCTCGGGAGGCTCCTCGCCGGCGAGGGCCGCGTCGACGCGGGAGCGGATGTAGGCGCCGGTGACGGGACAGTCCAGCGGGTGGTCGGCCGGACACTGGAGCATGTGCCGCAGTACGGCGGCGGCGCGGGAGAGCCGGTCGATCCGCTCCCGCACCGCGTCGTGCCGGGCGGTGATGAGGGCATGGCGCTCCGGGGCGGCACGGCTGGTCATGACGGCGGCGGTGTCGGCGAGGGGCATCATGCCGTCGTCGTGCCACAGCTGGGCGTAGGCGAGCCGCTCCAGGGCCGCGCGGTCGTACTGGCGGACCCGGCCGCGCCGTGCGGTGGGCCGGATCAGTCCGCATTCCTCGTAGTAGCGCAGTGTCGGCACCGAGACGCCGAAGGCGCGGGCGGCCTCGGTGATCGAGTACAGCTGCTCCATCGGGACCTCCGGGAGCTTGCGCTCAAGTGGGCTTGAGCGTGCAGGTTGGGGGCAACCCTAACTCTCGAACTCCGGAGGGCCTGCCATGTCTCCCTCAGCGCCGCCGACGGCGACCGCCTCCGCGCCTCGTGACCGCGCCGCGCCGCGCGCCGGGGGTGCCGGGGCGCTGCTTGTCGTCGGCTTCGTGCTGATGAGCCTGAACACGCGGGTCGCCTTCGGTCAGATCGGGTCGCTGGCGCCGGTCGCGGGCTTCAGCCCAGCCCTGGTCTCCCTGCTGGGTCTGCTGCCGCCGCTGTGCATGGGAGCCTTCGCCCCGCTGGCGGCCGTGGCACGGCGGTCCGGTGAGGAGCGGGGACTGTGGTGGGCCGGTGTGGTCCTGGTGGTCGGCGATGTGCTGCGCATGCTCGGCCTGCCCGGACTGATCGTGGGCACCGTGATGGTCAGCGCGGCCACGGCCGTCGTGAACGTGCTCATCCCGGTCCTGGTCCGCAAGCGGTTCCCGCGTGGGCGGGTCGGCACGATGATGGGCGTGTACGCCCTCTCGATGGGCCTCGGCTCGGCACTCGTCGCGGCTCTGGTGGTCCCTGTCGCCCAGGCCACCGGAGGCTGGCGACCGGCCATCGGCCTGGCCGTCGTCCCCGCCGTCCTCGCCGCCGCCGGGATGACACCGCAGCTGCGTCATCGCCCGCCACGACCCGCACCGGCCGCCCGTGTGGAACGGGCCGACCTCCCGCTCGCCCCGGCCTCCCGTGCCGAGCCTGCCGGGCTCGCGCAGGTGGCCCGTACCGCCGTGGCCTGGAGCCTGACCGCCTTCTTCGGCATCCAGACGCTCGTCTTCTACACCACGCTCGCCTGGTTGCCCTTGGTCCTCGTCCAGGCCGGGCTCGGCAGGAGCGCCGCAGGGACCGGTCAGGCGCTGCTCATCTGCGGCGTCGCCGCGGGCGGATTCATCGCGCCGGTGCTCGCCGCGCGACGCGCCGACCAGCGCCCGCACATCCTCGGCACCGTCCTGGTCTGTGTCGCCGGTCTGACCGGGCTGCTCCTCGCGCCGAGCGCCACCTCGATGGTGTGGGTCGTGGTGCTCGGCGTCGGACTCGGTGCGGGACAGGCGCTGCCCGGGGTGCTCTTCGCGCACCGGGGCAGCGATCACGACCAGGTGGCCGCCCTGTCCACCATGGCCCAGACCTGCGGGTTCCTCCTCGCTGCCACCGGCCCCGTCCTCGCCGCCGCGCTGCACGCCGCCACCGGCTCCTGGACCGCGCCGCTGACCGCTCTCATCGCCGCCCTGCTCGTCTGCGCGGTGGCGGGCATGCGGGCCGGTCACGACCCCGGGTGACCCTCGCCCGTATCCGTCTGTTTCCGGAGGCCCCAACCGGCGCTGTCGAGCCCGGGGTTCCGTCCGGGGCGCCGATTGGATCAGTCCGCCGAGGTGATCGCGCGCAGGACGTCAGTGATCCCCGGGCCCGGTCGGCCGGGGAGCCGGGCCGTGAGGATCCGGCGGACCTCGGTCGGCGCTCCCGTCACGCGCAGCAGACTCACACCGGGCGGCAGCACCGCGGACATGCGGGACGGGATCGTGGTCACGCCGAAACCGCCCGCGACCAGCCGGAGTTTCGTCAGCCAGTCCCGTGTGGTGTGCACGATCCGCGGCCGTCCGGGCAGTCCGGGCCAGACGCCGAGCAGTGGTTCGGTGCTCGTGGACGGCGCGGCGATCCAGGAAGCGTTGACGAGTTCGTCGATGGGCACCTCGGTACGGCCGGAGAACAGGCCGGTCGTCGGGGCTCCCAGCCGCAGTTCGGTGTCCTCGACCGGCTCGATGTGCAGCCGGGGCGACTCGCCGTCCGAGGGTCGGTGCGGTGGGCGGGACGTCAGTACGGCGAGGTCGATCGAGCCCGCGCGCAGGGCCCGGAGCAGGGCGGGTGTGCTGCCCTCGCGGGTGGTCACGGTGATGTGCGGGGCGGTCGCCGCGAGCCGGGTGAGCGCACCGGGGAGGATCACCGCGCCCGCGCTGGGGAACATCCCCAGCCGTACCGGTGCCGTCGGCGCGGCGGAACCGGTCAGCTCCTGCTCGGCCGCCGCGACGGAGTCCAGGATCGTCCGGGCGTGCCGCAGCAGGGTCAGTCCGGCGGGCGTGAGCTGCACCCCGTCGAAGCGGCGCTCGAACAGGACGGCGCCAGCGCTCCGTTCGAGGGCCGCCGCCTGGCGGGAGATCGCCGACTGGGTGTAGCCGAGCTGGGCGGCGGCCGCGGTGAAGCTCCCCGAGTCGGCGACCTGCCGCAGAACCCGTAGAGCCGTGCTGGAGAAGTCCATGCGCACTACGCATACCAGATGTGCGAGATCGTCGCTTGGCGCATGCCCTGTACATCCCTAGCCTCACCTCAGGCGATCAAGGAGGCCGCAGATGCGAGCAGCAGTTCTGACCGGGTTCGGTGCCCCGCTGAGCGTGCGATCGGTGCCCGAGCCCCGGGCCGACGGTGGCGAAGTCGTGGTCGAGGTCCTGGCCACGTGTGTCCTGCCGTACACCGGGGAGGTCTTCGGCGGCCGGCGGAACTATCCGCTCGAACCCCCGGTGGTGCCGGGTCCCGGTGGTGTGGGACGCGTCGTGCGGGTCGGCCCGGATGCCACCCGGCTGCGCGTCGGTGACCTGGTGTGGTGCGATCCGACGGTGCGTTCCCGCGATGACGCGCTGACGCCCGACATCATGCTTCAGGGCCTGAGTTCCCGGGGTGAGGGCGGTGCCCGGCTCGCCCGTCATCTGCCCGACGGGGCGTTCGCGGAATTCATGCGGGTGCCCACGGAGAACGTCCACCCCCTGCCGCCCGAGGCACTGGACGACCCGGCCCGCTGGTCCTCCCTCGTCGTCTACGCCATCCCCTACGGAGGGCTGCTGGCGGCGGGTCTCGAAGCCGGAGAGACGGTGCTCGTCAGCGGATCCACCGGCAACCTCGGCAGCGCCGCGGTCGCCATGGCGCTCGCCATGGGGGCGAGCCGTGTGGTCGCACCGGGCCGCGATCGCGCCACGCTCGGCCTCCTCGCGGACCGGTTCGGCCGGCGGGTGCGGCCGGTCGAGCTGACGGGCGACGAGGAGACGGACCGCGAGGCCATGTCCGCGGCCGCCCAGGGCCCGATCGATGTGGTGGTCGACCTGCTCCCGCCCTCCGCGCCCAGTTCGGTGACGCGGACGGCGGCCCTGACCGTCCGCGAGTTCGGCCGGGTCGTCCTCATGGGCGGCGTCGGCATGCTCGGCGGCGCGGACCTCGCCCTCCCCTACCCCTGGCTCATGCGCAACTCGGTCACCGTGCGCGGCCGGTGGTCGTGCCCGCGCACGGCGAACGTCGGTCTGATCCGGCTCATCGCCTCCGGGACGCTCGACCTCTCCCCCGACCGGATCCGGACCTTCCCGCTCGACGCCGTGAACGAGGCCGTCGCGTACGCGGCCGCGCACGGCGGCCCGTTCGACCGTACGGTCCTCACGCCGCGCGCCGGTTGACGGCCGTACGCGGCGCTGTCACGAAGGCCCCGCCGCATCGGCCCTAGCGTTCGTTGCCCGCGCGCAGCCATGCGAGGTAGTCGGCGGCGGCCGCGGCGGTGTCGTACTTCGGGGTGAAGCCGGTGTCCTCGCGCAGGCGGGTCGTGTCGAGCCACTGGCGCGGTGCCGTGGTGTCGCGGGAGGGCAGTGCGGTGTGGAAGCCGGGCTCGGTGGCGGCGATCGCGGCGATCACCTCGGCATTGCTCGTCGCCCGGCCCGAGCCGACGTTGTACGTGGTGTGGCGCAGCTCCGGTGTGAGCTGGAGGAGGGCCAGGGCACGGCCGGTGTCCTTGACGTAGCAGAGGTCGAGCGAGTCCTCGGCGTACGGCTGGTGCGCGAGGCCGGACAGGTCGGGGGTGGTGCGCTGCGCGGCGGCGTGGACGAGTGACGGGGCCGGGAAGAAGGGGTCGGGCAGGTGGCCGCCCGGGCCCCAGGTGCCGGAGATGCGCGCGGCGACGATCTCGATGCCGGACTCGGCCGCGAGCTGCCCGGCGAGCAGTTCGGTGATCTTCTTCAGGGTCGGGATGGCGTGGAAGTGGCTCATCGGCAGCGGCAGGTCCTCGCCGAGCGCGCCGTCGACGGGCACGCCTCCATAGACGCCGATGGTGCTGGCGACGACGACGCGCCGTACGCCCCATTCCTTCGCTACCCGCACGATGTTGAGGAAGCCGTCGAGCGCGCGCCCCGCGGCCCCGATCGCATCCTCGTCGTCCGCCGCCCACGGCGGTGTGATGGCGAGATGGACGATCCCGGTGATCGCGTACCGGCCGCCCACCGCGCGCAGGCTCTCCAGGTCGGCGATGTCGCCCTGTGCCATCGCCGCGGGCACGTCGGCCAGCCGCGGCGGCAGGGCGGGGGTGCGGCGCTGGAGCAGCACGCATTCCTCGCCCGCCTCGTGGAGCGCGCGAACGGTGTGCGAACCGATGAAGCCGGCTCCGCCTGTCACAAGAATCATCACGATCTCTTCCGTCGGCCCAACTGATTGTCAGTACTACTGATTATCATCCTAGAGATAGGATGTGGGGTATGCCAACCCCCGCCCCGCATGCCAGGGAGCCGCACGACGCGCTCGGGTACCTCGTCAAGCACGCTCACCTGCGGCTGACGGCGCTGACCGATGCCGCGCTCGCCCCGCTCGGCATCGACAGCAAGGACTTCGGCGTGCTGCGCGTGCTCGTCGGGCGTGAGCCGATGTCGCAGCAGGCGGTCGCGGCGAAGCTCGGCGTCGACCGCACCACGATGGTCGCCCTGATCGACGGCTTCGAGGCCAAGGGGATCGTCACCCGCAAGCCCGATCCGGCCGACCGCCGGCGCAACGCCATCGAGCTGACCGGGCCCGGGCTCGCGCTCTACCGGAAGGCCGACGCGGCGTACCTCGCGGCGGAGGACGAGTTCCTCGCCCCGCTCGACGCGACCACGGCCACGCTGTTCCGGCGAGCGCTACGGGCCGTACTCGCACCGCCGACGCCGGACGGACGCGATCGACCTGACCGGGACCGCGGATTGACGTGACCGGGAATGCGGATTGGCGTAACCGGCGACGCGGATTGACGTGACCGGCGGCGCGGGACGATCGTGGGCGCCATGAACGATCACCGACCGGCCTCCGCCGACCTCGCCGAAGGCACCCGCGCGAGCCGCTTCGACGAGGAGGCCGCCGAGGTCCGCCGCTTCTGGGGCCGGCTCGGGCTTCCCGGTCTGATCGACGTCCATACGCACTTCATGCCCGAGCGTGTCCTGGACAAGGTCTGGGAGTACTTCGACGCACAGGGCCCGCTGACCGGCGGGCTGGCCTGGCCGATCGGCTACCGGCAGCAGGAGGCGGAACGCGCTGCGATATTGCGGCGGTTCGGTGTCCGCGCCTTCACCGCCATGCTCTACCCGCACAAGCCCGACATGGCCCGGTGGCTCAACAGCTGGGCGGCCGACTTCGCCCGGCGGACCCCCGACTGCCTGCACACCGCCACCCTGTTCCCCGAGCCGGGCGTCGAGACGTACGTGCGCGAGGCGGTCGAGGCGGGCGCGCGGGTGTTCAAGGCGCATGTGCAGGTGGGGGCGTACGACCCCGCGGACGAGCTGCTCCGGCCGGCCTGGGGAGTGCTGGCCGAGGCCCAGGTCCCCGTGGTGATCCACTGCGGTTCCGGACCCGCGCCAGGCAAGCACACCGGCCCCGGACCGATCGCACGGGTGCTGGCGCGGCACCCGGGGCTGCGGCTGATCGTCGCGCACCTGGGGATGCCCGAGTACGAGGATTTCCTCGGCCTCGCCGAGCGCTACCCGGAGATACGGCTGGACACGACGATGGCGTTCACCGACTTCACCGAGGCGCTGATGCCGTTCCCCGGCCGGGCCCTCTCCCGGCTCGCGGACCTCGGCGACCGCGTCCTGCTCGGCTCCGACTTCCCCAACATCCCCTACCCCTACCTCCATCAACTCCACGCCCTGGAGCGGCTGGACCTCGGAACGGAATGGCTGCGCGCCGTCTGCCACCACAACGCGGCGAAGTTGTTCGGGCTGGGATGACCCCGGCGCGCCCCGGTGGCCGCCCCCTCATCCGTCCGACGGCGCGTCTAACTTCTCCCGACCGGCCTTCCCCGGAATGCCGTCCGCGTCCTTCCCCCGGAAGCCGGGCCCCTGCTGCCAGGCGGCATAGAACCTGCGATCGGCCTCGGTCCATCCGGGACTCGGCCCAGGGTCCTTGCCGTCGCTCTCCGCTTCCTCCGCGTCCGGCGCGGTCCGCTCACCGTCCGGCCGGTCACAGATTGGGGTTGGGGTTGATGATCACCGTGGTGGCGCTGACCCCGTGGTAATACATCTCCTCGCCGGTCCAGTAGCCGTGGAACGAATCCCCTCCGCCGTTGACGGTGTACATCCGGGCCGCGGCGGGCTCCAGTTGTTCCTCGGCGCCCGCGAACGCCTCCAGGGTGACACAGTCGTCACCGTCCCTCGCGACCACCGCGGCGGCGTGGAACTGGCTCATCTCCCGCTCCCCCGGCCGCAGCGCGACGATCACGAACGCCTGGCCCACCTGGGGGTTCGCCGCTTCGTCGCGGGCGCCGGTGAACTCCCTGGCCATACGACGGTTGGTCCCGTCCTTGGGCTGGCCGAAGAACTCGGTCCGGTCGCCGTTCTTGTTGCTGTGGGTATCGATCGTGCTGGCGTACTGGCCGTGCGGCAGCTGGTTGACCCGGTTGTTGATGATCTCCTCGGCCACATGCAGGCACTGGTTGAGCACATCACCGCCCAGCGAGTAGCGGTGGTAGGTGGCCCCCAGGAACTGAGCCTGCTGGTTGTCCGCCTGGAGGGCCGGGGCGATCGCGCCGAGGGAGTCGGCCCGTACCCATATATGGTCCGCGCCGTCGGCGATGGCGAAAGCCCCGTTGACCGAGACACGCAGCTCACCCATGTTGTCCACGTCCTGGTCCGTGAACCGCTGCACGGACCCCTCGGCCCCCGCGACCGACCTGCCCGCGGCCTCCTCCTCCCGCCGAGCGGCCGGCACCGGACCGGCGAGCACCCGGTGGGCGTTGGCCTCGGCGGCCCGCTCGAAGCGGTCGGCGGGATCGCTGACCCGCAGCCCGTCGCCGGTCGGGGTGCCCGCGACCGGACCCTGCCGCTGCTGGACGACATGGGTCAACTCATGGGCGAGCGTGTGCCGGTCGGCGCCACCGGGTCCGATCACCACATGGCTGCCGGACGTGTAGGCGCGGGCGCCGAGGCCCGCGGCGGAGGACTGCGCGGCGGCGTCGTCATGGACGCGCACATCGGAGAAGTCCGTCCCGAACCGCGCCTCCATCTCCTGGCGCACCGGCTCCGCGAGCGGTCGCCCGGGAGCGCGCAGCACCCCGTGTACGGCGGACCGTTGGACCGCCGCCACCTCCTCCGCGCCATGTCCGCCCGCGTCTTGGCTCCGGCGCAGCATCTGGACGACGGCCGCGTTGCCGACGCTGCGCTGGAGCGGCGCCAGCGTGCCCGGAGCCTGCCGTGTCACGGCGGCCGGAGCAGGCGGCTTGCGGGTGCCGGTGCGCTCGGCCGCCTCGGCGGTGTCTCGGGCGTGCATGCGGGCTCCTTCGCTAGGCTCCGCCCCTTTGGATACAGGCCCATGGCGACAGGGGCCAGGTACGCGAGGGCAGAACAGTTGCCCAAAAAGGCGGTGGTCGGCTCGTGGTCGGGGATGCGGACGCGGCATCATTCCCGGGTGCACGAGGATCGTCGCGGGAGAACGCGGTACACGCTGACCGACCCGGAGAACGGGGGCGCCTTCGGCGTCTGCGCCGAGGTGGAGGGGTTGTTCGGGGATTCCGGGCGCGGGACCTACGAGTTGTTCGGCTGGGTGCCGCGAACTCGGGTGCGCGGTTGGGTCGGCGGCCGGGTGTGGCTGGTGCCGGACGACGAGGCGCTAGGGCCTGTCTGACAATTCCCGTCTGCCGCGCGACGCCATGCACGCACTCTCGCGGCACCGGGCGCAGACCCAAGTACGTCCAGTACGAGGGCCTACGCCCGGCACCCCGAGAGCACGCACCTGACGCCGCGCGGCCGCCCTCCGGGCGACGACGGGAATTGTCAGACAGGCCCTAGGTGTATTGACCACGAGCGTTGTTAACGCGGCTGATCGGGGGCTGGCCTCCGAGCGC